>CANMLD010000069.1 GCA_947498315.1 Pseudomonadota bacterium | reverse complement strand
CAAGACCACGCTCGTCGTCTTCACGATGGGCGGCAACGACGTCTCGTCCATCACCCAAAAGGGCGGTGACGCTACCCCCGAAGAGGTCGCGGCCGGCTATCCAGCGCTCGCGGCGCAAGCGCAGCAGGCTGCTGACTACCTCGATGACGCCATCACGTGGCTGAAGGAGCCCGGGCGCTTCCCGAACGGGGTCTACGTCGTCTACGCCAACCCCTTCGAGTTCACAGATGGCTCGGGGATCACGTCGGCGTGTAAGCCGGCCTCCATCGAGATCCCGTTCGTCGGCACCTTCGACCTCAGCGCCATCGACATCAACATGGCTGAAGTCGCCGGTTTCAAAGAGTGGGCCGACAAGGACGCGCAAGGGAAGATCGTCGTCCACCTCGTCGAGGAGTTCATGCGCATCGCCGTGAAGCACCAGGTCGACATGATGATGATGCTCGAGCAGTTCTGCGGCCACGGCTTCGTCGCTACCGGTCCCGATGCGGACACCACCAACCGGTGTTACGAGGGGCCAGATGCCGAGCTGTGGTTCGACATCACCTGTTTTCATCCCTCGGAGGCCGGCCATCAGGCGATCTTCGAGATGTTCAAAGCGATCATCGAGGAGTAGGAGCATCCGCCCCCATGAGCGACCCGGTCGTCAGTAATCTTCCCGTCGTCGACCTCCGCCAAGCGGACTCGGACTTTCCCGGCTTCGCCCAGGCCCTCGGTGAAGGGCTGTCGGACCTCGGCTTCGTCGCCGTCGTGGGCCACCCGCTCGACGCCGCGTTCCTAAGCGGGCTCTACGAGGCGGCCGCTCGGGTCTTCAACCTCCCCGATGACGTCAAGCGTCGCTACGAACACGTGCCCTCGGGTCGTCAACGCGGCTTCACGCCCTTCGGCGTCGAGAAGGCCATGGGGCAAGACGTCTCAGACCTCAAGGAGTTCTGGCAGCTCGGTCGTGACTTGCCTGCCGACCACCCGCTCACGCTGTCCGAGAAGGTCCCGCCCAACCGCTTCCCGGACGAGGTCCCGGAGTTTGGCGAGCGTTTTCGTCAGTACTTCACGAGCTGCGAACGCGTCGCGCTAACGCTACTCCGCGGGATTGGCCACTACCTAGGCCTGCCAGCGCACTTCTTCGACGACCTCGTGAAGAACGGCAACACGGTCGCGCGAGTCTTGCATTACCCGGACGTGCCCGCAGGCCGTATCCCAGGTGCGGTGCGCGCTGCCGCCCACGAGGACATCAACCTCATCACGTTGCTCCCCGCGAGCACCAAACCCGGCCTCGAGCTCCTGACCCGCGACGGTCGATGGACGCCGACGGTCGTGCCGCCGAACGTCCTCGTGGCCGACACAGGTGACATGATGCAGTACCTGACGGCCGGTCGTATGCCGTCCACGACGCACCGCGTCGTCAACCCCGACGTCAGTGACGGGGGCCGCTACTCGCTGCCCTTCTTCGTGCACCCGCATCCGGACGGGCTACTGACGCCACTCGACCCGGCATTCGGACCTGCCGTGCGCGCCGAAGACATGCTGATGGAGCGGCTGCGCGCCATCGGCGTGGCCTGACCGACACCGAGCTCCCGGGGAACCACCGTCACCTTCTCGGGGCTGAACCGGCGCGTCCATACTCGCCCAGCGTACTCCGCCGAAACGCCCTCACTTTTCCGGAGCTTCTGGACGAAAATTCGCTCCAGATTTGCCGTCACCGTCCCGTCACCTTAGTGTCACGGTTGATGCGGTTCGAACCGCGTCTTCTAGCGCCAGATCCCTGGCGCGGTAGCTCGCTCGAGTCGCTTCGAGTGTCACTTCCCGGAGGTCTATACTCTTCAATGCTCGGACGGCGTCTCGAACAACACGACTCGAACCAGCTCGAGCTCAAGCTCGCCTACGAGATCGACCCGCAGCTGAAGCGGCAACGCTATGGCGTCGAGGCGTTCATCTTCTTGCCTCGAACCCTCGGGATCACGTCGTCGAGCTACTCGTCGTCGCGATTCTACGAAGACACCATCGCCTTCGCCCGGCTGAAGACCCCCCGAGTCGCGCTGCACGCTCTGGCCCAGCCCGGTCCCGCCGACCGCTGGTTCAACGAGATCGCGCACCCGATCGAGCGGATCCTCGCCGGTGAGCGACTCGATCCCCTCCCGCTCGTTCACCGCCTGAAGCTGCTCGCTTGCATCTTCCGTTCTGCTCTTCGCGACGAGTTCGCCGAGGTCAAGCGTCGTTTTCGAGGCGTGGAGAAGCTCACTAACGGGACCCTCGACGCCCGCGTCGCCGAGCTTGCCACCATGCTGATGCGCCTCCGAGAGGAGGTCGACATCGTCTGGCGGCGCGTTCGGGAGGTCTCTGGTCTCTCGGAGCACCCCCACGTCGATGATCAGATCGAGGAGGTGTCTCACGCGGTGGACGAGTTCACGGCGATCAACGTCGAGGAGCTCGCGACGCGCGTCGTGGAGATCCTCGATGGTACGGCCAAGTTCGACCGCAGCGACGTCCTCGGGCCGGTCCGCCATGCGTTCGCGGAGCAAGCGGTCTCCGCCTATCGCTTCCGGCGAGGGCGTGGTTACCCGAGCTTCGTGCTCCCGGACGACGACAACGAGTCCCTCCCACATCGTCGGCATGTCCTGAAGCGCATCATGAGCTCGGTTCTGTACCTCGACATACGCCGGGCGGAGTCGGGCGTGGTCGTCACGAACGTGACGGGCATGGTCGCTGCTGGACTCGCGATGCTCTTCGCGGTCGTCGTCGCCGTGTTCATGCAGCCGCTCATGGCGTCCTTCTCCGTGACCTTCATCGCGCTCGCGGTGCTGTCCTACATCCTCAAGGATCGCATCAAGGAGTGGGGCAAGCAGCGTCTCGGCAGCTTCTTCTCACGCTGGCTTCCAGACAAGCGCCTCGAAGTGCGCGACCAGACGACCGGTGAAGTGCTCGGCGAATGCCGTGAGTCGGTCTCGATACAGGATGCCACCAAGGTAGAAGCACTGGTTCGGGAGCTGCGGCACATCGACCATCAGGGCCGTGCAGCGACCGACGGCCGACCTGAGACGGTCATTCGCTATCACAAGCAGGTCACGCTCTCGTCGGACGCGCTTCAGCAGCGAATCGCCGGCGTTGACGGGCTCAATGACATCATCCGCTTCAACCTGTCCCATCTCCGCGACCGGATGGACGATCCTTACGAGATGCATACGATCGTGGACCCAGACACCCACGAGCTCCACCACGTGAAGTGTGCGCGCGTCTACCACGTGAACCTGGTGATGCGTTTCACCAAGGGCCACGGCAAAGAGGCCAAGGTTGAGACGGAGCGCGTCCGCGTCGTGCTCGACCAACGCGGGATCAAGCGCATTGAAGCAGTCGCAGTCCCGTCATCCCGGGGGGCAGTCCTCGTTACGTCGTCGGTCGAGACTGAGGCTTTCGAGGGGGTCTAGAAGGTCGGCCAAGAGGCCCCATTGGCGACCAAGGTCGCTCAGGCCTATGATGGCCCTCGAGGTTGCCTCTTGAACAAGTATTACAGCCGCGCCGCCATCGATCACTTCCTCCACCCTCGAAATAGCCGGGCCATGAGCGACGCCACCGGGGTCGGCTCCGCGGTGAATAAGGCGGGCGACACCGTCCGCTTCTACACGCGTGTCGAGGGCGACGTCATCGAATCAGCCAGCTTCGAAGCCCAGGGCTGCGCCGCCACGATCGCGGCAGCCAGCATTGCGACAGAGCTGATCATTGGAAAGGCACCTGCCGAGGTGCTCGGCTGGTCAGTGGAGATGTTGTCGACGGCGCTCGGCGGCCTGCCTCAGTTCAAGGTCGAGCGTGCAGTCGTCGCGTTGAGCGCGCTGCATGCGTCGCTGGGCACCACCGCCGCATGAGCGGACGTCAGGTCCGCTCGACGGCTTCGTGCTGATCTTTCGGGAGCCCGAAGAGCACGTAGAGCCCGAACGCGATCGCGAAGCCGCCGAACCACGCATAGGTGTACATGGTCTCGAAGACGTCCGGGACATCATCCGCCGACACGACCCCGGCCGCAGCGAGGAAGCCCGGCACGTTGGGTAGCACCGAGAGCGCCAGGATAAGCATGGCCCGCCAGTTCACGCCGCTCCCCCCGAAGGCGTAGCGCCCGTCTTCCCGGTAGAGCTCGGCGACATAGAGGGTGCGTTTTCGGAGGATGAAGTAGTCGGCGATGAGGATGCCGCCGATGGGCCCGAGCAGGGCCGAGTAGCCGATGAGCCAAGTGAAGAGGTAGCTCCCCGCCGTCGCGAGCAGCTTCCACGGCATCATCAGGACCCCAAGAACGCCCGTGATGATGCCGCCCGTGCGGTACGAGATGTACTTCGGCGCCAAGTTGGCGAAATCATTCGCAGGCGAGACGACGTTGGCGGCAATGTTGGTCGTGAGCGTCGCGATCGAGAGTGCGAACATGGTGAGCGCCAAGACCCATGGGGACTCGAAGCGGCCAAGCAGCGTGACCGGATCCCACGGCGCGTCGCTCGCGGTCAGCACATTGGGGAAAACGACCAGGCCCGCAGAGGTCGCGACGATCCCGATGAACGAGTAGAACGCCATCGTCGGCGGGAGCCCGACCGTCTGACCGATGACCTGATCTCGTTGTGACTTCGCGTATCGCGTGAAGTCCGGGATGTTGAGCGACAGCGTGGCCCAATACCCTACCATGGCGGTAAGCGCGGGGAGGATGACGCCAAAGAGAAAGCCGAGGTCGGCCCCTGTCTTCGGTGGGGCCCCGGCCGGGTTGACCTTTGGATCGGCCCTTAGCACTGCGGTCCCATTCGGACTATTGGCGTCCCGCAGTTGTACTGCGACGTGTAGGACCTCTCCAGCGGCGGCTGCGCCCACCGGTACCGACACGTCGAGCGCGTTCAGTGGCTCCCAACGCGACGCCTTGACCAGCTCCTCGACCCCGTCACCTTTGGTTACGGCGACCCGCCACTCGGTCGCTCGACGCACCCCGTCGACCTGAGCCGGGTCCAGTTTCAGCCGAGCCGGCTCGCCTTCAGTCACTTGCACGGTGAGCGGCGTACGTCCGAGCTCGCTGGCGTGATCGAGAACGCGTCCGAGCCCACCACCCGAGGACCAGCCCCAGGCCAGCAGCCCGACGCCAACGGCGATGAGGACTGGCGCCGACCAGCTCTCCAGCCACTTCACCGACTCCATGCCGTTCACCACGAAGACCATGTTGAGCGCCCAGAAGCCGAGGAAGCATATGAGCTGCGCCCGGTTGATCCCCAGGAAGTCGCCGAGGTGCGGTGAGCTAGCGAGCTCGGGCCAGAGCGCGATGCCGAGTTGATAGAGCGCGAGTCCGCCGAACCAGGTCTGAATCCCGAACCATCCACAGGCGACCAGAGCCCGCAGTACCGCCGGTACGTTGGCGCCGCGGGTGCCGAAGGAGGCGCGCGCCAGCACCGGGAACGGGATGCCATACTTCGTGCCCGGGTGGCCATTCAGCGCCATCGGTACGAGCACGATGAGGTTGCCAAGCAGGATTATCCCGACCGCGACGCCCCATGAGAGCCCCGAGGTCAGAAGGCTCGCCGCGAGTGTGTAGGTTGGGATGCACACCGCCATGCCGACCCAAAGCGCGGCGATGTTCCAGCGTGTCCACGTCCGTTGCTCCGGCGGCGTCGGCGCGAGGTCGTCGTTGTAGAGGGACGGGCTGAAGTTGCCGCTGCGGAGGCGGTCGTCGTGTTGTGAGTCGGCCATGTCGCATACTCGCCCAGATTGGGTTGGTCTGTCACCTACGCCAACATCGGTCAGCGACAACACGCATCGAGTGGCATCAACATTGACCTCGCCGAGACCTTCTCCGATAGTCGTGGCCCGCACTCAGCCTGGCCCTTGAGCCAGCCGGGCGCTGACGTGTGCTTCACCGAGTGAGGTGGCCTTTGAATGAGTTCTTGTTGCGATCCCTCATCAGCGGGTCGATCGCCATCGTCTTGTACCTCGTGTCGGGTTCCATCGTGTCGAGGTACTGGAACCGGAAAGTAAATCGCGACGTGTTCCGGCATGACTTCAAGTGGGGTATCGCCTCGCTGATCGTCGGGTCCCCCATCCTTCAAGGCTTCTCGGTCCTCGCCGAGACCCATGGAATCAGCCTCCTCTACACCGAGTTTGCAGGCTATGGCTGGCTGTGGTGGGTGCTCAGCCTGCCCATCTACATCCTGCTGTGGGACCTGGTCTTCTACCTCGGCCACCTCGTCCTACACATGCCGTGGGTCTACAAGAAGTCCCACTTCCGCCACCACGCCTGCCGCCCGCCCGTACCCTGGTCGGGGATCGCGATCGACCCGCTCGAGACGCTGCTCTCTGGCATCTTGCCGTACGTCTTGCCGCTCTTCATTCTGCCGTTTCATGTGTACACAGTCTATGCATTGAACATCGGACTCATGGTGTGGGCGACGGTGGTGCACTCGTCGATGAACTTCGTGGGCAACTCCGTTTGGCTCTCCACCAAGGATCACAACCTCCACCACGCGTACGGTCTCAAGAACTTCAACCTCGGTGCGGTCTTTACGTTCTGGGACCGGATCGGCGGCACCCTCAACCGAAAGGTGAGCCCGCCGTGGTGGGGCAACAACAACTGGCGCATCAACACCAAGGCCTCGGTCAATGGTCCGGCGCTCGCCGAAGACGCGTCAGACGCCTCCTGAACGGCGGTCCTCTCAGGCCGCGGGGTTGCGCGCCTCGAGCGAGAGGGTCGCGATGACAGGGAGGTGGTCGGACGCGCTCATCGCCACGGAGTCCTGCCGCACCGACCTCGTCGAGAGCTGCCATCTCTCGCTCATGAACAGATAGTCGATGGTGCGGTCCGGGCCGTCCGCTCGGGGATCGTTTGGGATGTAGGTCCGGTACCGGGTTTCATCAGGGCCGTCGAGGTCGGCGGGAGAAGGATGCGAGCGGTACTGACGCGTGAGCTGCGCGAGCTCGGTCGTCGGCTGGTACATTGGCTCGTCGTGTGGCATCAGCCGGCCATACGCCGAGTCGCTGCCGAGCAGGTTGAAGTCGCCGCCAATGACCCAGGGGACCCGCTCGCGGTCTAGCTCTGAGAGGACGGCGCCGACCTTGGCGACCTGACGCTGCATGGTGTCCGACCCTTGAGCGAACGCGTCGAGGTGGGTGCACAACAGCGCAACCTCACCCTTTGGACATGACGGCGAAGCAGTGGTTGCGACCCGCGCCTCGAGGATGGCGCGGTGAAAGTTCAACGCTTGATGGACTGGAGAGCCCGGCATCCGTGGAAGCTGATGGCGACGGGCGGAGCGAAGCTGGAAGCGTGACAAGATCGCGAGCTTCAGACCTACGGGGCCCATCACCTTCGGGTGAGGGACGAAGCGGGCGCGCCAATAGAAGGTGCTGAGGGCCACTGGAAAGGGGGACCGTAGCTCACTCTGAAGCTGACGCAGTTGATCGGCGAGGTCGGTGCGGGCGGCGCCGTCGTCGAGCTCCTGCAGGAGCACCGCGTCCGGAGCTTCCTCCTCGATGACAGCAGCGACCTGCCGAAGCGAGCGGGCGCACGCCACAGGCGATGGGCGGCGGTCGGGACCCGACCACCCGGGGAGATCGTAAAAAAAGACGTAGCCGGCGCCGGCAAAGAACTGAACGTTCCACGTCATGACGCGCAGGGGAGTAGACGGATCCCAGGGCGGCGCCGAATGCGCCGGCATCGGGACCGTCTCCGCGACTTCAGGCCACCACCAGAGCGGGTGCAACACCCTCGTCAGGCGGCTAGGGTCGCGTCGATCTTCTTCTTCAGCTCGCCGGACGCGAAGAGCTCTTTCGTAATGTCGCAGCCACCGATGAATTCACCGCCGATGTAGAGCTGGGGGATAGTCGGCCAGTCAGAGAACTGCTTGATGCCTTCACGGACTTCGGGGTCAGCGAGCACGTTCACGCCGGCGAACGGCACCTGAAGCTGCTTCATGATCTCGACGATCGTGGCGGAGAAACCGCACTGGGGGAACGACGGCGTGCCCTTCATGAACAAGATGACCTTGTTGGACTCGACTGCTTGCTTGAGCTCTGCGTTGACGTCTCGGGACATGGGTCACTCCTCAATTGACGCGCCGCGATATGCCGGCGGAGTTCGACCGACCGAAGTCGGTGGTGATGGCTAGGGTCACGAACAGAGAGTCTGTTAGCTCTCAGCCGAGGCCTTTCTGCGCTGCTTGTTCCGGCGTGAGGGTCGTCAGCTTCAGCGCGTGGATGGGGCCCTTGAGCTCCTCCGCGAGCGCTTGGTTTACGGAGCGGTGCTGCGCGACGAGTGACTTTCCTTCGAAGCCAGACCAGACGACCTGGGCGTCGAGGTGGTCGCCCGAGCCCGTCATGTCGGTCACCGTGACGCGAGCGCCCGGGAGGGCGGCTGCGATGCGGGCTTCGACGTCTTTTAGAGCCAAGGAACCTCGGATGGGCAGCGACATGGGAACCTCACTGAGCGCGGGGGCGGTGTGGCCAGTTGCCGTGGGGGCAACGACACGGAGCGTAACGCCCACACCCTCGACTGCGGTTTCGTCCATGAGTGGCTCGTTGTCAAGGGTCGGCGTCGCGAGGAGGCTCGGCCGCTGAGCTCTGCGCGGGTCCCGAAAGGCCAGCGGTGTCGAGAGGCTCCTCTCGGACCTGCCCAGGCTCGCATGCGAGCCATCGCACCACGGTGGGCTCTTCGTCAGCCCGCAGATGCAAAACGCCTTCTTGCTCATGGCCCGCGCCATCCTGGGAAGCGCATCGGTTGATGGAAGTCGGGCCGGTCGCCAGGGAGTGGGTGGAAGGCGAAGAGCGTCGCCCGCCCCGCAGCCGGTGCGGCAGCAGTGAGCCCCGGCAAGTGTGCGAACGCGTTCAGCTTTTGCACAGGGCCTCCGGCCATTCGGAACACCGATTTACGATCGAAGATCGCGACGCTAGCCCAGCCTGCTCCGGGGAGCATGGGGATCGCTCCCGCTTGGTGAGCCTCGTAAGACGCGGTTCGCTCTCGCGGTGCGCCGAACGAGTAGGCCAAGTAGCGCCCGTCGGGTCCAAGCTCGAGCTCGAGGTAGCCAGCGGCTGTGACCAGGAACAGCTCGACGACCGAGTACTCCCAAAGCCGCTCGGTGCGCGCCGCCGTTGGCAGGAGCGGAGATACGGGCGCCTCTTCGACGGCACCGCCGGCGACCTCGAGCAGGTCGTCCGTGAGACGAAAGGCGACCCAGGCGCGGACGTTCGCGGCTCGACCGTCCCATGTCGTCGTGATGGGGAGCGAGTGCCAGCCCACGTTTCGCGGATAGGACCTCGGTTCGAGTTCGGAGCTGATGGGTGGCGCCGCCGGCATGGCCGAGAGTGTAGCGTGCCGTCGTCGTCGCCGCGACGCTGGGGCTCATGCGGGCGAGAACTTGTCGCCAAGGGTGCGGGATGGCATGGACCGTGCGTGGCGACCTTCATCACATGCCGGCTTGCGAACAGCCGCGCAGCTCATCATCGCAACTCCCTCGCCGTCGTCGTCGTCGGCTTCCTGTTGTTCTCTCTGCTCGCCACGGCCACTGCGTGGGCCGAGCGGCCCAGACGACCACGACCGCCCGTCCTCTCCCGCACGCTGACCGTGCTCACCTTGAACCTCCGAGCTCATCTCGACTCGCCACGGATCCGTGAGCTCGCCATCGCGGCGTACCTTCGCCGTACGAAGCCGGATGTCGTGATCTTTCAAGAGGTCGCGCCGCCCGCCGCCGCCCAGGCGCAACGAGTGCTTCCGAAGGGCTACGCGGTCGCCCATCGCCAGAACCCCGACACCGGTCGCGGTTTGGCCATCGCGACCCGTCATGCGCTAGTCGACAGCGAATCCGTGGTCTTACCTGGCCGGGGGCGGCCAGCGCTCGGGGCGACCATTCGAGTTCGAGACCTCCAGTTCGCCGTGGTGAACGTCCACCTCAGCCCCGAGCTCACGGCGGTGAAACGACGCCAGGCGGAGCTCACCTCGGCCCTGGCGTTCCTTGATCGGCTGCGCGGGACGGGACACGGCTTCATCGGTGGGGACATGAACTTCGGAGACGGTGCGCCCGAAGACGCTCTGCTTCGGCGATGCACCGACGCGTTCCGTTCACGCCATCGCCGCCTCCCGGGATTCACGTGGGACGTGAAGAAGAACGCGTTGGCCAAGAACAATGGCTACGCGAGCGAGCCGAGCCGACGCTTGGACCGGATCTGCTCAATCGGCGCATGGCGGGTGCGTCAGGCCGCCGTGGTGCTCACGAAGGTGTTGCCACGACCCAAAGGGGCACCCGCGGACGGCCCGCGCCTGCACCCTAGCGACCACTTTGGGCTGAGCGTCCATCTGCAGCCGCTGCGCCTGCCTTCTAAGAAGACCACTCGGAGACGCCGCTAGGTCATCAGGTCGTTCGAATGGCGCTGAACAGCGCGGCACCAACGTGAATCAGCATCGCGATGAGCGGCCAGGGCAGGGCACTCGACTCCGAGACGCTGGCGACTAGGCCATCTGCCCACAGCGACGCGGCGCTCCACGGCGGCGGATCCAGGCCCTCCGCCATCGCCGCAACGCGAACGAGCCGATTGCCAACGAGGGCCGACATAGCCACGGCCCAGGCCGTACCGACGAAGACCGCGAGCCCGTCCCATCGGCGGCCTCGAAGGAAGAGCCCAATCCCGGGCAGGAGCAACCCGAGGGCGACGAAGCGCCATTCGAAGAAACTTTGCGCCGGCGCGTTGACCCGCGGGATAGGAGGGATAAGCTCCTCATCAAGACCCTGTGGGGTTTGCGATTGCGCCAAGTGTGGAACCTCTGACGTATTTTACGGGATCTGTCCCCGGCTGTGTTGTGCATGCCCACCGCGTAGTGGGAAGCCTGAAGCAGCCACACGGAACCCCCTTTGTCACAACAAAGGGGTTCCGCTTAGCGCTACACGACGGCCTTTTCGGGGCAAGGTCCCTGCCCCCGTTCACGCGGGGGCAGGGATTCTGTCCATCCTATCAGCCATTCAGACACATCAGCGCAGGAGCTGATTGAGCAGCTGCCGAATACGTGGACGCCGGTCTTCCGGGTAACGTTTCGTCGCCGCATCTAGCTTCGCACGGAGAGGGTCTGAGCGGGTCTTCGCCTCGTCGTTGAAGGCCTTCCGTTGTGGCTCGTCGAGCTTTTCGAGGGCGGCGACGAATTCGGCCCGCGTCGCCGACCGTTGCCCACGCGAGTCCTCCTCGAGCTTCGCTAGCGCGGCGAGCCCTTCGTTGGGGTTGGCAGCGTTACTTTCGATGACCTCGAGTGCTTGCGAGTACAGCGCGAGCGACGCTTCGAGATGTTTCTCTTCCGCGGTTCGACAGCCGGGTCCAGCGAACAGGACTAGCGACATCAACAGCCATGCCGAGGCGCTGACCGCTCTGCTTCCGCGCGCGGTCTCTCGTGTAACCAAGTCGACCTCCCGAGGTGATATCTCTGCGATGAACAGGGAGAGGTGAGCCGCCCCGCCGGCCCTCTGTAGAGAGTCGGCGGGGACGGGCTCCGCAGTGCGAAAGGGGGGACTCGAACCCCCACAGGCGTGAGCCCACAAGAACCTGAATCTTGCGCGTCTACCAATTCCGCCACTTTCGCGTGCGACGCAGTTCCCTGCGACTGGCGGTGGTTTACCGCCCGACTGGGCCGCTGTCAAGCGTGGCGCGGGCCCCGTTACCCTCCTAGAGTTGGGATTGGCGGGACCACTGAGGCGATCACTCGAGCTCGCTCACGGTGGCCCGGCCCTCCATGACTTCACCCAAAAACCTCAGGTATCGCCAGGAGTAGATGCCGCTCGTATGACCATCTCCCCAAGACAGCCGCATTGCGTAGGCCCCTACCGGATCGGCTGACGTCAGTGTCGTCGCGACATCCCGGGATGGCGGCTTCGGACCGGCCATTATGGCGAAGGACGCCTTCTTCCCGGGGGGCGGCGGCGCAGGAGGCGCGAGCTCTTTGACCAACGTGTTTGTCGAACCGTGGGTTCCGCGACACGTCGCGCAGGGGCAGTGTTCCCTCAGGAACGCCCGCCGGTAGGTGAAGTGACTCTCATCGTTCCACGCGATGACGATGTCGGATGCGCTGGTCCATTCGAGCCCGTTTGGTTCGATCTGTTGGAACTGCTGAGTGCTCTTCATAGGGGCTCGCTGGGGCCAAGGGTCGGTGACGAGATCAGGAACGGAGGGCGTGTCGCACGAGTCCGGGCAGTGCGAGCCACGACCGCTGGTACTCCATCTTCACGATTCGACGCCCGACTTCGAGCGCGCCGCGGTGCCCATCGAACCACGCCGGTGGGGGGAAGATGGTGAAGGGGGCTTCAAGCACCGTCTTTTGCGGGTGGTCGAGCAGGAAGGTGTTGTGGACGAAGCCAGTGCCTGACTGGATGTCCTCGGGAGTATGACCCGGGAAGGCGCCCCAGGGCGGGCTGGCGAGCCCGAAGATGGCGCCGGCCCAGATGTTGATGCCGATGCCGCCGTACTGGAGGTCGGCTACCATCGCGTCGAACGCGGCAGCGTTGACCTTACGAGCGCGCGGGTCGACGATGAGGTTGCAGGACAGCGTGCCCCAGAGCTTCTCGTTGGCGAGTTGGGTCGCTCTCTGCATGAACTCCGAAGGGTTGTTCGCTTCGAGGGGCGTGTCCGCCAGGACGCCACACCACGCTTCGTGGGTGAACGCGTACTCGTCGCCCTCGACCGGCACGTTCGGGACGAGGGTCCACGGGATGGCACCCTCGGCGCGACGCCCTACGACTTCGGCGTTTGGGTAGGCCTTCATGAACGCGTCGTAGCGTTGCGCAGAGCCCGGATAATAGGCCTTGCGGACGGGCGCTTCGGCCAGGGCATGCTTCAGCGCACCCATGAACTGCTCGCGCTGCGGCCATCGTGACCATGTGACGAGGACCTTGCCCGCCGTGCAGTTGAAGCTCGCGTTGTTGGTGACCATAAGGGCTACGGCGCGCGCCTGATACGCCATCTCCTTGTCCGACCACTCGCCCGGGATGATGAAGACCGGCGTGACGCAACCGAGCTCGGCGGCGACGTGGCGCGTATTGACGCGCTCGCCCGACGCCTTGCGGCGTTCCTGCTCGGTAGGGTCGCCGCCCCAAACGATGGCGTCGTAGGTCTTGTCGGATCCGGTAATGTGGATGGACGAGACCTCGGGGTGCTGGGTCAAGTAAACGCCCGCCTCGGGCCCGCCGTCGATGAACGCGATGAAGCCGTCGTCGACGAGTGGCCGCAGCGTGGCCTCCCAGAACGGCGTGAGGTAGGCGTTCACTGGGTTGGTCTTGACGACCACGACCTCGTCTTCGACGAAGAGCTTGTAGATAGCGTCGGTCGGGCAGATCGAGCCGACGTTGCCCGCGCCAAGCACGAGCGACAGCTTGCCGGGACGCGCCCTCCCGGCGGCCTTCTCCCGGTAGAGCTCACCCTGGCTCGCTGGGCGGCCCGGTTCGAGCCACACGTCGGCCGTGACGCCGGTGAAGAGGAGCTTGTCCATCAGATCGGTCGGATAGACGCGGACCACCTTCTGATCGCCAGCTCGCGTCTTCACGCTCGGCGGGGTTGGCTGTCCGCCGTGGCGGAGCGCGCCTGCGAGGAGGCGGAAGGCTCGCATCGTCGGCATCAGCTCCGAAAGCCACGCTTCGGCGGCGCCCGGCGCGTTTGGATCGATCCCGCGGACCGTCGAGGTCGCGGCGGCCCAGCCCTCACTCGTCGCGTGAAGGGCGTCCATGCATCGCTCGAGGTAGCGCACCCGATCGGCAATCGACACGGCCACCCAGCGGTCGGCGTTTGCTCTTACTCGAGCGACCGTGGTGTCGATCTCGGTGAAGTCGGTCGTCTTGGCAGCAGGGGCTGGGTGCATCGTGGCTCCTATTGGCTAGGTCGAGATGGGCGGGCGGCCGACCTGAGTCACAGGAACACCGCTCACGGAGCCAGAGCTTGGCGCGGAGCCCTCCCGGACTGTACGCGACTATGCCCGCCCTAAGCCCTCTGGGGAAGGGGGCGCGAGCGAGTCAGGTAGGGCGCGGGACTCGCCTCGACTGCCAAAGTGGAATGCCATGCCACTTCATCGTACACGTGGGTGGACTCGCCACCGATCGCCACGTAATCTCTCGCCGCTAAACCCGCGTCCGTGTCACCGGCTCGCCCGCCCTTCTCCTGCTCTCGTCGTGTTCTCTCGGAGGTCCACATGCGCCCGACATCTCCCCGCATGACTCGAACCTTGGCCCGTGCCCTCGGCACCGCCGCTTCAGCGCTCCTCGTCACGGCGAGCACGGCCAGCGCCGCCAACCCGAACTGGCCGAACGGACCGAACGACGACCCCCGCCTGCAGTACCCGGACGATCCGAGCTACATCAACATCGATGCGAACGGGAAGGTCACCGGCGGCGAGTGGAACTTCTGGTCCTTCGTCCCTGCTGATTGGGCCGACAACAAGAACTTCCGCTCCGTCGAGGTGGCTCTCGGAACCGGGATCCACGCCGACCGCGCTTGGCAGCACACGATCGGCGACCGGCGTGTCGTGGTCGCGGTCCTCGACTCCGGGATCGAATGGGACCAGCCCGACCTGCAGATGAAGCACTATCTGTCCCGTACCGAGCTGAAGGGCTGTCTCCCGGCCCCGCTCGACGTCCCTCCGAAGGGCAGTAGCGAGTACGACGTCAACGGTGACGGCATCTTCAACATCGCAGACTACCTTGCAAAAGACGCTGCCTTCGGGCCAGCTCGCGACGCACTCGGCAACAACAACGGCATCCTCGATCCAGGCGATCTCATTCGAACCTGTTCGGATGGCGTCGACGATGACGCCAACGGGTTCACGGACGACATCTCGGGCTGGGACGCGTACCGTGGCGACAACGATCCCTACGACGACACCCGCTACGGCCACGGCACGGGCGAGGCGCGTGACTCCGTCGGCGCTGGCAACAACGGCATTGGCGGGCTGGGCGTCTGCCCCGAGTGCACGCTCTTGAACGTTCGCGTCGGCGACTCGTTCGTCGTCGACGTCAACGAGTTCGCGACGGGCGTCATCTTCGCCGTGGACTCGGGCGCGAGCGTCGTTCAAGAGGCGCTCGGCGCGGTCAACAACTCCGCGTACGCCCAGGCTGCCATCGAGTACGCCTACCGGAACAACGTGGTCATCATCGCATCAGCCGCCGACGAGCTGAGCTTCCACCACAACATGCCGGGCACGAACAACCACACGGTCTACGTCCACGCCATCGTCCATGACGACGGCGACGCTCGTGACTCGACGACGTTCCTCAACTTCAACAACTGCACCAACTACGGCGCCCAGCTCCTGCTCTCCACCCCTGGCGGAGGCTGTAGCTCCGAGGCCGTGGGCATCACCTCCGGCCACGCCGGTCTCATCTATTCGGCTGCACTCGACAAGGGCGTCGATCCGCCGCTCAGCTCCGAGGAGTTGCGCGGCCTGCTCATCATGAGCGTCGACGACATCGACGTGCCCGAGTCGGCCACTGACGACACCAAGTTCCCGAGCGGCAAAGGCTGGGACCTCCACTTCGGCTATGGCCGCAACAACGCCCGTCGTTCCCTCGACTTCATCTATGACGAGGTGATCCCGCCCGAAGCCGACATCGTCGCGCCCCTTTGGTTCGAGCCCATCAACGTCCGCGAGCGCAAGACCGTCGACGTCACCGGCCGCGTGGGCGCGCGTATCGACGGCTTGCCGGCCCGCTACACGGACTACACGTGGACGCTCGAATGGGCGGTCGGGGTCGATCCGAAGGGGACCTGGACGACCATTAAGACTGGCACCGGTGCCGTCGGCGGCGGCACCACGCCGGGCCTCCTCGCCACGTGGAACGTCGAAGAGGCGTCCAAGGCCATCGACTTCGCGAAGAAGCTCGTCGATGCGCACCAGTGGACCTTCACACTGCGCCTGCGCGTGGAGGCCACGAGCAACGGTAAGCCTGTGAAGAGCGAGTTCCGCAAGGCCGGCCACTTCATCAGCGACCCTGATCTCCACGAAGGCTGGCCCAAGAACCTCAACACATCGGCGGAAGGCTCTCCCAAGATCTTCGACATCGATGGTGATGGCCCCGAAGAAGTCGTCGTGGCGACGACGGACGGATACATTCACGCGTTCAAGATCGACGGCTCGGAGGCTGCTGGTTTCCCGATCGCGCTGCCGTTCCGGCGCGAGATGGATCCGACCTATGCCTTCAACATCAATGACATATGCGCGTTCCGCCCAGAAGGCGAAAAAGGCGACTGTGACCTCGCTGGCCACGTGGATCCGACCCTCCCTCGCCAGACGCTCATGCTCGGAATCGGCGTCGGCGCCCTCACGGGGACTGCGGCGCTGAGCATCATCGTGGCGACCTTTGATGGCTTCGTCTACGTATACGGGACGGACGGGAAGCTCGCCGACGGGTGGCCGCAGAAGATCGATCAAGAGTGGTTCCGCAACACGGATCCGGAGCACCTCAAAGACGATGGGTACTTTGGCGCGCCGGTCCTCTACGACCTCGACGGTAACGGCGATCTCGAGATCATCGCGGCCGGCATGGACGCCCAGCTCTACGTCTGGCACCACGACGGCAAGCCCGTCGATGGCTTCCCGGTCCTCGTCCGGGATCCACTCGAAAACGAGCTCGCGCACATTATCGTGACCCCCGCGGTAGGCGACATCGACAACGATGGCTACCCCGAGATCGTGGTCGGCACCAACGAGGTCTATGGCGGGAACGAAGGCCGCGCCTACGCGATCCGCCACACGGGCGCTTCAGCACCGGACAAGCTCGAAGAGGCCCTCGAAGACGGCTGGCCGGTCACACTCAACGGCATCGCGGTCAATGTGCTCCCGCTCGTCGGACGTGGCAGCCCGGCCAATCCAGTCCTCGCCGATCTCGATGGCGACAGCACGCTCGAAACCAACCTCGACTCGGTCGGCTACTTCCCGTCCTTCTACAAAGCCGACGGCAGTAAGTACCTTCGCCCCAACCTCGATGGCGTGCTCGCTGACGTCAACAACGCCGACTTCGGTAAGTTCTCGGACTCCGAGGACACGCCGGCGTTCGTCCTCATCAACTCGGGCACCTTCGCGGATCTGGACAAGAAGGGTGGCCTCGACTTCTTCAAGGGGACCGCGGGCTTCGACTTCGCGCTCGCATTCGCGGAAGGCGGTAAACGCGCCGTGTTCGATCATCAGGTCGGGGGTTGGGACACGGACACCTTCCGGTTCATCGATGGCTTCCCACGCAAGATCGAAGACTGGCAGTTCTTCATGAACCCGACCGCGGTGGACATCGACGGCGATGGCTGGGTGAACCTGCTGAACGGCTCGGGCGGCTATCTCGTCCACGCGTGGAACTACCGCGGCGACGAGCCGCCGGGCTGGCCGAAGAACACCGGCGGCTGGATCATCGCGTCACCGAGCGCCGGTGACCTCGACGGCGACGGCAAGTGGGATGTGTTCAACTCGACCCGCAACGGCTGGATGTTTGCCTGGAAGTCCACGGGCGGCGTCGGCAAGGACGACATCGAGTGGCAGACGTACTCACATGACTTCCACAACACGAACAACTACGAGGAGCCGAAGGCCCGCTACAACAAGTACCCGGAGACCTCCGATGGCGCTGACGCGACCGACGCCACGGACGCTGCCGACGGCGTTGACGCCACGGACGCTGCCGATGGCACTGACGCCACGGACGCGACCGATGGCACTGACGCCACGGTCGGCGCTGATGGGGTCGACGGCACGGATGCCACCGATGCCACTGTTGGGGCCGACTCGACCGACGCCAACGACAGCGCCGATGGCGTCGCCCCGGCCGCGTCGTCAGATGACGGCTGCACTACGGGCTCCGGCAACGTCAACGGTCCGGCGTGGGCCTTCCTCCTGCTTGGCGTGTTCGTCGTCTTCCGCCGGATGCGGGCTCGTTCGTAAACGGGTAGTTCGGATGAGCGTGAACTCGGCGAGCGTGAGGTCACGGTCTTCGGCGTGACCATCGAACGGCAACGCTGCTTTCAGAGATCGCGCTGACAGTAGTGCTTTGAACCACGCTGACAGTAGTGTTTTGAACCCGCTGTGAAACGGTCACCGAGAGTGACCGCGATCGCCTTTGCTGAGGTCGGTAAGGGTGGTCGCTAACACCCATCGCTCGAAGGACAACCGCGCGGCCGCCCGAGAGTCCGTGTCCGGCTCGCGCTTGCGGGTCGGTGAGGGACACTCGGTTCTTCAGCTCTCGACCCGGCCTTGGCAGTTCCCACCTACGCTCGAACGCGTACGGCAAATCTTTCCGTCGTCCGTATCAGGGGGGCCTGGCGCGTCGGGCCTTCGACGGTATGGCACTGTAGTTTCAATAAGGTCGTAGTAGCTTGCGGAGTCATGCATGGGGTGCGTTGAGGAGGCGTGATGCGATATGGGAGTTGGCTGCTGGCCGGGGCGGTTCTGTCCTGTACCAGCGGTGCGTCTGATGTGACGGTGTGGGACGCCGTTGGGAGTTCGATGACCCGGTGTTACGTGGCGTGCCCAGTGCCGCCGTTCTGGGCCGCTCGTTGCGCTGGGCATGGCAATACGCCCGAATCGGTGCATCCCTCGGGGGTGCGAAATTCAAGCCATGCAAGTTTTGCGTAGCGCTGAGCCCGCGATTTCAATGGGTTGCGAGCGCCTACGAGTTTTCGAAATTGGCTGGGCACGACTCGCCCTTCCCTCTAAGCCGTTCTCGCCCGGCCGCACACGACCGCACTCGCGCTTTTGCCACCTCGCGCGCAACAAGGAGCGCACTGGGGCGTGCAACGCAACAGTCAACCTGTGCCGGCCCCACCGGCGCCGTGGTGCGATCTGCGGTCTTACCTGTCGTGCTCTTCGCCATGATTACGTCGTGACGGCGTTCCACGCCGCTGAGGCCAACTTGGTCACGAGCGGCGACGTTCAGCAATTTCTCCCGCCGTCGGTCTCACGGGGATCTGGCACTTTGCGTCGGGGGTTTCAGATCAGCTATGCCGGGTCACGGTGCGGCAAGAGCATCTAGCTCAGACGATGGCCAGAAGCGGGCCTTGCCCCAGTCGGCACGCCTCGGGGCTACGTTCGCTACGAGCAGGAGCTTCGGTCCCACCTCGATCTCGCTGAACTTCTCGGACTTGAATGCAAAGCCAAACTGAATGTCGCAGTGATCGCCCAGCCTGACCTCGACCCAAGAATTGTTCGTCATGTGGCCTCCTCGGTCACCGCCAATAGATAGTGGACGCCACTTGCCCGGCCCATCCTTCTCAGCAGTCCGGTCCCTGTTGCCAGTCCGAAGAACTTGATCGCCTGGTCGTAGTTCAGGCCCGTCTCGTCCCGCAGCGAGCGGTTCGTCACCCTTCCGTCGCGTTCGATGACTCGGCGGGCTCCGGCCGCAGCCGTCTCATAATCCCGTGGGGAAAGGCTTGTACGGCCCGGCGTAGTCATGCCCAGTACCCCAGCCCCCCGAGCGCCTTCCTGATGGCCTCGTCGAGCTTCGCCCCCTCAGCCATCTGCCCCGACAACTCTGCCGTCAGCCGGTCCATCTTCTCGGCGAACGCCTCCCCGTCGTCCTCGACCTCCTCGGCCCCGACGTACCGCCCCGGCGTCAACACGAAGTCGTGACCCTTGATCTCGTCCAACGTGGCCGACTTGGAGAAGCCAGCCACGTCCTCGAACGCCCCGCCCCTATTCCGCCACCCGTGGTAGGCGTCGGCGACCTTGGCCACGTCCTCGGGTCGAGCACGCGGTGAACCTTAGTCTCCATCCGTCCCAGCTTCCTGGCGTCGATGAACAAGGTCTGCCCCCGCCTGTCCCGATGTCCGTTGCCGGTCTTGCTCCGTGTGATGAACCACAGGCAGACCGGGATCTGGGTCGCGTAGAACAACTGCCCAGGGCAAGCCACCACGCAGTCCACCAAGTCCCCCTCGACGAGCTTCCGGTGAATCTCCCCCTCACCGGACTGCTGCGACGACATGGACCCGTTGGCGAGCACGAAGCCCGCCGTGCCCGTGGGGGCTAAATGGTGGATGAAGTGCTGCACCCAGGCGAAGTTGGCGTTCCCCGTTGGGGGCGTGCCGTACTTCCACCGCACGTCGTTCTCCAGGCGCTCGCCGCCCCACTGGCTGATGTTGAGCGGGGGGTTCGCCAAGATGAAGTCGGCCCGCAGGTCGGGGTGCAGGTCTTCGTGGAACGTGTCGCCGTGCTTCTTGCCGAGGTTGGCTTCGATCCCCCGAATGGCGAGGTTCATGGCCGCCATCCGCCAGGTGGTCCGGTTGCTCTCCTGCCCGTAGACGGTGAGTTGCTTCCGCTGCCCGTTGTAGGCCTCGGTGAACTTCAAGCTCTGCACGAACATGCCGCCGGAGCCGCAGCAGGGGTCGTAGACCCGACCCTTGTAAGGCTCCAACATCTCGACCAGGAGCCGAACTACGCTGGTGGGCGTGTAGAACTCGCCACCGCCGCGCCCCTCTAAACTTACAAACTTCGACAGAAAGTATTCGTAGACCCGGCCCAGGGTGTCCTTGTCGCGGTGCTCCTGGGTGCCGAGGCCGATGCCGCTCGCCAGGTCGATCAGCTTGCCGAGGCTGTGCTTGTCGAGGTTCGGTAATGCATAGACCTTGGGCAGCACGCCCTTCAGCGTGGGGTTCTCCTTCTCGATGGCGTCCATCGCGTCGTCGAGGGTTTTGCCGATGGTCGGCTGCTTGGCCTGGGCCTGGATGTGTGACCAGCGGGCGGGCTCGGGCACCCAGAAGACGTTCTCGGCGGCGTACTCGTCCCGGTCCTCCAGAAGGTCGCCAAGCTCGGCCTGACGCACTTTTGGGTCGGCGATGTAGTCAGCGTGCTTCGGGTCCGCCACAGCGGTTCTGATGGTTTCGCGGCGCTCCTCGAATGCGTCCTCGATGTACTTGAGGAACAGCAACCCGAGCACGACGTGCTTGTACTCCGCCGGGTCCATGTTGTTGCGGAGCAGGTCGGCTGCGGCCCAGAGCTTGTCCTCGAAGCCGAGGGAGCCAGTGCGTTCCTGCTTGTCGTTGTTCTTCGCCACGGTGCCCCGCCTCCTAATGCTCGTTTGTCTTTGGCTCGTCGCCCAGTTCGCCGCCCTTGCCCAGCCAGGCCAGCAGCTTCGCCTTGTCGATTCTCCACCTCCCGCTGCACTTGGCAGCCCCCGGAAGTCGCCCAGCACGCAACATGGCGTAGATGGTGCGGTCCGAGAGCTTCAGCAGCGCCGCTGTCTCGTCAATGGTGAGCAGTTCGGTCACGGCTTCGCTTCCTCCGGCTTCCACGTTCTTCCAAGCAGCCTTTGTAGGACGTTTGGTGGGCGGGCTGCAACGGGGCAGGTCCCGAAAAATCGGGGGGTGATCGTCACCGTCAGGGGCTCAACTCGGGAGTGTCGTCCGTAGTGGGTGGCGAGGGCCATGAAGACCGGCTGGCCCCTGCAACCACAACTACGACAAGGAGCACCATGATGATCGACCACAACAACGAGCCCTTCATCGACGACCTCGACTTCCTGGAGGCCGAGATCGCCTGGGTCACGCTTCGCAGCGCCCGAGTTGGCCAGGCGCAGCAGCAGCGGGACGACGCGGCAAGCACCCGTTACCGCAAGGCCGTCTGGCGGCGACCCAACAACACTGCCGAAGTCGAGGTGCCGTCAGACCTCGACGCCATGCTGGCTGAGGAGCAGGCGGCGCGGGCCGCCCTCGACGCCCGCATCAAGGCGACCGAGGCCAGCGGCGTGACCCTGGGGATCCAGAAGCTCGTTCGGGACCATGACCTCGACGACGCCGACCGGAGCACCGTGCTCTTGGCCCTCGTGCCGTGCGTGGGGACAAGAGCGACGGATTCTATAGAGCGGCTCGGCGGCTACGCAATCACCGGGTGCGTCTCCGCCGAGGTC
>CANMLD010000068.1 GCA_947498315.1 Pseudomonadota bacterium | reverse complement strand
CGTGGAGCCCTCTCGTGAAGGTCGAGAACGACCGGACCGACTCGCCAGCCGGCACCGCTTTGGGTGGAACCGCCACCCAAAGTTCTCGCGCGCCGACGTCGATCCCAGCCGCATTCGGATGGGTCACGGCCAGCGACTCGTCGTCGTCGTTCAGAATGGGACGCTTGCTTCCGGGTCGTTTCGACTTGCTCATGACGGTCGGACCTCTTTAAATCCTGGCTGCGGAGCCTCGGAATGGGAGGACGTCGGAGCTACAATCTCGTGAACGGGGTCGGTCGCTGCGACCGCGCCCAATGCTGAAGACGTAATCCTCCCGGACCAGGCTGACAGACGGGATCAAGCACGTCGCCAATGCGATTTCGGTCTCGGGACCGCGGCTCCGCACCCACAATCTAGCCACCTGGCCATGGCGACGTCCACGGGCAGCCCTCCAATAGTGGCGGCGCGGCAGCGCGGCGAGGGTCACGGGCGACAGCCCGTGCGGGGTCTGGGGCGGCGCCCCAGCCGGCCGGCCGGAACGTTAGCTCCGGCTGAAGCAGGCGACGCCGACGCTGGGGCTGACCGCTGATAGCCCGGCGTCAGATCCCCGGCAGTGAAGCCGACTCCAGCGGGTAGATGGCGGTTCGGTAGGCTTGTTCGCAGTGGACCACGAGCCAGCGGCCTTCGACCCCGCTCTTTCCTCGGAGCTCGACAGCGAGCTCGTCCACGATGTCGCGTTCTTCGCGCCTGAGCCCCTCGAGCTTACGAGCCAGCTTCCCTTCACCGAGCAGGAGGTCGCGCATGGCTTCGGCCCGGAGGGCGCGGCGCGCGAGCGAGCGCCGGGTGGTGAGCCGGCGAGGCTGTGAAATGAGCGTCCAGGCCGCCAGCGCGAGGGATGACAGGAGCGGTACCCAGCCTGCGAGCAGCTCGAAGAGCCCAAACGCCGCCGCGATGATGACTGCAGTCGAGACGCCGAGGTTCACGCCGAGGAGCCCGAGCATCAAGCGATCTTGACTGGCCGCGCCGGCGCGGCGGGCGACGTCGTCAATGGCAGCCGAAGCGACGCGCGTTTGTGCGGCGATCTGTTCGGCCTCGCTGTCGAGCGACGGGAGCCCAGGAAAGGTGTACCAGACGAAGCCTTCCTCATGCTCCACGCCACCGCCGTGCTGAAACGCCAAGCGTGCCGCTTCGGCCCGCGCTTCCGGGAGTTCGTGACCGAACACGGCGACGAGATCGAGCGGGGTCAGGGTGCGGCCGCGAAGCCGCGCAGCGTCGAGAGCGACGCGGTCAGCGTCCCAGCGCGCGGCGGTGAAGAGCTCCGGACCAAAGAAGAAGGCCTGAAGCCGCGTGAGGAGCGGAAGCGACCCTGGGCCCGCTCCCTCCGGGCGACCGCGCCACAGCGCTGCGAGCCATCTCAGGACGGACGCCTGGCCCGTCATGATGGCCGCACCGAGCGCCAGAACCGGGAGATAGATGAGCGAGTAGATCGCAAACGCGCCCACGAGGAGGGCGCGTCCGAGCCGAAAGTCGCGTCGCTCCGGGAAGGACGGCGCGATGCCGATGTCGAGGACGATGGCGAACTCGCCGCCCCGACCGACCTCGACGTGCCCTGGCTGCACGGTGAAGAGCTGACCCAGCGCCAATACGAGATCATCGAGCGGCATACCAGTGCTCGCTTCGAGCTCAGGGAGCGTCGCTGAGCCGCCCACCTTCAAGAGTTCGTCGCGAACGCGATCTCGTGGCGAGGTCGGAACGGTGGCTCCGGCAGCTTCGGCCCCCCCGGCTCTGGAGCTGCCGCCGCTCAACGCGAGGCCGTCCCGACCAGCGCCCCGACGAGGTCGATGGACACAAGACAACCGTCGGGGATGACGGGGCAGGTGTCGGTCGGCGATGTGACCCCGGTCAAGGTGACCGCGGCGTCGATCGCGACCCCGGCTTCGGCTGATCTTGCTTCGACGTCTATGCGGAGATCGGCAGTACAGTCTGGCGAGGTCGCGAGTCCCAGGAGCACGTCCGCGATGATCCCGCTCTTGATGAGCAGCGCTCCATCCGCGCCGGCCTCCCAAAGTACCGGCATGGCCGTGAACGGCTCCTCGAGCTCGATGAGACCATTGGACGGGAGCGCTCCAGGAGCCGGCAACGTGGTCGGGTTCTGGAGCGCATAGGGGTCTGCGGCCCCGTTCGGCTTGAACACGAGCTCGAGGGCCCCTTCGAGGCAGCCGTCATCCACCGTGACGACGCTGAGCTGATAGACGCCACCCGCGATCTCGCGGGGGGGCGCTGTTAACGCGTCAGTCCCGGTCGAGACGGCCTCACTGCTGGCGGTCTCACCACACGACGTCGCGAAGAGGCTCGCTGTGATCATGACGGCGACGTGTGGGGCAGTGCGCATCGTGGTCGCGCGGAGACCAGGGCGCTGCGAGGCGGGCGAGTGCTTTGACATCACGATGGAGAGTGTCAAATCGGCTTCGACCCGTCGAGCATCCCGCAGGCGGCCTGTATATCTCGGCCCTTCGGTTCCCGCACGTTGGTCTGAATGCCGGCCTTCATCAGCTTGTCGACGAAGTAGAGGATGCGGTCGGGCTCCGGTGAGCGATAGCGAGACCCCGGATAGGGGTTGAAGGGGATGAGGTTGACCTTGGCTTTCAGGCCTTCGAGGACCTTGGGCAGCCGGATGGCATCCTCGTTGGAGTCGTTCACCCCGCCCAACATGACGTACTCGACGAAGATGCGTCGGCGCGCCGTAAGGGGCACCGTCCGCAACGTCTCCATCAGGACGGCGATGGGGAACTTTCGGTTGATGGGCATCAGGGAGTTACGTTGCTCGTCGGTCGTGGCGTTGAGACTGACAGCGATATTGACTGGCGTCGTTCGGGCGAAGTCGTGGATACGCGGCACGAGCCCGACGGTGGAGACGGTGATACGCCGTTGGCCAAAGGCCTGACCCTTGGGTTCGAGCAGGAGCCCGATGGCGGTCGTGAGGTTCTGAAAGTTGTCGAGCGGCTCGCCCATGCCCATGAACACGAGGTTCGCGACGTCGACCTTGCCTGGCTCGGAGCCAGGCGATCGCTTCCTGTAGAGCTGGGTCTCGCTGCCGAGTAGGCGGCGAGCGATATAGACTTGGTCGATGATCTCGGAGACGGTGAGGTTCTTGCGGCGGGTCATCTCGGCCGTCGCGCAGAAGTCGCAGCCCATCTTGCAGCCGACCTGACTGGACACGCATTGCGTCCAACGACCTTTGCCCATCGGAATGACCACGGTCTCGAGCCGTTCCCCGGCGGCAGTACGTAGGATGATCTTTCGCGTCCCGTCGAGGCTCTCGATGACATTCTCAACCTCGAGGCCGCCGAGACAAAGCTCATCCTCGTTGCGCAACTCGCGGGGTAGGTTGCTCATCTCTTTGAGTGAGGTCGCGCACTTCTCGTGGAGCCACCGGAAGAGCTGTTCAGCGCGGTATCGCTTGTGCCCCCGTGAGAGGACCCACTCCGTGAGCGCCGTGTGCGAAAGCCCCTTGATGTCGAGCCGCTCGCTGGGCGTTCCAAGCGAGGGCGCCGGGGTGACGGAGTTATCGGGCGCGGTCGGGTCAATCGCAGTCGTGGCGGTCATGGTCATTGCGCGGACTAACCTATCTGGCGTCCGCTCGAAGGCAAGGCAAAAGCCCTCAAAAGGGGGGAATGATGCCGTCCGTGCCTGGGTTCCCCTAGTCGCTCCGACTCCCGCCTACAACAATCCATTCGCGGAACATGTTATCGCGCGAAAAACACGTTACAGCCGGGGGATGAAACCTTGACCCAGCCCAAGAGCCCCCCCTATACGGCGCGCCCTATGACGAGCCCACCGCTTCCCATCAGCTCCTCGCTTGGAGCGCATGCCTCACCTGAAGATCGCAAGGACGCGCACCTTCGAATCTGCCTCGAGGAAGCCATCGAGCGGCCTGGCGCAACCAACGGCTTCGAACGTTACCGCTTCGAGCATGACGCCTTCCCGGAGCTCCATCGTGACGCGGTCGATCTGACAACGACCATCTTCGGTAAGAGGCTCTCCGCGCCGCTCATGATCGGCGCCATGACGGGCGGCACCAAGCGTGCCGGCGAGCTCAATCAGATCTTGGCGCAGGCCGCCCAGGCGACCGGCGTCGCGATGGCACTCGGCTCCCAGCGCAAGATGCTCGAGTCGCCCGAGATCGCCTGGACCTTTCAGGTGCGTGATGTCGCCCCGGACATCCTCCTGATGGGCAACGTCGGCGCCGTGCAGTTGAACTACGGCGTAACGGCGGCCGACGTGCGGCACCTCGCGAAGTCGGTGGGCGCCGACATGTTCGCGTTTCACCTGAACGCGCTTCAGGAAGCCATTCAGCCAGAAGGCGACTGTAACTTCGCAGGGCTCATGGACGCGCTCGCGCACGTCATCCCGGAGATCCCAATCCCCGTCGTCTTGAAAGAGGTGGGCGCGGGATTCTCGCGTAAGACTATCCGCAAGATCAAGCACTTACCCTTCGCT
The DNA here is from genome assembly GCA_947498315.1 of Pseudomonadota bacterium. Classification (GTDB taxonomy): domain Bacteria; phylum Myxococcota_A; class UBA9042; genus SXOO01. Next base: position 17,829 of record CANMLD010000068.1, on the reverse strand, counting down.
GGCCTGGAGACGGCAGGCGTCGGCGGCACGAGCTGGTCCAAGATCGAGACGTTCCGCACGGACTCGTGGGTGCAGCAGCTCACAGGTCTCCGGCTCGCCGACTGGGGCGTGCCGTCGGCCGAATCGCTGGTTGCCGCTACGCAGGAGCTCCGCGGGACGAACGCGCCGGCCGGCACGCCGAAGACCATCATCGCCTCCGGCGGCATCCGCACGGGGCTCGAGGTTGCCAAAGCGGTGGCCCTCGGAGCCGACCTCGTGGCCTCCGCCCTGCCCTTCCTCAAGGCAGCATCGGAGGGCGGCGTCGACGCCGTCGTTCTCACGATTCGCCAATTCATCGACGAACTTCGCACCATCTGCTTCGTGACGGGCTCCAAGAACCTTTCTGAGCTGCGGCACGCGTTGGTTTCGCGTAAGGAGACCCCATGACCACTCCGACCAATTCGCGCCTCCCCGGGTTCTACAAGCACTCAGTCGACGAGCGCCTCGCCCTCGTGAAAGGCATCGCGGAGCTGACGGAAGACGACCTGCTCAGCCTCCGAGAGGCTGCCGGCTTCGACTGTGACTCCGCGGACCGCATGGTCGAGAACGCCATCGGCGTCTTCCCTCTGCCCCTCGGCATCGCGGCCAACTTCCGCATCAATGGCGAGGACATCCTCCTCCCGATGGCCGTCGAAGAGCCGAGCGTGCTCGCGGCCGCCTCGAACGCCGCGAACCTGCTCAGAGGCGGTGACGGTATCCTCACCACCTCGACCGAACCGATCATGATCGGCCAGATTCAGGTCCTCGACTTCGGTGACCTCACCGAGACCCGCCGTCGCCTCGAAGCCCGCGCGGACGCCCTCATCGCCAAGGCCAACTCCGTGAACACGCGGCTCACGGAACGCGGCGGCGGCGCCCGCGCGCTGATCGTACGCGAGTTCCCCGAGACCGCCGTCGGCCCGATGATCGTGCTTCACCTCGAGGTGAACGTCTGCGACGCCATGGGCGCCAACATCATCAACACGATGGTGGAGGCGATCGCGCCGGACGTCGAAGCCATCACCGATGGTCGCGTACGCCTGCGAATCCTGTCGAATCTCGCCGACAAGCGCCTAGTCACCGCCGTGGGCCGGGTACCCGTGGCTCGTCTCGCCCGCGGCGACTGGACGGGCGAAGAGGTCGCGCGCGGCATCGTGGAAGCGTCGGTCATGGCCGACGTCGACCCCTATCGCGCGGCCACTCACAACAAGGGCGCCATGAACGGCGTCGACGCCTTCCTGGTCGCAGCGGGACAGGACTGGCGCGCGGTCGAAGCCGGCTGTCACGCCTACGCCGCCCGCGACGGCCGTTACCGCAGCCTCTCGCGCTGGGGTATCGACGGCGACACACTCGTCGGGACCATCGAGATCCCGATGCAGGTCGGCGTCGTCGGCGGCATCACGAAGACCCATTCGGTCGTGAAGGTAGTCCACAAGATCCTCGGCTACCCGAGCGCCGCCCGGCTCGGCGAGATCGCGGCCGCGTCGGGCCTCGCCCAGAACCTCGCCGCCATCATGGCGCTCGCGACCGACGGCATTCAGCGCGGACACATGAGCATGCATGCCAGGAACATCGCCTCCGAAGCGGGCGCCCTCCCAGACGAGGTCGCCGCCGTGGTCGCCGAGCTGAAGAAGACGCGCGATTACTCCTCAGTGGCCGCAGCGTCGGCGCTCCAGAAGGTGCGAGGTGCCGCGTGAGCGCGCTCCCTACGCGCATCAGCGACGGTCTCGAGCGCTGGACGCAGCCGGTGCTCGACGCCATTCAGGCCATCTCGGCTCGTGAGCCAAAAGAGACCGGCTCGCTCGAGGCCATGCTCTGGTACCAGGTCGACTCCGGCGGCAAGCGCCTTCGGCCGCTCATCGCCATCCTCGGTGCCGAGGCGCTCGGCGGCGATCCCTCGCTAGCTGTGAACGCCGCGGCCGGCATCGAGCTGCTCCACAACGCGACGCTCATCCACGACGACTTCCAAGACGGCGACACCGTGAGGCGCGGCGCCCCGACCGTATGGAAGGCCTTCGGCTGGGAGCAGTCCATCAACGCCGGCGACGGCCTCTACTTCGTCGGCATGGAGCTCATCGCCCGCAGTGCGCTCCCCAGCGACCGCGTTGCGCGGCTCTGTGAACGCGCTGCCAACCGGCTCGCGCAGGTCGTGCGCGGCCAAGTCGACGAGTTCCGCCTGAAGGAGCGGTTCCTGGCCGGCGATGGCCAGTCACGCCGCCCGATCACGGAGATCGAGTACCTGCACGTCATCCGAGGCAAGACGGCCGGCCTCTTCTCGCTCCCTCTCGAGACGGCGGCGCTCGTCGCGGGCGTCAGCGAGGCCGAACGCGGCCTACTGGCGATGGCCGGCGAGACGCTCGGGCTGCTCTTCCAGATCCAAGACGACCTCCTCGACCTCATTGGCCAGAAGGGCCGTGACAAGGTCGGCACCGACATCGCCGAAGGCAAGCCGTCGTTGCCGGTGGTCCGTGCGCTCGAGACGGCGAAGCCTGCAGACGCAGCGCGCCTCCTCGAGATCGTCCGTAAGCCGCGCGTGGACACGACGGACGCCGAGATCGCAGAAGCCACCGGGATCCTGGAGGACTGCGGCGCCATCGACTACGGCTTTGAACGCGTGGCGAGCCTCGCCGCCGAGGTGCGCTCGGCCCGAACGGCCGCCGCGCCTCTGCTCGACGATCTCATCACCGCCATCCTCGCCCCGATCGCCCATCGGCTCCCCGCCTGACGGGCCCGTGCGGCGCGTTCGCCTCGGAGAATGAGCACGCCCCGCTGCCGGGGTCCCCTCCGAGTGGTACACTCCTGCGGATCCGTTTCTGCCACGTGAGGGCCCCATGTTCCTAGTCCTGACACGCGCGTTCGCGTCGCGGGCGCCGCGTTCGGCGCTCGGACTCGCGCTACTCCTCGTCCTTGCGTCTTGCGCCACCAGCCGGCGCTTCGTGGTCTTCCACACCTCCGATGTCCACGGCGGCATCGAAGCCCGTGCTGCCAAGTGGCACGCGGACAACCCGAGCCGGCTCATCGGCGGCCAGGCGGCCCTCGGCGCGCTGATCGCGAAAGAGGCCGGCCCAAAGCTGCTCGTCGACTCCGGTGACATCTATCAGGGCACCCCCATTGGTAACCTGACCCGCGGGGCCGCCGTCGTGGCGGGCATGAACGCGCTCGGCTACGACGCGATGGCGGTGGGCAACCACGAGTACGACTACGGCGAGGAGAACGTCGCGTCGCTCGCCAAGATCGCTCAGTTCCCCTTCCTCGGTGCGAACATCCGAAAGCGTGGGGATGGCGAGCCTCCAGACTACGTGGACCGTTCGGTCATCGTGGACGTCGGCGGCGTGAAGGTCGGGCTCATCGGGATCGCGACGCGCCATACGGCGACGTCGACGCTGCCCAAGAACGTGGAGGCCCTGAACTTCGAAGACGAAGTCGCGACAGCCAAGCGTGAGGCCGACCTGCTCCGCGAGAAGGGGGCTGAGGTCATCATAGCGCTTTCACACTGCGGACTGGCGCCGAGCGTCGCGCGAAAACGCCTCGCGGCAAGCGAGCTGGTTTTGAGTGCGGCGGACGAAGCCTACGGCGGCGACCTCGCCATCGCCCGCGGCGCCGACGTCGACCTCGTGCTCGGCGGCCACCTCCACACCGGCCTCGCGGGGACCTTCCGCGACCCGGTTAGCGGCACGGTCATCGTACAGAGTTACGAAAACCTCGAGGCGGTGAGCCGAATCGAGATCGTGTTGACGGACGGTGGCGACGTCGATGCATCGAGTGAGCTCATCGACCTCTGGGTGGACCAGCACGGCCAGGACCCGTCTGTGAAGAGCATCGTCGACTCGTTTGGGACCTCCATCAACGCCGAGCTTGACCGGGTCATCGGCACCCTCGCCGAAGATCTGCGCCGCGCGGACGGTGGCCTCGACTCGGCGCTCGGCAACTTTTTCGCCGACGCCATCCGGGAGGCCGGCAAAGCGGACGTCGGCATCCAGAATACGTTCGGGATCCGCGCCGATCTCTATACGGGCAAGCTCACGCAGAGAGACATCTACCGCGTGATGCCCTTCGAGAACACGCTCACGGTGGTCAACATGCCGGGCGTCGCCCTCGAAGCGTTCGTGGCGGAGAGCCTCCGCGACGGCCGCGCGCGTATGCAGTTCTCGGGGCTCGCGGCCACCGTCACGGTGAACTCGAAGAACGAGGTCTACGCGGTCTCGGTGGCCGTCGACGGTCGCCCCCTCGAACGAGACCGTACCTACCGCGTCGCCACATCGAACTACCTGACCTCCGGCGGCTCCGGCGGCGAACGATTCAAGGGTCTCACGGTCACCGACACGGGGCTGTCGCTGCGGCAGGTACTCCAGGACGCGCTCGTGAAGCAGAGCCCGGTCGCAGCGCCCAAGCAGGGGCGGCTGAAGGTGATGGTTCAGGAGTAGCGCGGCGACTTGAAGTCCGCGGACGCGCGCTTTAGCCTCAATGCCGCTTACTTAAGCCCAATGCCATTCAGTTGGCGTCTTTCAGGGACTGCCCGTTCCCGTTCCCGACCGGACCGGCCGCGTGCCAGTCCGTGCGCCAACGATTCAAGTCATGTCGCGTAGTTGGCGATCGAGTCCGAACTCGGGAACGGGAACGGAAACGGGAACCGGCCCTTCGGGCCTGGGAGCGGGTCGGGCCCATCGGTCGCACAATTGACCTCAAGTAAGCGGCATTGGCTCTAGCCTGAACCCATGATTAGCAGGTCTCCGACGCCTGCCCCGTGAACTGACGCGCCAACGACGGGAGCGAGCGTTGACCCCGAAGACGGCCGGGAGCACAGGCGCCGCAGCCTGAACGCTCGTGCACGGCGGGCGGCCCACTCACGGGAGTGCTTCGAGCGTCACGATGTACTCCCCCGCCTTCGACACGCCGCCCGACACAAAGCTGTCGAGGACGACGTAGTAGACGCCCGGCGCCAGCGTTATGTCGATGAAGCGGTGCGCTCGCTCCAGGCAGCCGTCGGGCGTACCCGTGTCGTCCAGCAAATGGAGGTCGACGTCGACGGTGCCGAGGTCGTGAACCGCGGCCCGAAGCGACGTCTCAGCCGTGAGCTTGACGCGATAGACCACCTCGGGGCCTGACTCGTCCTGAGCTGCATTGCAGCCGGGGTAGGTGTCGAAGACGGCCTCGCCGCCGATGGTCGAACGCAGATCGCTGAACGGGAGCGACGGGACGACGATGGGGTCCGCGTGGGTTCCCGCCCCGAGCAGCGGCGCACCAGGGGCGTCGAGCACCTCGCCGAGCAGGACCGCGCGCCGGAGCCGGTCAAGCGCGATGAGGCTGTGTGCGTTCCGCATGTTCATGCCGTAGTCGAGGCCGGCGTCCGTGAGTTGGCAAGCGCCGCCGGGGAACACCGAGCTGTGGATGCCGTCGCTGGCGATCCCGTAGTTCGAGATTGGCTCGTACGCGAGGTTCGCGTCGAGGAGCGGCACCTGACGCCCTTGCGCGACGGCAGCAACGACGGTGTTGAACGCGTCCACCCAGGCGTTGGCGGCCTCGCTGTCGAGGCGCTGCCCCACGGTGACCAAGACAGGGACGACGCCCCATCCGATCAGCTCGTCCGTCAGCGTCCAGAGCTTCTCGCCAAAGTTCAGGAGCGCCGCCTCGTAGGTGGACCCCATCCCGATGTCATTGGTGCCGTAGTGGACGAACGCGAAGCTCGGCGCCAGCGCGAGGTACTCCTGCTCCATCGGCGACGGGTCGCCGGTGATGGCCCACCCCGCCGACACGCCGACTTTGGCCGCGACCGTCTTTCGGGAGAAGGGGTCGCTGCCAGCGGCGTCACCAGCGAGGAAGTAGTCGAGTGCCGACTGCAGCGTCGCGTAGCCACCGAGCGCGACGTTGTCCCCCGCGAAGCAACCGAGATACGCGCTCGACACGGTCGTCGACGCCCCGATCTTCATAAACACGTCGTCCGCCAGAGCGGGGTCCGTCGCGTGGACCTCCGTGAGTCGCGCGACGACCGACGGGGTGAGCGGCGAATGGATACGGTCTCGTGGGTACAACGCGGGAAAAAATGAATCGGGAGTCGACGCGTCGTCCGGGGCCGACGAGTCTTCCGGCGGCGATACGTCGTCCGGGGGCGACACGTCGTCCGGAGGCAAAACCTCGTCGGCGAAGGGCACGTCATCGGGAGCCGAGGCATCGGGAGCCAAGGCGAGGTCGGGATGCGCCGTATCCGAAAGATCAGAGATATCGAACCCATCGGCGCCCGTCACCGCGTCATTCGGAGCAGCGACGTCGGCGGGCCCGGAGTCGGACTCCGGCTCAGCATCGACTTTCGCGATGGTGTCGAACGGCGCGGGTGCGTCCACGGACACTTCCGTGTCTGGGCTCTGGCCGCCGCGCGCGTCTTCGCTCGCAAACAAGGAACGCGACGTGTCGACGTCGCCAGAGCACCCGCTCGTGGCCGCCGCGAGGGCCAGCGAGAGTAAGGCGCGGAAGACGTCACGAAAGTGCATGGGTGAAGGATGCATGCGAGCGTTCGCCAGCGCAATGGCAGGTCTCAGCCTCAACTGGGCAACGCCGCAGGAGGCTGAGATCTCGAGGCAGATCAGTTAGCGCGCTCGATGCCGGCGAAGAACCAGCTCGTCTCGAAGGCGGCCGTGTCGGCGGCGTCTGAACCGTGGACGGTGTTCTCGCCAATGCTGGCGGAGAAGTCGGCGCGGATGGTGCCCGGGGCGGCCTTCTTCGGGTCGGTGGCGCCCATGAGCTCGCGGTTCTTGGCGATCGCGTTCTCGCCTTCGAGGATCATGAGCATGACCGGGCCCGAGGTCATGAACTCGACGAGCTCCCCGAAGAAGGGGCGCGCGCTATGGACGGCGTAGAAGCCTTCGGCCTCGGCCTTCGACAGGTTCTTGAGCTTCGCGGCGATGACCTTGAGGCCGTTCGTCTCGAAGCGGTCGATGATCTTGCCGATCCGGTTGTTCTTGACGCCGTCCGGCTTGATGATGCTAAGGGTACGTTCGATGGCCATTGTAGCGTCTCCGATCTTCTAATTTCGTACTGATTTCAAGAACTTGGTAGTGATTCAGCGGGACTCGATGAGCTTCTTCATCGTGGCGCCCATGTCAGACGGCGTCGGCACGACGGACACGCCCGCGCGCTCGAGCGCAGCGATCTTGTCCGAGGCCGTGCCCTTCCCGCCCGAGATGATGGCGCCCGCGTGGCCCATGCGGCGGCCTGGAGGCGCCGTGGTGCCCGCGATGAAGCCGACGACCGGCTTCGTCACGTACTGCTGAATGAACTCGGCCGCCTGCTCTTCCGCGTTGCCGCCGATCTCACCGATGAGGATGATGCCGTGCGTGTCTGGGTCGTTCTGGAAGGCCGTGAGCACGTCGATGAAGTTCGTGCCGTTGACTGGATCGCCGCCGATGCCGACGCAGGTCGACTGACCGATGCCGAGGGAGGTGAGCTGGCCCACCGCCTCGTAGGTCAGCGTGCCGGACTTGGAGACGACGCCGATATTGCCGGCCTTGTGAATGTGCCCCGGCATGATGCCGATCTTGCACTGGTCCGGCGTGATGATGCCCGGGCAGTTCGGCCCGATGAGGCGCACCGGCCGATCCTGCAGGTACTTGCGCGCCTTGATCATGTCGAGGACGGGGATGCCCTCGGTGATGGCGACGATGAGCTGAATGCCCGCGTCGGCCGCTTCCATGATCGCGTCGGCCGCGAAGGGCGGCGGCACGAAAATGACCGAGGCGTTGGCGCCGGTCGCCTCGACGGCATCCGAGACCGTGTCGAAGATGGGGGTCTTCTCTTCGAAGAGCTGCCCCTTCTTGCCAGGCGTGACGCCGCCAACGAGGTTGGTGCCGTAGGCCAGCATCTGCTTGGAGTGGAATGAGCCTGCCGAGCCGGTGATGCCCTGGCAGATGAGTCGCGTGTTCTTGTCTACCCAAATGGCCATGGCTCAGCTCCTCCCGATCGCCGCGGCGCACTTCTGAGCGCCGTCCTTCATGGTGTCCGCCGGCGTGATGGCGAGCCCCGACTCCGCAAGGATCTTCTTGCCGAGCTCTACGTTCGTGCCTTCGAGTCGAACCACCAGCGGGACCGAAAGGCCCACACTGCGCGCCGCCGCGACGACGCCGTTCGCGATGACGTCGCACTTCATGATGCCGCCGAAGATGTTGACGAAGATCGCGTCGACCTTGTCGTCGAGCAGGATCTTGAACGCCTCGGTGACCTTCTCCGTCGTGGCGCCGCCGCCCACGTCGAGGAAGTTGGCGGGCTCGACGCCGTAGTACTTGAGGATGTCCATGGTCGCCATGGCGAGACCGGCGCCGTTCACGAGGCAGCCGACGTTGCCCGACAGCTTGATGTAGCTAAGGTCGTAGTTCTTGGCGCGAACTTCGAGCGGCTCTTCCTCGTCGAGGTCGCGGAGCTCCGCGATGTCGCTGTGACGGAAAGTGGCGTTGTCGTCGAAGGTGATCTTCGCATCGAGCGCGAGGACCTCACCCGTGGGCGTGAGCACCATGGGGTTGATCTCGACGAGGCTGCAGTCCTTCTCTACGAAGGCGCGGTAGAGGTTCATGAGCAGGTTCACGAACTGGCCGTGCGCCTTGCCCGTCAAGCCGAGCTTGAAGCCGAGGCGACGGCACTGGAACGCCGTGAGCCCGACGGCTGGATCGGCCCACTCCTTGAAGATGGCCTCCGGACGGTGCTCGGCGACCTCTTCGATGTCGACGCCCCCCTCCTTCGACGCCATGATCGCGACCTGCGAACGCTCGCGGTCGAGGGTGAGGCCCAGATAGAACTCCTGCGCGATGTCGACGCCCGACTCGATGTAGAGCCGGCGCACCTTCTGGCCCTCGGGGCCGGTCTGGTGCGTGATGAGCTGCATGCCGAGGATACGAGCGGCGTGGTCGTGCACCTCTTGGATAGAGCGCGCGAGCTTGACGCCGCCGCCCTTACCACGGCCACCCGCATGGATCTGCGCTTTGACGACGTAGAGGCCTTCGGGGAGCGTCTGGGCGGCCTTCACGGCCTCCTGGACGTCGAACACAATCTTCCCAGGACGCACCGGGATGCCATACTTGGCGAGCAAGGCTTTGGCTTGATACTCGTGGATCTTCATCGTGTCGCTTTCGAGCTCCGGGCCTGGCGTAGGCTAGAAGGTTGGCTGAGGGGGTACCCCCGAGAGCGCCGGCGACGAAACGCCAAGCCCCAAGGAGCCCATCACAGGCCTGTGGCGGTGCCCTCAGGACACCCGCCGCCGCGGCGGGCGCAAGATACCGGAAAGGGCCGCGGCTGCAACACGAGAGTCACGCCGTGACCACGCTCCCAAGTCGCCGCTGAACCCGCCATACCAAAAAGAGAATGGCCATCAGGCCCAGCAAGGCATCGAGCACCCAAAGCGCCGCCGCGAGGACGGGCGACGATTCGAGCCCCGGCAGGAGGCGCAATCGAGCCCCCGACGTGACGCGCAGCTCGAGGAAGCCGAGGAAGTCGCCGCGGCCCGTGATGTTCGTGAGGACGGTCTCCGTCAGCGCTGGGTCGGGACCCAAGTCGGCGCCCGAGTCGACGGCGCTAGAGAACGCGACGGCGTCCTGGAACGACGTACGGTACTCCGTGTAGTGGAAAGACAGGATGAGGCTCCCCCAGGCGAGGACGCCCAGCGCCGTCGAGATGACTCGCGAGCGGAGGCCGCTCATGGCGATGGGGATGGCCAGGCCGGCACCGATCAGAAGACCAGCGCCGATAGGAACGAGGAGCATGGGGTAGACGCCCCGGGTGAGAAGCGCCGCGCCACCGCCGACCACGGCGCCGAGGAGGGGCGCTAAGGTCAGCAGAAAGAGGAGGACGAGGGGCGACTTTCGGGGGAGGACGTCAGGATCGCGCAAGGAGGCTCCAGGGCGCTCTCCGCGCCGATTTCCGAGTCTATCGCTCGCGCCCCGAGTGTCACTTGCCGGGCCGCCGAAGTCGCGCCGCCCAGCCCCTTGCGGGTGGACGATCGCGATCCAGGGCGATAGAACGAAGTGGACTAGGAGCACGATGAACACGAGTGATCCGCAGCCAACGTCCAGCGAGCGTCCGAGAGGCCGTGATCCACTATGGCGGCGGGCTGCATCACGACTGGCGCTACTCTGGCTGCTGCTCCCCTCTGCGTGCTTCGACTCCGAAGAGACGGCACCAGACGACCGCTCCACCGTCGCGAGCACCATCGGCGTCGTGACCGTGGTTCGGGCCGAGAGCCACGCCCCCGGCATGGCACCCCAGCTTCAGCTCAGCGCCGCATTCGCGCGATATCGAGGCTTCGCTGCGGCCGATATCGTCGACTTCGCGAGCCTCGAAGATGTCCCCGATTGGCAGCTCCTCGAGCTCCCGGTGGGCCACTGCCAGGTGGTTCAGTCGAGCGAGAACCCCCTCGCGACCTTTACTGGGAGTTCGCTCGTCAGCGCCAACGGGGGTATCGAGAACTTCGTCGACTTCCTCGAGGCCGGCGAGCTCCGCGCTCTCGGCTCGCAGGACGTCCGGCAGGCACGCTTTGAACGGCGAGCACTCCCGGAACTGTGGACGACGGTGTCAGGCGTCACGTACGAAGCCATTCTGCCCCTCTCCGCCGCCGAGAGGCCCATCTCCATCGACGGCTGGGGGTCACAGCATGCCGGCAGCTTTCGCCTCGAGGCATCGGTCCCGCCCACGCCGACGTTGACCGAGGTCGGCGGACAGCCAGTCACAGCAGCCTATGCGACCATCGATTGGGACGAGGAGCTCGAAGTCCGTTGGGAGACGCCGACGCTTCCCGGACCGGCGCTCGGCGGTGCCACAACCCCGACCCGACTCACGGTCTCGCTCGAAGCCCTCGAGTTCGATCGCGTCGTCGCCTTCCGCTGCGCCTGTCCCGACGTCGGCTCAGCTGGCCTGCCGCGCGCTGGCATCGCGGCGTTTGCGCCCTTCGCGCGCGCAGAAGCCACGGTGCGACTCGTCATCAGGCGAACCGCTCAGGTTCCTTTCAGCGCCGCGAGCATCCACGAAGCGATGGCCTTCTTCGTCGCTCGGTCGTCAGTCCTCGTGAAGTAGCGTCGCGCGAGCGGCGGCCGCGTGTGAGTTGACAAGAGGTGTGATACCCACGCGACTCATGGACCTCACGACGCCCTCCTCGTCCAATCCTGCGGCCTCACCGGGGTCTCGGCCCGACGTATCCGTCATCGTCCCGGTCTACAACGAAGAAGAGAGCCTGCCGCCGCTCTGGGAGGCCCTTCGATCAGCGCTCGACCGCTTCGGTCGCCCTTGGGAGGTCATCTTCTGCGACGACGGTTCGAAGGACCGGAGCCCCGAGCTGCTCCGGGCGCTCGCGGCGACGGACGGGCGCATCAAGGTCGTGCTCTTCCGACGAAACTTCGGGCAGTCGGCAGCGATGGCGGCGGGCTTTGACCACGCCAGCGGGAAGATCTTGGTGCCCATTGACGCCGATCTCCAGAACGATCCGGATGACATCGGGCGCCTCATCGAGGCCATGGAGACCCGCGGCATCGACGTCGTCAAGGGCTGGCGCAAGAAGCGCCAAGACGCTTATTGGACCAAGACCCTGCCCTCCCGCATCGCGAACCGCCTCATCTCGCGCGTGACGGACGTGCCGCTCCACGACTACGGCTGCACGCTCACGGCGTACCGGGCTGAGATCGCGAAGGACATCCGACTTTACGGGGAGATGCACCGCTTCCTGCCCGCCTTCGCCCACTGGGCCGGCGGTCGGGTCGGCGAGCTCGAGGTGCAGCACCACCCGCGGCGCTGGGGCACGAGCAAGTACACGCTCGCCAAGACCTTTCGCGTCATCCTCGACATCTTGACCGTGCGCTTCCTCGTCGGCTACTCGACCAAGCCGCTCTACTTCTTCGGCCGCGTGGCGTTCGTCATGCTTGCGCTCGGCATGCTCTCCGGCACGTGGACCTTCGTGAAGAAGCTGCTCTATGGCTACCCGCTCTACACCGACCCCTTCTTCCTCGCCGCCATCTTCTGCACCATCATGGGCGTCCAGGTCCTCGGCATGGGCCTCCTCTCGGAGCTGATGACGCGCGTCTACTACGAAGCGCAGAAGAAACCGCCCTACCACGTCCGCGAACGTATCGGTTTGGACGGCCCCGAAGACGCGCCCGTGACGCCGCCGTCGCGCTGGCCAGGCTGACCCATGTGCGGCATCGCCGGCTGGTTCGGCGCCCCACCCGATCCCGAGACCCTCGCCAAGATGACGGCCGCCGTCGCGCACCGCGGCCCGGACGACGTCGGCACCGCGAGCTTCGGTGAGTTCTCTCTCGGCCATCGCCGCCTCGCCGTCATCGACCCCAGCCCTCGGGGCCGCCAGCCGCTCGCTTACGGGGCGCTGCGGGTCGTGTTCAACGGCGAGCTCTACAACTACCCCACGCTCCGTGATGGACTTTCTGGCCACGACGGCCTCCCGCCGCTAGTCACGGGCACCGACACCGAGGTGCTCTTGGCGGTCGCCGCCCGTCACGGGGTGGGCGGCCTCCTCGACCGCGCCGACGGCATGTTCGCCTTCGCTCTCGTCGACACCACCACGGGCCACGCCTGGCTCGCACGCGACCGCGCCGGCGAAAAGCCTTTGTATTACGCGATCCTCGGACGCCGCCTCCTCTTCGGCTCCGAGCTGACCGCGCTGCTCGCCCACCCCGCGCTCCCGCGCGATCTCGACCCCGCGGCCTTGCGCCGCTTCCTACTCCACGACGCCGTCCCGGCACCGCGCTCGGTCCTGAAGCACGTCCGCAAGCTCGAACCCGGCACCGTGCTCGAATGGCACGACGGCCAGATCTCGATCCGGCGCTGGGCGCAGCCACTCCCGACTGGCCCGACTTACTCGAGCGCCGACGCACCCGCCGCGCTTTGGCGCGCCGTCGGGGACGCCGTCGAGTCTCGCCTCGTCTCGGACGTGCCCCTGGGCTTCTCCCTCTCGGGTGGCCTCGACAGCACCGCCGTGGTCGTCGCCGCCGCGGAGAGGCGCCCCGCCGGCTCCCTCGACACCTTCACGGTCGGCTTCGACGACCCGTCTTTCGACGAGACGGCCCACGCCCAGGCGGTCGCCACTCACCTCGGCACGCGCCACCACGCCATCACGCTGGACGAGTCCCGCGCGCTCGAGCTCGTCCCCACCCTCGGCGACTTGCTCGATGAGCCGCACGCCGACGCCAGCATCCTCCCGACGCTCCTCCTCTCCCGTTTCACACGGGATCACGTCACGGTAGCCCTCTCCGGCGACGGCGGCGACGAGCTGCTGCTCGGCTACCCGACCTTCGCCGCTCACGCCGTCGCGCTCGCCGCCGAGAAGGTCCCGGGCCCCTTGCGCCGCGGCCTGCTCGCGCCGCTGGTCAATCTCCTGCCGGCCTCCGAGAAGAACTGGTCGGTCGACTACCAGCTCCGGCGCTTCCTCGACGGCATGGAGTACGGCCGCTTCGAGCGCCACGTCGTCTGGATCGGCGGCACGGCGCCACGCGACCACCGCCATCTCTTCGAGCCCGCCGTCTACGCTGCCGCCGAGACGGCCCCCATCTTCGACGACGTCGACAGCGCGCTCCGGGGCACGGAAGGCCTGCCCGACCTCGACCGCCTCGGCCACCTCTACGCCCGCCTCTACCTCGCCGACGGGGTCCTCCAGAAGGTCGACCGCGCGTCGATGCGCTACGGCCTCGAGAGCCGAGCGCCGCTGCTCGCCAAGGGCGTGCTCGAGGTCGCCGCCCGCATCGCCGCGTCCGATAAGCTCAGCGGTAACCCCTTGAAACCCATCACCAAAGTCGTATTGCGTCGGGCGCTGCGCGGCAAGGTCCCGGACGCCATCTTGGACCGCCCGAAGAAGGGCTTCGGCGTGCCGATGACGCGCTGGCTGAAGGGACCACTGAAGCCGATCATGAAGGACGTCTTCGACGCCGTCGCCATCCGCACCCAGGCCATCTTCAAGGCCGAGGTCATCGAGAAGCTCATGGCCGAGCACGACGCAGGCTTTCGCGATCACCGAAAAACCTTATGGCCGCTGCTGGTGTTTCAGCTTTGGGCACGTCGTCACGGCTACTCATAACCATTCAACGCCTCTTCGTCGTCTCGATTGCCGCGGCCTGCGTTGACCTCCCTCCCGTTATCGAGCCGGAAGGCCCAGGCTATGCGAAGGCGGCGTTGACGCGCGTGCCGGTGGGCGACGGGCTCTGTACTGAGCAACACACGGATCCCACAGCCCATCGCCTACATCCTATTTGGACCAAACGCCGGCACGTTGGCACGTGATTCTGAGATCACTCGCCGAGTCCAACAGGCGTCGGCAATCTAAGAAAAATCGGCCGAGGTATGCTGGCCATATGGCGGTCGCGATGAAGGCCGAGCCCGAGACTGACGACATGTCAGCCGGACCCGGAACAACTCACGCGGCCTTTAGAAGGGTCACGGCGAGCGGCTCGACATGGACCGGCTGGAGATCTCTGAGCGTGTCCTCGAGCAACTCCAAAAGGCGATCCCCACGTCCGACCTTCGCCGCCATCCAGACTCGCAAGAGAACCTCAGTGTTGTACTCCATGCCCGTGAACTCGTCTTCACGGCTCTCCCATTGAGACACGACCGAATGATTCGCCATGTTCAGCACCCTCGCGAGGTCGGCCTGGCGCAAACGAAGGTACTTCCGGATGAACCGAACTTCAGCGCCCGTGAGCCGGCCAGCCTTCGCGATGAGCTGGCGAAAGACGGTCGCCTGAAGCTCCCGCATGTTGACGTCGGGCACCTGCTGTCCGCGGACCTCCAGCATCGCCGGATTCACGAGCAGGATGGGGAAGCCGAGCTCCATGAAGACGAGATTGGGCATGGTCAGAACTCCTTGCCGTCGTCGAGACGGACGACGGTCACGATTAGCATCGATTCGGCAAAGGCTACGATGACCCGCAGCAGTTCACCATCCACGGTAGGCCCCTCGAAACAGTAGCTCGAGTCTCCCGGCGGAGACGTCGAAGCGATCTCGTCGTGGAACGTGCCGGTGGGCCTCCAGAGCCACTTCGATGTCAGTCGCCGACACGTCGCGCTCGGTACAGCGCTGGCGCGCGTGCGGAACAATCCAGTACTTGCCAGTCTGGAGAGCGTCGTGCACCCGACCGATCAACTCGCTTCGTTCGAACTTGGGCTTCTTCGTCGGCACACCCATCCTCTCGGCCCCACGCCGCCACATCAATGTTAGCCACTAACATGCTCGAACGCAAGCTCGCGAGTAGGCCCGGTGACACGTCCACCGCCATGTCGAACTGCCGCCTGCGCGCGTCAAGTCGACTCCGACGAAGGACCCCGCCAGTGCATGGTCCGCGGTCGCATTTGTCGACCTCATCGAACCTCTCTGGCTCGCACGCCAGACGGGCGTGCGACGTAACACCGGCAAGGGTCAGGTCCTCGCCTGGAAGCCGGCAGGCGGGGACTGCGACGAGTAGAGGTCACGCCTCGGGAAACCGCTCGGCGATGAGCGTCGCCAGCGTCTCTCTGGCGCTGACGTCGTCGTAACGGAAGTCCGCTTCGAGGCGCGCCAGGTTCTCTTTGGCGCGGCGGCGATCCGACTCGTTCAGGGTCTCGCCTTCGCCGGCGAGCACCTTGAGCATGTCGAAGCCCTGCTTCCGGATCGCGGATTTTTGGCGCGCGTAGTAGGCACCTTCAAGCTTCTCGAAGACCTGCGGGAAGATCTCGCGGTAGTCGGACGGCTTCACCGAGCCTCGCTGACTGGCCGCACCCACGCGCCCGAGGAGGTCGCGACGGAACTCCTTCGGCTCTTTGTCGATGGCGAGATCGCGCTCCATCTCACGCATCAGGACCGCGTCCGGCTCTTCGAGACGTCCGGTCGCTGGGTTCATGATCTTCTCGCCCCGACCTTCGTGGCTCACGTGGAGCAGGTAACGGCGGAAGAGGTCTTCGACCTGCTCCGGCGTGATGAGGCCAAGGGCACGTGTCAAGTCATCGGTGGCGAGAGCGAGCCAGCGGCCCCGGACCACGTCGACGAACCCGAGCGGATCGCGGTAGGCCCCCTCTTGTTCGAACTTGAGGAAGGCGTAGAGCGTGGACTGTCGGCAGAGGTCCCGGATCTCGGCCAAGAGCGCCAGTGGTGATACCCGAGTGAAGTCGGGCCGTTGCGCGGCGGTGAGGAGGGCCCCTTTCATCTCGCGTGGGCTCGCGCCAGTTTGGCCTTCGTACTCGCCATCGGGGCGCTCCTCACTGGCGAGGGTGCCGATCTGCGCCCTCAGCAGGCGCGCCTTCTCGATGGGCATGCCAGCAGGCGCGCGACCATACGCGAAGAGATCGGCCTTCTGTATCGGCGTGAGGGCCGCGATAAGCGGCTGCGCGTCTTTCGGGTAGAGCTCGGGGTTCGGCTTGCGGAGGCGAGTGAGCACGGCCCACAGCGCCGCGACGAGCGTGGCGTGTGGCGCGACGGGTTTGGCGAGCCGGTCGGTGCGGATCTGATCGTCGTAGATGTGCTGTTCGAGCCGGTACGAGCGCAGATAAGGGACCCGGACGAGCTCGAGGCGGCCCTTGAAGCTCGGCCAGTCGTGGTGATCTTTGAACGCGTTCAGGTGGAGCTCGTTGGAAGAGCCGAGGAACATGATGTCGAGGTGCAGGATCTGGTTCGGGAGCGCGACCGTGCTCTTCTCGCAGGTGGCGAGCAAGTACTTGAATGAGTCGATGGGGCGTTTCAGGAGGTCGTTGAACTCGAGGAGCCCGCGATGTGCGTCAACAAGATCGCCGAAGGGCTCGTAGAGCGTCGTCGATTGCAACACGAGGGGCAGGCTCGCGAGGCTGCGGTCGCCAGTGAGTTGCCTAACGGACGCGTCCACGTGCACCTGAGGCTCGACCGTGACCGTGCCGCGGCGGAAGCGGCGCGAGATGAAGAAACGCTCGACCTGGACGTGGCGCAGCAGCTTCTTCAAGTCCCCGCGATAGCTCGCGAAGAGCCGCTCGCCGATCTGCTGATTACGGGGCGACAGTTCACCTCGCTGCAAGCTGGCGGGGATGAGGAACTCTTTGCCTGCCTTCTCGGAGAGTTCCTTGAAGAGCCGCTCGCGATGTCGAATGGGCAGCAACAGCAGCGGGTGGTCGCGAAGGTCGCCCGGGATTCGGGCGTCGACCTTGTCGTCACCGAGCCCGGCGAAGGACGATCCGTCTTGGCTGGCCGAACCCACCTCTTCACCGAAGCCGAGGCGCCGCGAGCCGATCTTGTCCGAGGGAAAGATCCACGAGAAGCAGTACAGTGCGCCGCCATCAGTGCGGCTGTAGGCTTCGAGCGCCCGAGCGATGCACGCGAGCATCGACGACTTTGCCGAGCCGTTGGGCCCGTGCAGCAGCACGAGCTTGTTCACGCGCCGCTGGAGCGCGAAGCCCTCGATGATTCGGTAGAGCGCCTCTTGAGCGGGTTCCTGGCCAACGACGCGGTCGCGGCCGTCGTCCCAGGGAGCGTCGAAGAGACGGTATCGTGGGCCGCGGCCCGTCGCCGAATCGGCTGGCTCCTTCCCGAAGTGGTCGAAGCAGTCGAGCAGGTACTGAGGGGCCCCCCTCAGTTGCCCGCGGGATTGCTGACGTACCAGGTCGAGGTAATCTGCGAAGGACATGACCCGTCGCGTCGTCTCGAACTCGGTCTGGAGGTCTTTGCAGACATCGTCGAGGAAACTCGTCTCGCTCATCGGGGCCCATCCTCACGCGGCGCTATAGCCGGAACGGCAGCCTAGCGCACGTGCGCCAGTCAATACAGTTCAGGGCCCGAGAGTAGAGGGCCCGAGAGTAGAGGGCCCGAGAGTAGAGGGCCCGAGAGTAGAGGGCCCGAGAGTAGAG
>CANMLD010000067.1 GCA_947498315.1 Pseudomonadota bacterium | reverse complement strand
CCACTGTACTCGCGATGGCCAGGGCGTTTCCGGTGGCGAAAGCGGGCTCTCCGAGTATTGGCCGGTAGGCCAATACTCGTCGCAGATTGGCCCTATCGGGCCATTCTGCGGCGGTGAGACACCGGAAGCGACCTGGACGCGCGAGGCCTGCGGATTGGCCTGAACGGCCAATCCGCTGAGCGATTCTGCGCACCGGACGCCGACGATTCAGGGCAATTCGGAACCCTTTGACTTTGGAAGGGTAGGCCGCTATATGGGCGCGCTCGCCGGACATGCGCCCTAGGGGCCGTGCGGCGAATTCCGACTCTCGAGCGGTTTACGTTCGGGAGTCGCAAAGCCGCCGAGCAGGCGGCCTTTGCTGTCGCGGCCGAAGACGCCGCAGAACACCGTCAGGGTCGGAGCGCACGTGGGCAAGTTCAACCTTCAAACCTCCAAGAAGCGCGTCAAGCCGGGCGAGCCCGACGCACCGGTCACAGAGACCGTCGACGTACCCGACGAGATCTCCACCACCCTCAACCGCTTCTCCGACCACTTGACCGCCAACGCGTCGCGCTACGCCGCGGGTCTCGTCGTGTTGCTGATCGCGGCCGGTGCTGCGTCATGGTGGTGGGCGTCTCGTAAAACGAAGGCCGCCGAGAACTCCACCACCTTCGTGTCGGCCATCGACGTCGCTCTCGGCACTGTCAAGGCGCACGCCGCCACTGAGTCGACACTGACGCCGCCTCCAGAGGGCAAGAAGGCGAAAGAGCCGGCATTCGAGACCGACGAGGCCAAGTGGAAGGCCGCTGCCGACGCGCTCGGCAAGGTCCAAGGCGACCTCACCGGCGCCCGCGCCGAGAGCGCCGCGCTCCTGAAGGCCCGCATCGATGTGGCCACGGGCAAGCCCGGCGACGCCGCCAAGGCCTACGGTGACTACCTCGCGAAGAATGCGGACTCCTCGCTTGCGCCACTCGTCCTCGAGAACCAGGGGCACGCTGCCGCCGCTGCTGGCGACGCCGCTGGTGCGGCCGCCGCTTTCGAGAAGCTCGCAGCGTCGGCTGACCTCTATCTCAAGCTTCGTGGGCAGATGCTCCTCGGTGACCTGTTCAACCCCGCGATGGGCGGCAAGGACGCGACGAAGGCGGGAACGTACTACGATCAGGCCCTCTCGACCCTCACTCCGGCGGAAGGCACCGTGTTCAATCAGTCGCTCCGCACGCTTCGCGGCGAGATCGCACGTCGCAAGGCACAGCTCTGATACCGATGAGGACTGCGCCGCCACCGAGCGGGACCGAGTTGAGCGAGACTGCAGCGGCAACGCGAGACGTGGCACCTCGGGCCAGCCTGGCCCATACCCTGATTAGGACTCTGGGAGTTGGAATCATCGCACTTGGCTGCGGCGTGTTCCCTCCCGTCGAAGTCCACCCAGACGACCGTCCACCCGAAGCGATCCAGACGACTTGGCGTGCCGTTCTGAATGAACAGGGTATCCTCGCCTACCGTCCGAAGGAGTTCGCAACGCCCGCGTACGCTCATGGTGGCAAGCTGGTTATGGCGGGCTCGGAACGCGGCACTCTCGTAGCCGCTGGCGCCCGGGATGGCCGAGTGGCTTGGCGCTATCAGACTGGCGGCAAACTTCGTGGACGCCTTGCTGTCTCTGGCGACTCGGTGTTCTTCGGCGCGACGGATGGTCGCCTGTATCGGGTCGAGACCGAGTCCGGAAATCTCGCCTGGGAGCGTCCCTACGAGACGCGCGGCGCGATCACAGCGGCGCCGACCGTCGGTGGCGGCCGAGTGTTCTTCCGCAACAACGAGAACCGCCTGTATGCAATCGACGCTGCCAAAGGCACCTACCTCTGGGACCAAGGGCGCGGCCGCAGCGAGGACCTCAACATCACGGGCGAAGGCTCTCCCACGATCGCAGGTGACGTCGTCCTTTCTGGATTCGACGACGGCTCGCTGAGCGCCATGCGGGTCAATGACGGCGCTTCAGTCTGGAGCGTGAACATCGGCGGCCGTGAGACTCGTTTCACAGACGTGGACACGACGCCGGTCGTCATCGGCGATCAGGTCTACGCGGCGTCGTTCGCGACCGGACTCTATGCCGTCGGACTGAAACACGGCGGGATCACTTGGTTCTACGATAGGCGCGGCATCCAATCGCCCGTTGCCGACGCGCGCTTCCTCTATGTCTCGACGGTCGACGGCGACCTGTCAGCCCTCGACCCTGTCCAGGGCGTCGCGGCGTGGACCCTCGAGCTGCCATGGGCCTCCCTCTCGGCCCCCGTGGTCGCTGGGGACAGGGTCTTCGTCGCGACGGGTCAAGGCTTCGTCATGGCCGACGCCGCAACGGGCCGGGTCCTTTCGCGCTTCAGCATCGACGACGGCATCATGGCCCCCATCGCTGCTAACGCGGGCCAGGTACACTTCGTCACCAATGGCGGCTCGCTCATCGGTGCGCGTATCCTGCATTAGGACTGACGCAGACTCGTCGTGGCGTCATTGATCGGAGTGCCTCATGCGTAGCACGTACCTGCTCGTCATCATCTTCATGGTTAGCACCTTCGCGGCCGCGTGCAGCTCCAGCTCGAGCGGTGGATCTAGTAGCACCGACGGCTCCGACGGAACCGACGGGGCCACCTCGACGGACGGCACGGACGGGGTCGTGGGCGCCGACGACGGTGACACAACCAACACGTCAGACCTCATCACGAGTGAACCGCAAGGACCGACCTGCGCAAGCGACGTGGAGTGTCCCGACGGGGGCGTCTGCGACTGCAACCGCCGTTGCGTCGCGGGAGGGCTCGCCGGGCTGCCAAAGTGCATCGAAGACAAGAACTGCGGCTCCGAGAACTACTGCGACCAATGCGCCAAGGTCTGCCGAGTCCAAAAGACGCTGTGCGAATCGTGTGCGGATCTGGGCGTCGGGGTGAGCGGGATCGCCACGAGCAACGAGTGCGCTGAGGGCGGCACCTGTACTGACTTCGCGTCGGGGGGACGCTTCTGCCTCCGAGAGTGCATCTCCGATGCCGGCTGTCCGCCAGCCTTCAAATGCCTCGCGACGGATGGCGGCACGAAGCAGTGCCAGCCGAAGTCGGGCGCCTGTAGCCTCGCGGGAGAGTGCACGAAGGACACCGAGTGTGAGTTCGGCGAGGTCTGCAACTCCGGTACCTGCGCGGCCGGTTGCGCCGACGACACCGGGTGCCCAAACGGCAACGTTTGCTCGTCCTTCCGCTGCGTTCCAGCGTGCTCGGAGCAGAACCCCTGCCCATCCGACCTCATCTGCTC
This sequence comes from Pseudomonadota bacterium, assembly GCA_947498315.1. Classification (GTDB taxonomy): domain Bacteria; phylum Myxococcota_A; class UBA9042; genus SXOO01. The sequence goes on along the minus strand of CANMLD010000067.1, from coordinate 19,129 downwards.
GAACGGTAAGTGCAAGATCGAGGGCGGCTGCGTCGACGCCACCGAGTGCCCGGAACCCGAGACGTACTGCGACCCGGTCGCGAAGCTCTGCAGCTCTGGATGTCTCCTAGACTTCGACTGCAAAGCCAGCGAAAAGGAGTGCAAGAACTGGAAGTGCATCGATAAAGGCTGCACCGGCAACTTCTTCTGCGCCTTCGAGCAGGTTTGCAACTTGTCCTCCGGCAAGTGCGAAGAGGCCGTTGGACCCTACTGCGAAGCAGGTTGTGACCCTGAGTCGGAAGCGTCGTGTGGCGGGAAACCCAATCGCTGCTTGCAGCTTCAGGACAAGGACGGCAACGACATTGGCGCCTTCTGTTTCGTCGCATGCCTCGAAGCACCTACCAACCGCTGTCCGCAGGGCTATGGATGCCAAGAGGTCGAGATCCCGGACTCGCAAGGCAACCCCGAGAAGACCGAGTTGTGCTTCCGAGACTGCACCAACAAGCCCCTCGGCGCGGAGTGACCCTCGCCGGCTCGTGCCGAAGACCCCTGAGTGGGTCGGACAAAATGGAGCTTGAGCGTACGCCGTTCAATTTTCGACGCAGCCGCCCTCTTGCTTCGAATGGGCGCCGCTAGGCGCGTGCTCGAGTGACGAAGGCGGGCTGCATCGCCCGCCTTTGAGCGAGAGCAACTCGATGCTCGAAAATTGCCGGCGGACGCCAATCGGAGTTTTGTCCGACCCACTGAACCCACGCTCAGTGAGTTGCCACATATGGGAACATCTTCCACAGGGGCGATCGCCGTGGTAGGATAGCACCGTGGCTTGAAGACGGCTGATCGCCAGCCGTCTAGCCCGTTGTGTCTCGTGCGCTGTTGCCGGCTTCGGCTTCTAGCGCCGCCGCCCAAGGGAGAGCGCCGTGTTTGGCCAAGAGAGCACCTTCATCCCGGAAGCCCGTCGCGTCGACGGCCGCGACATCTTCGCCACCGTCTTAGAGGAGACGCGCCGCTTTAGGGCAGCCCTCCCGAAGCTGATGGCTGCTCACGCGGACCAGTGGGTCGTGTTCAAAAACGGCGTCGTCGCCTCGGCGCACTCGGATCGGGACACCGCTTATCGCAGCGGTCTGACCCAGTTCGGCCCTACAGGCGGACACGTTGTGGACCGCGTTGAGCCGAAGCACGCCGTCCCCGTTACGGCCGGGGTCGTCTTCGGGTAGGTCTTTGCACGGGTTAGCTGGGGCGATAGGTCGCCTTGCACGAGCGACCCGTTCCAGTATGCTGATCTCGTTTGGCTTTTCGGTACGACGCCCACTTCCCGCCCGCACCTCTCGGACTCATGCGCAATGGGCCCCTCGTCGCCGTCCAACTCGGCCACGAAGCCGACTACGTCGGTATGGAAGACCGGCGCCCCGCCGCGTTCCCTAATCGGCGCATGCTCATCGACACCGGCGCCGCCTTCACGCTCATCGAACAGACCATTGCGCTCGAATTGGGCTTTTTGCCGCACCGTTTTCAACAGGTCATCGGCGTCGATCAGCAGCCCACGGAACGGCCTGTCTTCCGGCTGACCATCGGACTGACCATGGTTGACGAGCTGGGCCGCGGGCGTTTCTTCCGTTTCGCCGAAGACATCGTCGGGATGCCGCCTGTCGTACGCGACGAAGGCTATGTAGGCCTCCTCGGTCGCGACTTCCTCCGCCACTTCGACCTCATCTACGACGGCCCGAACGGTCGTTTCCAACTCGTGCGCGATCAGGATAAGATCCGCCGACGATGAGGTCGTTTCATCAGGAGTCGCGTTGCCGCCGTCGTCTGGCAGGAACCTCAGCCAGGTTCGACCTGCGCTCACGGATCTGCGCATCAATCAGGAGGACTTGGCTGAGCCAGCCCTCGATGGGCAGCGATCTGGCGTGCTCGGTCCAGTCAATTCTCCGGCCAATTTCGCCGCGATGCGTCTATCCCCTGCCGGGCCAATGCCAGCACCGCTGGGCCCGGGCTCGTACTCGCTGGTATCGGTCGGGAGAACGCGACAGTACCGGCAGCACTGAGCACGGTCCCGTTGCTCTCGCCGCCTCAGAAGAGTTGGTGCCCCGGATTAGGGACACGACCCAATTTTCTAGCATCGAGTTGCTCTCGCTCGAGGGCGGGCGATGCAGCCCGCCTTCGTCGCTCGAGTACGCGCCTATCGGCGCCCAGTCGAAGCAAGAGGGCGGCTGCGTAAGCAGTCCATGCACTTGCGGGCGGGGGGACGACCCAAGCGCCCCCCCGGCGTGCGCTGCGATCGCTCAATCTCCGTTTTGTCCGACCCACTCCATCTGGAGGTTTATCCGGAATGCTGGCCGAGGTTCCTGTTTGTGGTGACGGGCGACGGCCTGGCGGCTAGACTGCTACGCCCTCGATGCGGTCGGCCCGTACTAGAGTCCTGCATGGAGTCGCAGCGGTCGAGAGGCCTGCGGATTGAACGACGCTGACAGAGCTCGCGCTCGCATGAGAGGGACCGCTTCATGACCTGTCCAAGCTGCAACTCGGAGCTCCCGTCACCGAAGTTCAAGTTCTGTCCTTTCTGTGGCGCCGCTACGGCCCAATCGAACAAGCCGGCTCGAGAACTCACTCACAACGCCGTAACGAGGGGTGCCGCCGACACCATCGCCGAGCCCGCCGCCGCCGTGTCGTGGGGGGGACCAGCGACCCTCTTCGGTCGTCCCCAGGCTCGCGTGCTCGGGAGCGACACGCTGCCGGAGCCTGCACCCGCCATAACAACCACTGACGATGCGTCGGTCCCTGCCCGCTCGAGCTCGCGGGTCGGCAGCGCGAAGGCAGGCTCAGAGAAGGCCGACAAGCCTGAACGCACCGCCTCTAGGTCCGGCGGCGCGACCATCGTCGACCCACCACATGCCCGCCCTGACTCAGAAGCCGCCACCGTCTTCGAGATGCCATCCATCGACGCCGCAACTTTGGAGAAAGCGGCCGAGATGAAGCTTCGGGGCTCCCAAGCAGGTATGGCCGGCCCACTGCGCACCGACGAACTCAACTCCGCGCTCCTCGAAGGTTCGATCCGAGCAGCGCCCCAAATCCGTGATGACAGCCGAGATACCGTGCTCAACCTCGCTGCAATAACCGGCTTCGAAGAGACGCGAGACCACCCGGCCGTCAATATGGCCAAAGCGCAGTCTAGCCGAAGCGCCTCGCCTGCGAGCTCGCCGGAAGCCCTCACCTCGAGCGCTGCAGCCAAGAGCCAAGCAAAGGCCACAGCAGGAAGCCCCACAGCAGGAAGCCCCACAGCAGGAAGCCCCACAGCAGGAAGCGCTACGGCGCGGCCATCCGGCTCGCCGCGCGTCAGCGTCCAAAAGTCGGCCTCAGCGGGAACGGGCACCGGCCCCAAAGTCGGATCCGCGGATCCCTCCTCAGCCGTAGGCGATCGCAAGAAGTTCAGCGAGACGGCGTGGTTCATGGCGGCAGTCAATCCCGCAGAGCTCACCGACCGAGAGGGCACAGCTCAGGGCGCCACGGAAGCCGAGGACATGACCGAACGTTACGCGGTGGATGAGCCGCTGCCGGACGAGGTCCGCAGCAAGTTCTCGCTGATAGGCCTCCTCGGTCGGTCATCGAAGAAGAAGACCTGAAGCGCCGAGCGCGGCGTCGACGACGTTGATTTCGGTCCCTCACTCTCGCTCCTTCCGGACGCAAACTCGAGATCCCTTGAAATCGAAGTGAGTTTCCTTTCAACCCTCTTGACTACACGCACGTTCAGTGTCAGGGTGCACCTCATGTCGCTGCCTACCGGTGCCTCCCGAGCTTCTATCGTGATCGAGCAGATCGCTATTGGCGATGAGCTCTTACGCGGTTTGGTGGTCGACGAGAACAGCGCTTGGCTGGGCCGTGAAGCGGCCTCATTGGGCCTTGAAATCGCTCATCGCCAGATCGTGGCAGACCGCATCGATGACATCGTCGCCGCGTACCGCCTCGCCACATCTCGGTCGACCTGGGTGGTAGTCAGCGGCGGGCTTGGTCCAACCGTAGACGACCTCACCGCAGAAGCCGCTGCCGTCTTTCTCGGCGAGTCGGTTGCTCTGAACGCAGAGGCTCTCGAGCAGATCGCCACGTGGCGTGCCGCTCGCGCCCGACTCGACAAGTCGGCCCCCGCATCACTGCATAACCTGGACGAGAAGCAGGCGTGGCTCCCAGCATCGGCCGATGTGCTCATGAACCCCGTCGGGACTGCACCGGGCTTCCGCGTCTGCTCGGGTGGCACCACCTTCGTCCACTTCCCGGGCGTCCCCCGTGAATACAAGAAGCTCGCTCAGCTCTATTTCCTCGGACCGCTCCGGGACGCGATGCCTGTCGAGGGCGAATCGGGCGGCCGCACCCCAATCAGTCGGACCTGGAAGTTCTTCGGACTCACCGAGTCGGCGGTCGCAGAGCACGTAAACGCCCTCTTCGGGTCTGGGCGCCTCGACGAACTCACGCTTCACTATCGCGCTCACTTCCCCGAGATTCACCTGACGATTGTGAGCCACTCCGCGGATCGGGTAGCCGCGCTCGAACGCCACATCATACAAGACAGCCGTATCCGACACCGGCTCTTCGGTGAAGGGGACGCCACCTTCGCCGGTGCGTTGATCGACTCACTCGTCGAACGTGGCGAGACGCTGTCCGTGGCAGAGTCCTGCACGGGTGGCCTGATTGGGCAGATGCTCACGACGATCCCCGGCGCCAGCCGCGCCTTCATGGGCGGGATCATCGCCTATGACAACGCCGTGAAGACTGCGCTCCTCGATGTCTCTCCCGAAGTCCTCGGCTCGTTCGGTGCCGTAAGCCGAGAATGCGCCGAGGCGATGGCTCGGGGTGCTCGCGCGAAGCTCGGCACCACCTGGGCCGTCGCGGTCACGGGCATCGCCGGCCCGGGCGGCGGCACCGCCGACAAGCCCGTCGGCACAATTCACTTCGCGGTGGCCGGGGAACACGACGTCCACCACCGCAGCGTCACGTTGCCGTTCGAACGTGACCGCAACCGGCTAGCCTCGGCCTATGGAGCGCTCGATCTTTTGCGGCGCCAGCTAGCGCTGTCGCCGCAGTTGCCGGTTCGACCCACTGCCTGATCACTTGAACATGCCGTCCCTGCGCTTCAGCGACGGCGCCCAAATCAACCCCAGAGGAGCTCCACCATGGCCAAAGCATCTGCCCCCGCACGCAACCTCACTGACGATCGTGCCCGCAACATCGACCTGACTCTGGCCGCCGTCGAGAAGCAGTTCGGTCACGGCGCGATCATGCGCCTCGGCGAGTCGCAAGCCGCCACGGTAAGTGTCATCAAGAGCGGGAGCGTCGGACTCGATCTCGCCCTCGGCGTGGGTGGCTACCCGCGCGGCCGCATCATCGAGATCTTCGGACCGGAGTCGTCCGGCAAGACCACGCTCGCCCTTCACGCCATTGCGCAAACGCAGCGCGCTGGCGGCATCGCGGCCTTCATCGACGCCGAGCACGCGCTCGACGTGTCTTACGCACGTGCACTGGGCATCAAGACCGAGGAGCTGCTCTTCAGCCAGCCGAGCACGGGCGAAGAGGCGCTCGAGATCGCCGACATGCTCGTCAAGTCAGGCTCGGTGGACCTCGTGGTCATCGACTCCGTCGCCGCGCTGGTGCCCAAGGCCGAGCTCGAAGGCGAGATGGGCGACTCTCACGTCGGCCTCCAAGCCCGCCTGATGTCGCAGGCTCTGCGGAAGCTCACGGGCACGATGAGCAAGGGCTCGACGGCTATGATTTTCATCAACCAGATCCGCATGAAGATCGGCGTGATGTTCGGCAATCCAGAGACCACGACGGGTGGCAACGCTCTCAAGTTCTACGCGTCCATCCGCCTCGACGTGCGCCGCATCGCGTCGATCAAGGAAAAGGAAGACGTCATCGGTAACCGCACCCGAGTGAAGGTGGTCAAGAACAAGGTCGCTGCGCCCTACCGCTCGGTTGAGTTCGACATCATGTACGGCCACGGCATCAGCTACGAAGGCGACCTCCTCGACCTCGCGACTGACCGCAGCCTAGTCCAGAAGGCGGGCTCCTGGTACAGCTTCGAAGGGGAACGCATCGGCCAAGGCCGCGAGAACGCCAAGAATTGGCTCGCGGCGCACCCGGAAGCCACGGTGAAGCTCGAGGCCAAGGTCCTCGCGGCCGAAGGCCCTGCGCCCAAGGTCAGCGCCGCAGCCGACGACGACAGCTACGCCGAGGAATGACCTCTCCTTCGAGTCTCCCCCACCTCGTTGCCTTCGACATCGAGGTGGGAGGGCACCACGGTGTCTACCTGCTCCACCTGGCGCGGGAATGGGGTCGTCTGCAACTGCCGGGTCGACTCACCTACGTCGTCTCCACGGAGTTCCGGGACCGCCACGCGGACGTGGTCGCAGTTGCCAACGCCGTCGGGATTGGCGTCCACGAGGTCTCGCCCGTTGTCTTCTCGGTCGGGGCTCTCCGGTTTCTGAGCGGCCCCGCACGGATCGCCGCCCACGCCATGTTGGAGTGGCAGCGCCTTACGACATCCGCGAAGGCGGTGGGAGCCACCCACGTCGTCGCACTCTACCTAGACCGGCTCCTCCAGATCCCGATTGCAGCCGGCCTGAGAGCCCCCTGCCCATTGTCGGGGATCTACTTCAGGCCCACGTTCCACTATCGGCACTGGTCGAACACCTCCGTCACCCCAGGCGATCGGCTGCGAGCGGCGCGCCAAGAAGCGGTCGCAACGTTGGCGCTTCGCAACCCCTGCCTGCACACGCTGTTCACGCTCGATGCCTTCGCTGCGGCTGAGCTTCAGATCCGCGGCCATCACCAAGCCAAAGGCCTCGCCGATCCCGTCGACCTCGCCCCCGCAGCTCCAGAGCGCATCGCAGCGCTCAGTACTCGGCTAGGTCTCGACGCCAGTACTCGGCGGTTGGTGCTCCTCTTTGGCGTGTTGACGTCGCGGAAGGGCATTCCGCGGGTGATGAAGGCCATCGCCACGCTCCCGCCAGATGTAATCGCTGGCTGCCATTGGGCTCTGGTCGGACCGCTCGACAAGAGCTACCGGGCGACGCTCGAGGCAGAGCTCGCCTCGCTCTCAGAGAAACGACCAGAAGCGACCGTGACCTTGATCGCGGAGTTCGTCCCCGAAGAGGACACGCAAGCTTGGTTCGAGCTCGCAGAGCTCGTCCTCGTCCCCTATGAACGGCACGTAGGGATGAGCGGCATCCTCGTCCGCGCTGCCGCCGCCGGTCGACCCGTGCTTGCTGATCGATTCGGGCTCGTCGGGGCGCTCACGCGACAAGATGGCCTCGGCCTCGCGCTCGACACCTCCGATACCACCGCGTTCTCCACGGCATTGACGCGGTGGTTCGCCGATCCAGCGACCGTGCCCTTCTCTCGAGCGGGTGCAGCGAGCTTCGCCCGGCGCAATCGGGCGCAGCGATTCGCTCGACAGCTTCTGCGACTCGGCTGGCCGCAGGAGGTGGCCGAGCAATCCGCCACCTGATCGGGTACGTGATGAATACTGAACCGACATCGCCGTGACAGTGTGACAAGGCTTCGGTAGGGTCAGCCGATGCCAATCCGCCTCACTGACACCGTTACTGCTCTCGCGGCGCCGACCATTCTCATCTTCGGGCGCCGGGCGATGCTGCTCGAGACAGCGGTGCGGCAACGCCTGCCGCCCACACTCGACGGCGTGTTGGACGCGATGCTCGAAGGCGCTGGCAACGGCGGCGACCGCGGCATTACCGCGAGCACCTGGCTCCCGGGCGAGCCCAAGGCGCGTCACGCGGTCGTCGGAGTCCTGCCGGAGGCCGGTTCGCGGCACAACGCACCCGCGCGCCCGGACGCCGTTACGCCGATGGTCGCCCATTCGGTCCCCCGAAGTGGTCCGTTCGGAGTCGTCGCCGTTCTCGACAGCGCCGACCACCTCTTCGCCACGGCGCTCGCGATCGCACGTGCGCTCCCCCTCTATGAGAGCCGCTCCAAGCCACGCCCTGCCATCGACCTACACGTCGCGTTCATTACCAGAGACGGCACTGGCGTGACGGCGCCAAACCTCGATGCGGCGATGAGCGCAGTGCGTGAAGCCGCACGACTGGCCGACATGCCCACGAGCGAGCTCGATACGACGCGCTTCATCGAAGTCGCGAGGACTTTGGTTGAGTCGCTACCCGGCGCCTCGATTCGCGTCATCGAGGGCGATGCCCTAGCCGCGCAGGGTCTCGGTGGCCTCCACGCGGTAGGCCGAGCCGCGACGGCCCCACCCGCGCTCGTTCACCTAGCCTGGAACGGCGAACCACAAAGCGAAGCGGCCCCCGCTCGTGACGTCACGACCTGGGCTTGGGTAGGCAAAGGCATCGTCTACGACACGGGTGGTCTCTCTCTCAAGACCAAGACGGGCATGCCCGGAATGAAGGGCGACATGGCCGGGGCCGCGGCCGTTCTTTGCGCCTTCGATGCTGCCGTTCGCGCCGGCACGCGCCACCGCATCCATGCGCTACTGTGCCTTGCGGAGAACGCGGTTGGCCCGAACGCTCTACGGCCCGACGATATCATCACGCTCTATTCGGGCCGAACGGTGGAAGTGAACAACACCGACGCCGAGGGCAGGCTGGTGCTTGGCGACGGTGTGGCGTGGGCTGCGAAGAACCTCAACCCGGACATCATCGTAGACATAGCGACTCTGACAGGGGCTCAGTTGGTGGCCACGGGTCGACGCCACGCGGCCATCATCACGAACGACGAGACCTGGGAACACGCGACGGTCGTCGCCGGCCGGTACAGCGGCGATCTGGTCCACCCCCTGCCCTACTGCCCAGAGTTCTATCGAGCCGAGTTCAAGAGCGACGTCGCCGACATGAAGAACTCGGTCAAGAACCGCGAGAACGCGCAATCGAGCTGCGCCGCTCAGTTCATCGCTAATCATCTCGGCGACTTCGACCGTCCGTGGATCCACGTCGACATGGCCGGTCCCGCTCTTGGACTCGGCGAACGGGCGTCGGGCTACGGCGTTGGGCTCCTGCTCTCGCTCATCGACGCTTTCTGAGGCTCCCGTTGGCACTCCCCATCTCACCGGACGCCCCGAGGCTGACCCCACAGACGGCCGCTGCGTTGATGGCGAGCCGAGTCGAGGCCGTGCGCGAGTACGAACTCGTGGAGCTCGCCGCGACCCGGGGGCGAGTCCTGGCGGAGTCCATCGTCTCGGACCGAGCCAGTCCTCCATGTACCGTCAGCGCGATGGATGGCTTCGCCGTTCGCCTCGATGAGCTCGGCGAGCCGCTCCCGGTCGTCGGGGAGGTCCGAATCGGTAGGGCACCGCCGCAACTACCGAACGCAGCATCGCTACGAATCGTCACCGGCGCTCCTCTGCCCGACGGTGCCGATACGGTGCTCCGCGTGGAGGACGCCACCCTCGACGGTGGTTTCCTACGGGCGCAGGCGCGACCGCTCCGAGGCGCGAACGTTCGTCTAAAAGGCGAGAATGGCCCTGCGGGGACCGCCGCCGCGCCACCCGGGAGCCTGGTGACAGCAGGGGCTCTCGGTGCCGCTGCCGCCTTCGGTTGCTCGGCCTTACGGGTCTTGAGACCCTTGGCGCTCACCATCATCGTGACCGGCGACGAGCTCGAGGCCATCGGCGCGCCTGTCGACGACTACCAGATCAGAGACAGCAACGGTCCCGCACTCCACGCGCTCTTCGAACGGCCGTGGATCGCGGTGCGGCGTGCGCCGAGAGTCCCGGACGACGTCGCGGCGCTGCAGATGGCTGTGGAGGAAGCGCTCGCGACGTCTGACGCCGTCGTCTTGACCGGGGGCGTCTCAAAGGGCGCCTACGATTACGTCCCTGGCGTCCTGTCCGCGCTCGGTGTCGAAGTGCTCTTTCACCGTCTCCCACAGCGCCCGGGCCACCCCGTCCTCGGAGGAATCACCCTCTCCGGAGTGCCCGTGTTCGGACTGCCAGGAAACCCACTCTCGGCCATGGTGACTGGCCGTCGGCTCGTCTTACCGACGATTGCCGCCCGCGCAGGCCTCTCCCCCAGGGCGGCCGGCCTCGCTCCACTTCTCGTGACCACGGCGGACCAACGTGGGCTCCCAAACCACTGGCACTTCCCGCTCGTGACCCATCGCGGCGACGACGCCGGCCGCGATGTGACCGTGCTCAATGGGCGCGGCTCAGGAGACGTAATCGCGCTGGGCCGAAGTGACGGATTCATCGAGGTTGCACCGGGACAGAACGGTCCGGGGCCATGGCCATTTTACGGCTGGTGAGGACGGTCAGGGTCGGGCACCACGGCCCCATCGACGAGCCCGACGGGCCGGTCGAAGAAGCGCAAGACGGTGACCAGAATCAACGTGGCGACCGGCATGAGCCACGGCCGCGACACGCCGAGGGCGAACGGCCCGCCCATGAGAAAGAGCCGCCAGCCCGACCCGTAGTAAGAACCTGAACGCCGAAGGTAGGCCGCGGCGACCGTCGCCCAGCGACCACGCATGGACGAGCTGACGGGCGCCGAGATGACGTACCCGAGGTGATTGGCGTAACGCATCGCCATCACCGAGCACATACACGACGCGAAGAGGGCTGCTGTGAGAAGCAGCGCCATGAGCTCCCGCGCAGTCGGAGCCGCCATCGCATCGGCCGGCCCGGAGAGCCGCGGTAACGCCAGTGAGATGGTGCCCATGAACGCAAGCGCGGCCGTTGACGCGTTGATCGTCGCTGACATGAGCGAGTTCCGAACGGTCTGAACCGCGACGATCTCGGAGCCAGGCTGAACGCCAATGGCTACGACCCACTCATCGCGTAGCTGCGAGTGAACCGAACGCGCTGTCGCACCCGCGGCGGTCCGGCGACGCATGAGGCCCTCGTAGCCGAGCAGGATCAAAAGCCCGGCGAAGAGAAAGCCGTAGTCCATCAGGTCCTGTGTCATCGGGCCAATCTCCGAACACGTTCGAACAACGCGGCGGTCATAGTGCTCGCACGTAGCTCAGGTCAAGTGAGGTGCTGAGTTTGGGGGCCACCCACGCACTCCAACCACTCTCAGATGCGCTGCGGTACGAGCTCTCCCCCTTCCGAATCAAGCCCTCGTTGATCGAGCCAGGCGTCACCCGAGCCGAATTCGCCGAGACGGCCATGTCGCCGGTCACGGGCTTCGAACAATCGGTGGACCCGCCATCGTCAAGGCCGACGTGCTGCGCAATCGGATGGAAGCCACCGCAGTTGGCCCGGAGGTCGTTGCGAACGCGATCCATAAGTCGCCTGACGCAACGCCGGCTCGCCGCCCGCTACGTGGCGCCCCGCTTCGGCCACCTGCTCCTCGCCATGTTGGCCATCACGCCGACCTGGATCGGCTGCGCGCTCTTCAGGCGCCTGAGCTTGTTGTCGCGCCGTGAGCTTGCGCCGCCGGCATGACCCAGAGGGTCGCTTCGGACCTTGGGTGAGATGCCGGGGATGCCTTTAGTTTCAATAGCTTGAATGTGGCATCAAAGTGGCCCACTTCGTGCTCTGGTGTTCTCGGCGGCGCAACACCACCCCGCGCCGACGGAGGCACCCACATGACCCAGCCCTCACAGATCAAGGCCATTGAATCCAAAACAATGGCAGTGGCCATCGTCGTGTTCCAGGTCATCTCGCCGCTCTTAGTCGGCCTAAGCGTCGCGTGAGTGCGACACAATCAACGCGCCGTGAGTAGTCGCTGCCCCATTCGGAACATCTGATCTCGCTTCACCTCGACGAGGCGGGCGTTCGGGCTGCTCCATACGAGGACCACGGTCGAGCCGAGGTGGAACTGCCCAAGCTCCGCAGCGCGGCTGATCGGGATCTTTCGTTTGAAGCGTTCATCGTAGGCCGTGCGTTGACCAGCGTTGGTACGGATCGGGTGGTAACTCGCCGTAATCATGCCTACGTTCGTTGCGCCGACCTTGACCACGGCGACTTCGCCGAAGTCCTTGCTGTCGAGGAACGAGATCAGCCGTTCGTTCACAGCGAAGAGCCGCTCGACGTGCTTGAGACCGAGACCGTTGACCGGGTAGAGGCGCCCCGGAACGTAGCGGTAGCCGACGATGGCGCCGTCTACGGGGCAGTGGATACGGTGGTAGTCGCGTGGGCTCAGGTACAGGGTGATGAAGCCGCCATGCGCGTAGCGACGTGCATCCGTTGCGGAATCGAGCAGCTCGTCGAGACGATAATCTTTGCCTTTGACCTGCTGAATGAGCCCGTCAGAGACGGTTCCCCAACTCATGACCCGAGCGTCGACCGGGCTGACGGCGACGCCAGGCTCCGGATCCACCGGGTGGGCCGTGGTCTTCAGAGCGCGGGTGAAGAAGGCGTCGAAGCTGTCGTAGGACTCGATCGGTGCGCCCATCTCGGACGTGTCGACGTCGAAGATGGCGATGAAGCGCCGGATCGCGGCCGTCAGTAGCGGCTTCGGCAACTTTGCTTGAGCGAGGCGGCCGACCCACTGACTGAACTGTGGTGCGCTGAGCGCGTCGAGGACTGATACCGTGGCGGCGTCCTTGACCCCTTCGAGACTGGGTGAACGCAGCGACGGCGCGAGACGATCGATCAGAGGAGTAGGCTCGGGCATCGGGTCAAGCTCTCGAAGTCGGTGTAACGGCGCCGAACGGCGTCGAGGTTGACGGTCCGCACCGCGTCGAGTCCAAAACCCTCGACGCAGAACGAGGCCAGGATACTGCCTGCGAGCATTGCGCGCCGGAGATTGGCGAGCGAAAGGTCACCGGTGAGTGCGAGGTAGCCCATGAAGCCCCCCGCGAAGCTGTCCCCAGCACCCGTTGGGTCGACCACCGTCTCGAGCGGGTATGCGGGCACGTAGAAGATGTCCGGCCCATGGAACAGAAGAGCGCCGTGTTCTCCGCGCTTGAGCACGACCGTGGTCGGCCCGAGCTTCTGAATGCCACGACCCATCCCGAGCGCAGTGCGTGCGCCGGTGAGCAGCGCACCTTCCTCATCGTTGACGAGGACGCCCTGTACCCGCGAGAGAACGTTCAGGACGGCCGAGCGCTTTGGACCCGAGATCCAGAAGTTCATGGTGTCCATCGTAACGAAGCGCGGGGGTTGGATCTTCGAGAGCACGTCGAGCTGGAGCTCGGGGTCGATGTTCCCCAGGAAGAGGAATGGCGACGTCTCCCATCCCTCCGGAATGTCCGGTCGGAAGCGCTCGAACACGTTGAGGTGCGTGTAGAGCGTCGTGCGTGAGTTCATGTCCGCGTGATAGCGCCCACCCCAGCGAAAGGTGTCGCCCGAGTCGTCAGTCACGAGGCCGCCGGTATCGATGCCGTGGTCGGCGAAGATCCCGCGGTCGCGGAAGTCTTTGCCGACGACGCCGACGAGGCGTGTGGGCGCAAACAAGCTGGCGGCGACCGAAAAGTAGGTGGCAGAGCCGCCGAGGAGGTCTTTGCGAGCCCCAAACTCGGTCTCGACGTCGTCGTAAGCTACTGAACCGACGACGAGGAGCGGCGACGGGGACGTAGTAGTAGTCATGCTCTGTGCGGAGTGCTGCATGGAGTTAGCCTTTGGAGCGCCGGAGGAGGAGTTCGAGTCGGTCCTGAGTGGCGGCGGGGATGAGGGCGGGGTCGGTCATGATGGCGAAGCCGAGCGCACGAGGGCAAGCGCACGACTCACCCGAGTCGCCGGCGAGCCAGCGGTCGATGACGGGCACGGACGCTCGGATGACGGTCTGGGCCTTGGCGACGTTGTTGCGCATGGTCGCGAGCACAGCGGCGACGGTCACGTCTTCTTCCGACTCGTGCCAAACGTCGTAGTCGGTCGACATGGCGATAGTGGCGTAGTGGAGCTCGGCTTCGCGAGCGAGCTTGGCTTCGGTGAGGTTCGTCATACCGATGACGGAGGCGCCCCAGCCGCGGTACATGCGCGACTCGGCGCGGGTCGAGAACTGTGGCCCTTCGATGCAGATGTAGGTCCCGCCAAGGTGGTGTTCGATTCCGGCCCTCACCGCTTCTGCCGCCAGAAAGCTCGAGAGGTGAGGGCAGGTCGGGTCCGCAAAGCCGACGTGCGCGACGCAGCCATCCTCGAAGAAGGTGTGAGCACGCTGGCCGCGTGTGCGGTCGATGAACTGATCGACGAAGACGAGCTGGCCGGGCTCTATCTCCTCACGCATCGAACCCACGGCGCTGACCGACAAGACCGCCGACGCGCCCACGGACTTGAGAGCCCAGATGTTGGCGCGATAGTTGATCTCGCTCGGGTTTACGCGGTGGCCGCGACCATGGCGGGGTAAGAAGACGACGCGAACCCCATCGAGTCGTCCAAAACGCAACGCGTCCGATGGAGCACCGAAGGGTGTGTCGATGCGACGTTCCTCGTCGAGGACGAGCCCAGCCATGTCGTAAAGGCCGCTTCCACCGATGATTCCGATCACGATTGTCCTCCTCGACCTCGGAGCTCCGGTCCATCCATCGCGCTACTGCTCCGAGCTCGGTTCCTGGCCCCGTTGCGACGACCCCGGTCGGCCAACACGGGTGGGCCGCGAGGTCAGCAGGCGGCGCGCGAGCGTGGGAGTATGGGGTGAGACAGCACGTTAGTGAAGTGAAGAACGACGACGAAGCGCCACTTTCGGTGGGTTGACGGCCGTCGGACTCAGTGCACGGCGGCGACACTTTTTGCAGGGCTGAAGCGCAACGCGACAAGGAGCACGCATGTTGATAACCATAGGAATCTACGGTCATCTGACCCGCTGCGAGGGGTGCCGTGTGTCCGCGCCGTGACGCATCGAGTGACAAAAAGCGTCAGCGCCGAACTCCTCTCGGGCACCATCGGCGCCTAAACAGGCTTCTTTTGAGCTCCAAGCAGCTTGGCCCACCTCGTGCAGAAAGCCTGGTGAGAGGGAAGAAGTGGGGGGTGGCCGGCCCTGGCGGTTGGGAGAGACCGCCAGGTGCCTGGCCCGCGGACGGCGGCGCCAGCGAGCGTGAACGCCACGGACAGCCGGAGTAATGTGAGTTCAGTTCCATCCGAGCCCGGGCTCAGAGAGCGCAAAAAGGCGGAGACCAGAGAAGCGCTGGTTCGAGCGGCCTTCGATCTGTTCACGCGCGACGGTTTTGACACCGTGACCGTCGACGACATCGCCGAACGCGCCGCCGTGTCTCGAAGTACCTTCTTCCGCTACTTTCCAAGCAAAGAAGCAGTCGTCTTCCCGTTTCAGCCCAGCCGAGTCGAGCGATTCAACCAGCTCCTCGTAGAGCCCGTCCCGGGCGAACCCGCGTTCGAGACCGTGCGGCGCGCATGCTTCCGAATCGCCGACGAGTTCACGGAAAACCGCGATCTCGCGGTCATACAGCACCACATAGTGCAGTCCTCTCCGGTCCTCATCGCCCGAGAGCGAGACATCGACTCCGGTTGGGAGGTCGCCATCGCGCAGTTTCTTCTTCGCTCCGGCGTCGAGGCCTGGCGAGCAAGAATCACGGCGGCGGCGATCTTCGCGGCGCTGCGGTCAACGGCCTACTTCTGGCTGTCGGAGGGCGGCGAGGGCGACCTGCAGGCGCTCGGCGAGAGGTCCTTCGCCATCCTGCGCGAAGGCATTGCGGTCTGACGTTCCTGACCGAAGCTCTATTTGAGTTCGACGCTTCTCACGCGATAGAGGCCTGCTCGCGAGAAGGACCGGGTGCCGTCGTGGACGACGGTCCCTGATGCCGAGATGAGCAACGTCCGCTCTCCGCCGAAGGTGGCCGAAGCGACCTCCTGGTGCCCGAAGAGACCGGTCTCGATGACGACCGGCGTTCCCATTTGATCCAGTAAGATGACGCGGTCGTTTGTGAAGACGGTAACCGCGAACCAACGCCCTTCCCCGCCTTCGAGCCAAGCCGGTCCTTGGGGTTGGGGCACGACGCCCTTCTGACTGAACAGCGGAGTGCCCCCTTCGACCGGGATGACGACGAGGGCGGCCTCTGCACTCCAGTCTCGCGAATAGAAACCCAGCGCGCGGCCATCCGGCCGGAACGAGACCGCGATCGGCGCCATGCGGTCGTCAGCGACCACCGTCTCGGAGACCGTCCCACCACCCTGAAATCCCTCGATGAGGACGAGCTCGCGCCCGCGCGGCGATGCGCGCAAGAAGGCGAGCTGGTCGCCGGCCGGTGACCAGACGGGCGAGAGCTCGGGCATGACGCCGCTCGAGAGGCGCTTCGGAGCCTGGTTCGTCTTTCCGGCGGGTACGATGAACAGATCGCCCGAGCCGCTGCGACCGGAGATGAAGGCGATCCACTCGCCGTTGGGGGAAGCAGATCCATAGAGGTCGGCCGCGGACGAGGCCGCCGCCGGTTCCTTCCCATCGACGCGAACCGCCCACCGGGCGTCTCCGCCGAGGGACGTGGCGCCCACCTTTTTGGCGCCAACCCAGAAGGGAGCTCGAAGCGCCAGCTCGATGGGCGGCGTGGGGCGGATGGCGGTCTTCTTATTGAGCTGAAGCCGGCGCACTACCCGTCCGTCGGGCGTGAGCGCCTCGTAGAACACCTCAGCGAGGTCGGCGTTCACCGAGAGCCCGAACACGTCCTCGTCGGGACCGCTCAGGAGCTCGGGAGGGGCCGCAGCAGCCTCATCGAACGTGAGGCAAAGGGCCAATGCAACGGGAGCGAAGACAGAGAGTCGCGACGTGAGGAGTGTCATCAGCGCACCTGCCACTTGTCGATACGCCCGAAGCCGCCACGCCCGGTCACGACCGGGGACGTCACGTTCTTTCCCACCGCGCCGACATCGACTCGGGTCCCGAGGAAGATCGCCGGGATCGTGGCCGAGATCGCCTTTACGGCTGCAGCCAGGTTGCCGCTAGCGAACGCGGCGTCGACCTCGGGCGAGCTGAAGCCAGCGACGTTGTAGCCGCCGCCGGTGTGAAACATGGCGCGGAGGTTCTCGTCGCTCGCCCCTTCGAGGCCGAGAAGCGCCGCAGGGAACTTGCCGGAGGTCGTCCGATCGCGGAATTCGACGCGAGGTCGTGGATCGAGGTCGATGCGCATACCGATCTCGAGCGCGCGTGCGCGGAGGATGGCCGCCCGCCGCAAGGACTCGACGTCGTCCGAGTCGACGAGGAGCTGGAGGATGAGCTCCTCCGTGCTGCCCGACGCGTTTGTCCGAGTCGCTGTCTTACCGGCCGCAACCGTAAAGCCGCCGGCCGCCAACGTCGAACGGGCGGCCTCGAGGTTTCGCTGGCTCTGGAGGCCCGCTGGATAGAGCGGGGAGCGACGACCGACCGGCGCCGCCGACGGACGCCCACCTTCTCCGGCCGCGAAGAGCTCGCCGCGGTCGATGACGAGATCGAAGGCGGCGCGCACGGCCGCGTCGGCGAAGAAGCTCGCTTTCGGATCGAACGCGATGAGCTCGAGGCGAGTCCGAGTGGCCTCGAGTCGGCGGGCACCAAACTCGGACGCCGCGATGACCGCGTCGGCACGAGGGAGTTCGAGCGTAGCCGCGTCGCCATGAAGACGGACGACGTCGGCGGCAAGCTCAGGAGAGCCTACGGAGAGGATGTTGATCTCGCTGATCTTCGGTGGGCGAGGCGAAGCGGGGTTGGCGACGAGCTTGGTGAAGTCGCCCTCTGCCGCCAACTTGAAGGGGCCAGCGCCCATGACGCCCAGCGGGAGCGGACGTTGGCGGTCCTCGTCCTCGACGTCGCCATGCAGGCCATTGGGCACCAGCGGGACGGACAAGATGACCTCCGGGCTCGGCACGGGACCGGACAGGTCGAACACGATCTCCGCGTTGTCGCCGGAGCGCCGTATCTTCTGCACCGACCTGAGCGTATCGACGTAGGCACCATTCCACTTGCCGCGGCGCGCGAGCTCGTAGGTGTAGATGACGTCCACGGCCGTGATCGGGCGCCCGTCGGACCACGTCACGCCATCGCGTATGGTTGCCCGTATCACCTTGCCGCCGTCGTCGACACGAAAGGCGGTGGCCAGCACGCCATCCCAGCCGCCGCTGCCGTTCGGGGCGTAGAGCGGCGCGTACGCCATCTCAACGAAGCGCCACTCCGCGGCGGACTGAGCGCTGAGCGGGCTCGGTCCAGGCGGTATCGGCTCCGACTCGACGAGCACGAGCGTACCGAAGGTGCGTAGTTGCGAGTGAGCGGGGACGGACGCGCCGAGCGCGAGGGTCGCCCCGAGGAGAAACAACTTGGCTGGGTTTGGAATCATCGTCGAAACGGGACGTTACTGGCGCCGCCGCCCCGTGTCCAATCTGCTCCTGTCAGGAATCGGTCGAGCTCGCGTCGGGTGAGACGCGATCGCAGGGCGGCCTCTCGCCGCGACAGGTCTTGACGCCATCCTGCCCTCGTCGTATCGCGTTTGGCATGGACGACCTGCATCGACTGGCCTCAGGCCATCTCGTCTCCTCTGTACGGCTCTGGTGCATGGCGGCACTCTCAGCCATGTTCATCGCCGGCCCTGCGGGCGCGGACGAGGACGGGTGGCGTCGCTGGCTCCCCGACGTCGGCGTCGCCATCAGCGGCGACCTGACGCTCGCCGGCGGCGACCGCCTGAACGGCTACGGCGCTTACGACGCGACGCGCACGGGGTTCGGGCTGGACTACCTCGCGATAGGGCTCCTAGCAGACTATGGCGGTCATGTGCGCATCGACGCGGCGGCAGTCGTCACCCTCGACGATGCCTTCCTCGATAGCGCCGCGATCATCGTGGACCGACTCCCGTGGAACGTGACCATCAGGGCGGGGGTCATCTCGTCGCGCGTTGGCTTCGAGTCGGGGCGTGCGGAGTGGGAGTCCAGCTTCCCGGATCAGGCTCTGGCACTCGGACGCGTGTTTGGCGAGTACGGTTACAGGCCACTCGGCATCGATCTCGCGTTCGAGATCCCGGCGCCTTGGACGCTCAGGCCCTTCTTCGGCGCGACGGCCGCCTTCGGCTACGGTCAGCGTTCGTTCTACGGTGAGGAGACCGACTCGGCGAACTCGGACGTGGACGAGCCCCGCGACCTCGTGTGGACCCTGGGTCTCGAGAACGTGTTCGAGGTCGATGACGTGACCCTGGGCCTCGAGTTCGCTGCGCTACTCGGCCCGAACCCGACCGGTCGCGGAAATCAAACCGACCTGCTCTCGCTCGCGTTCTCGGTGGAATACCCCGAGGAGGGCAATGACGTCGGTGTGCTCTTCGAGACCGAATGGTTCACGCGACGGCGCCA
>CANMLD010000066.1 GCA_947498315.1 Pseudomonadota bacterium | reverse complement strand
CGTGCCGGCTGGGAGCGACCGAGCCGCCACGCGCTGTTCGAGGGCGTCCGTATCCCTCAGGACCTGGGCGGGCAGCGCCTTGAGGCTGCGGGCCTCGAGGGCGACCTGCCCGGACAGTGATGCGCCGGACAGTGACGCGCCGGACGGGATGCGACCCGTGGTGACCCACACGGGGACGAGCACGTCCACGTCCGCAAGCACGAAGGTCGAGTGGACTCGCCCGGCGACGCTGACGTCGACCCGTGCAGTGTATCGTCCCGCGGCTCGGCCCGCCGGCATGAGCTCGAAGGCGACGAGCTTGTTCGCGTTTCGGCCGAGCTTCGGATCCGACCAGGTGAGTGTTGTGATGCGGAGTTCGGCGCTCTCGGAGGCCTCCCCGAGCAGTCCCAACACGGCTTCGCGGAACGCCGCTTCGACGGGGGCGTCGACTCGGGCGTAGGCCGGGGGCGCGACGAGCACCAAGAGGGTAGCGAGCCGCAGCGCGGCGGCCCGTGGGGAGGTGGCGACACTCATCGGATGTTCGAGGCTTCGCGGAGCATCTGGTCGGTGGCTTGGACTACCTTCGAGTTGATCTCGTAGGCCCGCTGCGCGCTGATGAGGCCGATCATCTCTTCGACGACCTTGACGTTCGACCCTTCGAGTGCGCCCTGCTGTACGGCGCCGACGCCCGCTTGCCCGGGGGCGCCTTCGAACGCTTCGCCGGTCGTCGGCGTCGCGGCGAAGAGGCCACGACCGAGGGACTTCAGGCCAGCCGGGTTCGGGAACACGGTCAATTGGACCTGCCCGACCTGCACTGCGTCCTCCTGATCGGACTGCTTCACCGACACGATGCCTTCGCGGTTGATGGTTATCTCGGTCGCGTCCGGCGGAATGGAGATTCCGGGCTCGAGCGCGTAGCCGTCCGAGTTCACGAGTGCGCCCTGTTCGTTGACGTGCAGCTGACCCGCGCGTGTGTAAGCGGGCGAGCCGTTCTGGGTGGTTACACGGAAGAAGCCGCGTCCCTCGATGGCGAGGTCGAGCGGCGCGTCCGTCTGCATCATGTCGCCGGCCGTGAAGAGCTTCTGCGAGCTCATGACGCGGACGCCTTGGCCGACCTCGAGGCCGATGGGGTTCGCGCTGCCCTGCTGAGACGCTGTCGCTGCGCGGATCTGTTGGTAGTAGAGATCCTGAAACTCGCCACGCGAGCGCTTGAAGCCCCACGTGTTTACGTTCGCGAGGTTGTTGGCGATGATGTCGATCTGCGTCTGTTGGGCGTTCATGCCCGTCGCTGCTGTACTGAGTGCGCGTACCATGAGTGTTCTTCTCCTAGGACCGGAGGCGACGGCCTGAGGCCTCGTCCATGTCCCTGTAGACTTTGATCGCCTGTTGGAGCGCGTCGAAGTGGCGGTGTACCGTCACGAGCTCAGTCATGATGGAGACCGGGTTCACATTCGACTCTTCGATGGTGCCTTGCCGCACCGAGACGTTCGGATCGGGCTGCGGAGCCATGCCTTCCTCTAGCCTCAGAAGACCTTGGCCGTCCTTCGAGAGCGTCGCTGGCGCGGCCTTGACGAGCATCAACTTCCCAATGGGTTCGCCGTTCTGCGTGAGCTGGCCGGATTCGCCCACGATCACAGGGCCCGAATCCACGGAGGTCCCGATCTGGATGGGCTTGCCGCCGTCGCCGAGGAGCGCGTGGCCGTGGACGTTCCGCAGGGTGCCGTCACCGTCTGGCGTGAAGGTCCCGACTCGGGTCAGGCGCTGGCCCTGAGGCGCGTCGACGACGAAGTAGCCGTCGCCTGCGATTCCGAGGTCGAAGGGGTTGTCCGTGACTTCGATCGGACCTGGCGTGGGGTCGATGGTGGTCTTCGGGACCGAGACGAAGCGCGTCCCGCGCTTCTCGGCGTCAAGGGCTTCTGCGAAGGTGGCCCGGTCTGCCTTGAAGCCCACCGTGTCGGCGTGGGCGAGGTTGTTCGACAACACGTCGAGTCGATGGAGCTGGGCGACGCTGCCCGACACGGTTCTGTAGATGAGGTTGCCCACCCGTTCTCCTGCCGCCTTCGCTCGTTGCCCACTGGGCAGGCGGCAAAGCAAGCCTCAGCAAGGCCGGTGCCACAAGGGGCCGAAGCGTGGCTGTGATGCCAAGTACCCAGAAGAACGAACTTTACGCGATTCGGCGCGACCTTGGTTGGCCGAACACGTCAGCCGGTTGACGGGGCGTCGTCAGAGAGATGGCGGAGCGCTGCGGCTTTCGCCGTCGATTTCGCTGCAAGACGGTCCGCGATAGACTAGAACTCCTTCATGACGCGCGTCTTCCTCCTTCCCTTCGTCTTGACCGCCGCGACGGTGGTCTCCTGTAAACCCGAGTCCGCGACGCTCAGCCCGTCCGCGCCTCCCTCTTCCGCTCCAGCGGCGGCTGAAAACGCTGGCACCTCAGCAGCGGCACCGACCGCGTCGCCCGGTGCGGCGACGCCGGCGCCGACGGCAGCTCCAGCCCCCGCCTTTCCAGCACCCTCGGTGCACGGGGGCGTTCCGCACGCGGGCATAGGAGCCATGGAGTTCGGCGCCACGGCGGCGCCGGACATCAGCGGGGTGGTCAAGCAGGTCATCCCGGCCGGGCGTTACACCTACCTCGAGCTCGACCGTGGCCCGGCCGGCGTTCAGTGGGCGGCGGTGCTCGCTGCCGAGGTCTCGGTCGGCGCGACGGTGACGGTCGTGAAACCCTTCGAAAAGAAGGACTTCGCCTCACCGTCGCTGAAACGGCGTTTCGACTCGATCTGGTTTGGTACCCTCGGCAAGACGGACGGAGCCGTGGCCGCTCCAGCGGCCGCTGCTCCAGCGGCCACGCTGGTCCCGCCTCCGGCCGGCGGCCTCGCCATCACGGTGATTCGTAAAGACCGCGAGGCGCTCTCGGGTAAGTCGGTCACCTTCTCGGGCCGCGTGACCAAGTTCAACGAGGCCATCCTCGACCGCAACTGGCTCCACGTCGTCGACGGGTCGGCGCAGGACGGTTCGGACGACATCGCAGTCACGACCACGGGAACGGCGACCGTCGGCGCTGTGGTCACCGTCACCGGAAACGTGGCGGTCAATCAGGACTTCGGCTCCGGCTACACATACGACTTGCTCGTTCAGGACGCGGTGATAGCGCCCATGCAGTGAGCGGTCACTCCTCGCTCACAAGTTGATGTGTTTCAGCCCCGCGATGGCGCGCATTCCTTGACAGTGAGGCGGGCGGTGGGAAGGCTACGCGCCATGTTGCCCTCCGTTCTTCCGCTATCTCTTTCTGCTGCTCGTCGTCTGCTCCTCGTGCTTGGAGCCGCCCTGCTCTCCGCCGTGGTCGCGCTGCCCGTCCTCGTTCCGAGCGACGCCGTGGCCGCCGAGAAGCCTCTGATCCCAAAGAAGAATCAGCGAGGCAAGCGCGACTTCGTGCTGGTCGCGGGGGGCGACGTCGCTTACCCACGAGGATGGATGGACCGGCTCGTCGACCGCATGGGCGCCAAGATGTACGACCAGGTCCGGAAGCTCGCCAAAGACGCCGACCTCGCCTTCTTGAACCTCGAGAGCCCCTACACGGACGCGGAGTTCAAGCTCAAGAAGGAGTGGCAGATCGCGACGGCACCAGGCCGGCTAGACTACATCCTCGAAGGCGGCTTCAACTTCTTCTCACTCGCCAACAACCACATGGGCGATGCGGGTGATCAGGGCATCTTCGACACGCTCGACCTGCTCGAGAAGAAGAACAGCCGCGCGAACCCGCTCTTCTGGGGCGGCGCGGTCCGAAGCGCGAAGGACCTCTGGAAGCCTGAGATCTTCGAGGTGCCTGGAAAGGACCTGAAGGTGGTCTTCTTCGCGTTCGGCTACGCCAAGAACGGCCTGGTCCCGACGCCGTCGCCGTCCGCGCTCGAAGCCGTGTCGCGCCACAAGAAGAGCGGCGATATCGTCATCGTGTCGGTCCACGCGGGCACTGAATACAAGCACGTGCCCGACAAGGCGAAGACAGATCTCTATCGTCGCTTAATGGACGCCGGTGCCGACATCCTGCTCGGCCACCACCCCCACGTCCCTCAGGGCGTCGAGTTGTACAAGAGCGGCATCATCTTTCACAGCCTCGGCAACTTCTCGTTCGCCTCGAAGACCAAGCGGCACCACAAGACCGGCGCCAAGCTCTACTCCATCCTGCCGCGCATCTACGTAAAGGATGGCAAGGTCGATAAGGTCGAGATCATCCCACTGTACGTGAACAACGGGGAGCCGATGAAGGTGGGGAGCGAGGTGCTGCGTCCGACCGACTTTCAACCGCAGGTCGTTACAGGCGTGTTCGCGGACACCATCCTTACTGAGCTGAAAGCGTGGACGCTGGCACTACCCGGGCTCTCCGAGAGAGCGAAGAACGCCTTCGAGATCAAGGGCGATCGCGCCATCATCCGGGTTCGCGGGCAGTGAGACGTCGCCCCCGCGTGTCGGGGCTCCTGAAGCGGCCCGCTCTCGGGTTCCGGGCGTCCATCGTGGCGCTGCTGGCTCTTGGGCTCTCGTCATCTCCTGCGGACGCGCAACGCTTCGGGAGTGACGTCCCGGTCTGGCGGCACCGCCCGCGCGTCCTCGACGTACACCATCTCGCCGTCGACATTGTGGTCGACATGAAGCGCAGCAGCGTCTCCGGTACGGCGACCACGCGCGGCGCGCTGCTCACCGAGTCGCGGGAGCTCACCCTCGACGCCGCCGAGATGACGATTCGAGCAGCGTCAGTCAATGGCCAAGCGGTCGAGTGGCGCCACAGCGATGACAATTTGGTCTTGCCGCTGCCCTCGGGGCTCTCCGTCGGCGATGCCGTCACGGCCGAAGTGCGCTACGAGGTGACGCCAAATCTGGGCCTCTACTTCGTTCACGGTGATGACGCCTACCCGGGTCGCCCTGACCAGGCGTGGACCCAAGGAGAGCCCGAAGAGAGCCGCTTTTGGTACCCGGCGTCCGACTATCCGGACGATCGCCTGACCTCCGAGACGACTGTGACGGTGGACGCGGACCTCGACGTGCTGAGCAACGGCGTTCGGGAGCGCGACGAGGTCAAAGGCGGCCGTCGCACGGTGCGCTACCGGATGGGCCAACGGCATGTGAACTACCTGGTCTCCGTCGTGGTCGGGCGTTTCGAGACCGTCCACCTCGGCGAGGTCCTCGGCGTTCCACTCGACGTCTATGCACCCCCGGGCCGCCGTGCCGAGGTCCAGCGAGCCTTTCGTAAGACCCCGTCCATGCTGCGGTATTTGAGTGAGCTGACCGCCATGCCCTTCCCTTACGGTCGTTATGGGCAAGTGCTTGTCGAGGACTTCATGTGGGCGGGCATGGAGAATACGACGCTCTCGACGCTGACGGTCTCTGCCCTGCCCGGGCCGCGCTCCCATCCGGACGAGGACAGCGACGGGCTCATCCTCCACGAGCTCGCCCATCAGTGGTTTGGGAACTGGGTCTCCTGTCGATCGTGGCAACACCTCTGGCTCAACGAGGGCTTCGCGACCTATCTGGAGTCGATGTGGCTGTCCCATGATCGAGGCAAGGACTACGGCAACTTCGATCGGGTTCGGGCGCGCGACTGGTACTTGAGCGAGTCGTACCGGCGACGGCTCGATGAAGCACGCTTCGAACATCCCGATGATCTCTTCGACGGCCACAGCTACGGCAAGGGTGCTTGGGTACTCCACATGCTGCGCCGCCACGTCGGTGACGCTGCGTTCATCCGCGGGATTCGGCGCTACCTTCGGGATAACGCGGATGGCGTCGTCGAGACCGACGATCTGAGGCGAGCCTTCGAAGAGGCGTCGGGGCTTCCACTCGATGAGTTCTTTGCTCAGTGGGTGTCGTGGCCGGGTCATCCCAGGGTCGACGTCCGAACGAAATGGTCAGGAACGGAGCTCCGAGTCGAGGCCACGCAGACGGCGCGTCCGCCCTACGCGCTGCGGCTCCCGGTCACGGTCACGGGCGCGTTCGGAGAGAAGTCGACCGTCCTCGTCCTCGAAGGCGAGGCGGGTTCGGTGTCGCTGTCGCTCCCCTCGGAGCCCGCGTTCATCGAGATCGATCGCGATGCAGACTGGCTTATCGATCTTCAGCATAGCCAGCACCAGGACGCGCTCCTCGCGCAGCTAGAACGCAGCCTCAGTGCGGTCAGCCGCGCCGCGGCTGCCGAGGCCATCGGTGACAGTGATGAGGCCGCCGACCCGCACGTCGTAACTCGCCTCGCTGAGGTTGCCCGTAACGAGCAGGAACACCGTGAGGTGCGCGAAGCGGCCATCGAGTCGATCGGTCGCTTCGAGTTCGAGCTCGCGGACCCTCCTTTGCTCGAGCTGCTCAGGTCCGAGCACAGCCGGATCCGAGAAGCGGCAGCCAAGTCACTGTCGGGGTCCGAAGACGAAACCGTCCTCGAACGACTCTTGGCGGTAGCTCGAAACGACGCCGTGGCCGACGTGGCGGCGGCGGCGCTCGACAGCGCGCTCGACCACCCGAGCGTGCGCCTCAAAGAGCTCCTCGAGGAGTTCCTCGCGCCGACGTCTCACGAGGCGCTGATGGTCGTCGCCGTCAGAGCGCTCGGTGACCTCGGGGGGAGCGATGGATACTTGCTCGCAGAGACGGCGATCCAATGGGGGCGTCCGACGCCGGTGCGAGCCCGGGCCGTGGAGACGATGGCGCGAATCGCCACAGTCGATCGTTCGCTGATGCCGGCCGTGCGGAGACGCGTCGAGCCGCTTCTACGGGACCCGCGTCACGCGGTTCGACTGGCAGCGATCACGGCTCTTGGGACGCTTGGCGACCCGACCGCCTTATCTGTCCTCGAAGGGCTCAGGCCCGCGGTAGCGTCGCAGCGCGACGTCGTGCTCGTGCTCGACCGCGCGATCCGGACCCTGCGCGACAAGCGCAAGCAGACGCGCTGACGCCTGAATCGTCGGTCGGAGGTGCCGCGAAATCGCCCTCCGGCAGATTGGCCGCGGCGGCCAATCTATTGATATCGCGAGGGCTACGGCGTTTCCGGTGGCGAAAGCGGGCTCTCCGAGTATTGGCCGGTAGGCCAATACCCGTCGCAGATTGGCCCTATCGGGCCATTCTGCGGCGGTGAGATACCGGAAGCGTCGTAGACGCGCGACGCCTGCGGATTGGCCTGGACGGCCAATGCGCGGAGTGATTTTGCGCACCGGAGGCCGACGATTTAGGCCGACGCCAGCTCATCAGGCGACCTTCTGCACGATGCGGCACAGCCAGAGCGCGTGCCGGGCAATCATCTGGCGGGAGGTGAGCTCCTTCTCGGACTCCGGCGCGAAGTAGCCAGTCCCGAGGTTGCCCACGGGGATCCCGCGTTCAAGGAAGGGATCGACGCCGGTCCCGCCTCGAATCGGCTGTACCGACGCCGACAGCCCTAGCTCGGCTGCTGCTTCCTGCGGCCAGCGCACGAGCTGAGGAGCGCTCTCGAGCGCCGGCCCCATATCGATGTACTGCTCTCGGATCTCAGCCTCGAAGTCAAACTGGTCGGCGCAGTCGCGAACATGTTCTTCGCGCCGCTGCAGTTGCGTGGGCGAGAAGTCACGCAGCCGGAAGTTGACCTCGATGTCAGCGTCCGTGGTGCGGATGGCGTAGAGGTTCGAGTAGCCTTGGTGACCGTCGCTCTCCTCCGAGAGGACTGGCGACATTGGCGCCGTGTCCCGGTGGCGCACGAGGAGTTCGAACGCGCGCTCGAGAGCCGGTTCGTGTGCCCAACTCCCCGCCGCGGGCTCGACCGTAATGGTAGCGCCACGCCAGGCGTGTGGCGCCGTCTCGGCGCGGAGGGCGGCCAGGATCGCGGCGGCCCCGTCCGGTGCACGCAGCACGACGTCCGCGCTGGTCTCGGCCATCGCGTCGGTCTCGAAACGCGCCAGGGACACGGCGTCACGCACGCCAGGCGGGAGTGAAGCGAGGGACCGAGACAAGATCGTCGTGGCGTTGAGGTAGCCTTCGGCTTTCGCTGTCGCGCCGTGAGACTTCGCTCCGTCGATGCGGACGGCGAGCCAGCCAGCGCTTGTCTCCTCTGACGCGCCGCGCGGGATCCGAACGCGACCGTGGGACGCGTTGAAGTTCGACACGTTGATCTCGAAGGGCCAAAGCCCGTCCACCGTGAAGGCGTGCCGTACGTCCAACTCGGCGAGACGGTCCGCGACCGAGACGACCGACTCGTGGCGACCGATCTCTTCGTCGGGCCGGAAGACCAACACCAGCGGGCCATGGCGGAGCGTCGGGTGCGTCGCCAGGAGCCAGGCCAGCGTCATGACCTCCGCCGTGCCGAGCTTGTCGTCGAGACCGAACGGGCGCAACCCCGGGCCATGGAGGACGTCGTCACCGACGAACTCGGCAAGGCGGGGATAGTGAGCGACGTCCACGACGAGCTGGGCGTTGCCTGGGTAATGAACGGGGCCACCGTCCCAAGACCGCACACATTCGAGCGAATCGATGGCCTGCGTGCCGCGCGCCGTGTCGATGTGCGTCATGAACGCGAGGGCAGGGACCGCCTCGCAGCCTTGGCTGGCCGGGATCTGTACCGTCAGGGAGCCGCTCGAGTCGATGGCCGTCTGGAGCCCCGCTGGCCCAACCTCGCGGAAGTAGCGCTCGAGGTCTTCCGCGATGACGCGCTGCGCGGGCGTGCTCGGGACCGTCGTGCTGCGTTCGTCACTTTGAGAGTCGATAGCGACGATGCGCTCGAGGCAGGCAGTCCCGAAGGTGGAGATGGTCTCGAGATCAACCCGCAGCCACTGCGGTAGACGGATGGGCGATGCGTGGGCGGGGTTGGTCATCGTGTGCCTCGACGGGGTCTGGTGCGCTCTGGTGTCTATCGCTCGCGGTGCGCCTAGGCAAGGGGCCAAACATCGCACAAAAGCGCCAACGTGGGCCACGGTGAGCTCTCCCCACCCCCACGGAGGGCTCTCGACCCCCACGGAGGGCTCTCGACCCCCACGGAGAACTCTCGACCCCGAGGCGATTGCAAAGTGCCGATCCGGGGCCAGATGCGCTAAGCTCCCGTTCGTGAAAACGCCCGCCCGCCATGCCGCTCCCATCGAGGTCGACTTGCTCCCGCGACGTGGGCGGTGGGCGCCCATGAGCGTTCTCCTGTTCACGGCGTCTCTTGTTGCCTCGACCGCGGCGTCGGCCTGTCCCGGGGCTCCCGTTCCCTACGACGGGACCGATCCCGCCGTGACGTCGCCAGTCTGGAAGTCAGCGCTGTCACTCTACGCGAAGGCTCGCTACGACAAGGCGCTCGTGCAGCTTCGGCGGGAGGGCGCTCGACTCGAATCGCAAGCGAAGATCCTGTTTCAACATTCGCCCGATGGCTCGACGGCGCCCAACGCGCGGATTCAGAAGTTCCTCGTCAAGACGGTCTATGCCCGGCCTCCGGCGCTTCAGATCGTCGAGGATCGCTTCAGCTTCCCGGCGCCCGTCCTCTCCGCATGGGTCGATTGCGCCTGCCGTGCCGAGGCGTGGCTCGAGGCCCGTACTGCCCTTCGGAAGCTCGCCGTCTTACGGCCAGGACCCGAGCTGCGTGCCGTCGAGGTCGCCCTGTCTCTCGCGCTCGACGACGTGTCGTCGCTTCGAGTTCAAGTCCGCACCCTGCTTCCCGACGCGTTGTTGTCTCCCCTGTCTGAAGGGCGCCTCGCGCTTGCGGATGGCAACCCGGCTGGCGCGACAGCGCTCTTCGATCGCGCCGCCTTGGCCGCCACGACCCCCGAGACCCGCTCGCTCCTCGAGCAGGTGCGACGGCGAGGACCCACTCCATGAGCTCAGGACGGACCCCCGATCTTACTACCGCTGCCGCCACTGCGACCTCTGCCTGGGTGGGCCGTCGGGCGGGGGCACGAGCGTCAGGAGGGCTGAACGCGAGCGACCCCTTCGCCCGTTCCTTCATTGAAGGGCGTGGCGACGGGGACATCGCGACACTCAACCGCGAGTTCTTGCTCGAGGCGACCGCGCTCGGGCTCTACTTTCAATGCGCGGACTGCGAACACTACGATCCGGGCGGACTGAAGTGTTCGATGGACTATCCGCTGGGTGACCTCACGGCCGTGCTAGAGACCGGGATCATCTTGCACGAGTCGGGGCAGACCTTCTTCTGCAAGCACTTCGAGGCGCTGTGACGACTATCCTCATCACCGCGGCGGGCGGACCCGGCGCCGTCAATATGACGCGCTCGCTTCAGCTCGATCCGGCCTTCGAGCTCGTCGGCTGTGATGCGTCCGAGTACTACGTCCACCTCGCGCTGACGCCCGTCCGTCATTTGGTGCCGCGCTCCAGTGACTCTGAGGCGTACCTATCAGCAATCATTAGTCTCTGTGAGAAGTACGACATCGCGCTGGTGATGCCCAACAACAGCCTCGAAGCCCACACCTTGTCAGCGCATCGAGACCGACTGCCGGCCAAGGTTTTCCTGCCGAAGCCCGAGACCCTCGACGTCGCCAACAGCAAGTGGCGGTCATGGGAGCTATGGCGGGCGAAGGGGCTCCCGGTGCCCGAGAGTTGGTTCATACAGACGCGTCGTGACGTGGCCGACATCTTCAGGCGCCATTCCGGGCGCCCCATCTGGGTGCGCGGCGCTGGCATCCCCGGCAAGGGCATCGGTGGAGCCGCGCTCCCGTGCCGATCGCGCGCTCAGGCTGAAGCCTGGATCGATTTCTACCGCGGCTGGGGTGCGATGATGGCCTCCGAGTATCTGCCCGGAGAGAACCTCACCTGGATTGGGCTCTTCGACCACGGGCGGCTCGTGACCAGCGCTTCGCGACGTCGCCTCGCTTACGTCATCCCTCACGTCAGCCCCTCGGGTATCACAGGCGCCCCAGCGATCTCGGAGATCGTCCATCGCCCGGACCTCAACGAGCTCGGTCCCGCCGCCGCGCTGGCAGTCGATCCAGAGCTCCACGGAGTGAGCTTCCTCGACTTCAAGTGCGACGGGAGCGGGAGGCCGTTCATCACCGAGATGAACGCCGGCCGCTTTGGCACGACCCACCATTTCTACTCGGCGGCGGGGCTGAACCTGCCTGTCATCGCGGCCCGGCTCGCGCTCGGGATGCCCATCGAACCTTCGCTGCCCGTGTTCGACGCGCTGCCAGAAGGGCTCCTGTGGATACGGACCCTCGACGCCGGGCCCGCTCTCATCTCGCGCGCCGAGCTCGCCGCCTTCACGGCGTCGAATTCGGTAGGAGGGCGCTCATGATCCTCTTCGAGCGTCGGCGGTGGTCCGCCCGTATCGCAGCAAGAGCCCTCGGTCTCGTGGCGCTGCTCGCGCTCGCCGCATGCGGCGACTCATTGCCCTCCGTCCCGGACACGGGGCCCGATTATGCCGACCTCTTCGCACCGAAGGACGAAGGGCCGGGCGATATGGGCGCCCCCGACACGGGACCGGAAGACGTCGGTGGCGGATCATCGAACGAGTGCGAGGCGTCATGGACATATCAGGTCCCCGAGTCGGGCGCCGCCACTCATCCGATCATCGATGGCGACGGGATCGTGACGCTCACGGCCGGTACGTCGCTGCGTCGGATTGACCTCGACGGCAATGACGCCGCCGTCTGCACATCACCGTATGTCGCTGCAGGGCAGGTCCTCGGTAGCCCGTCGATGAACAACACCGGCACGGTCTATGTCGGGTCGGTGCAAGGCGCCGTTCATGCCGTTACGAAGTCGTGCAAGTCCAAATGGGCCATCTCGCCGGTGCCGCGCAAGTCGGCGTGCGCACAGACCGGCAAGCCGATCTTCTGCGAGGGTGAGCCGAAGCCGATCTCCGAAGCGCCAGCGCTGCTCGAGAACGCCATCTTCGCTCTCGATGAGACGCCCGCGCTCTACCGCTTGAACGACCTTGGTACCCAGTCCGAGTTCGTGTGGTCCTTCTTGACGGGGGACACGGAGTCCGTTCCGGACGCTGCCCCCGTCATCTCGGGCGAGACCGATCCCTTCGTGGCCTTCCCGACTCGCCGCATGATCGCGGCCGTCAACGGCAATGGCGCTAAACGTTGGCTCTTCGAGTTGCCCGCCGGAAAGGAGATCACGAGCCCACTCGCCGTGACGGCTCTCGGGGATCTCCTCTTTGCGATGGGGACGCCGGTCGGCGGAGGCTTCTACACCGAGCTCGAGATCGGCAAGATCCTCGCTGTGTCGCCAGACAAGACCGGTCGAATGGCGCCGGGCTTCCCGCGAGCGCTGAGCGTGACGCTCGACGCCGTGCGCGGCATCGCGATCGCTCCGGACGAGTCACTGGTGCTCGCGATGGCAGGGAACGGGATCATTCGGCTCGCGCCCGATTCGAGTCAACTCTGGAAGTTCATCGGTGGGGAAGAGTCGCTACGCGCTACGAGCGTCCCGACCATCGCCGACGATGGCTCCACCTTCGTGACGGCCGAGCCGCGGTCCGTCATTGGGGTTGGGCTCCTCGGCGAGCAGATCTTTCGTTATGAGGTCCCCGGAGGCGGAATCCTCGACACGACGAGCCCACTCATTGCCGACGACGGCACCGTTCTCGTTTACTTCGGCAGTCAGGTGCGTGCGTACCGCTGTACGGAGACCAAGGGGTTGGCCGTCTCGAGCTGGCCCCGATATCAGCGCAACAACCGAAGCTCCGGTCAGCTTCAGGAGCCGAAGTGAAGCGACGTCGTTACGATCTCCCTCTCGAGCCGCTAGCGCTCCTCGCCGAGCTCTCCGTTCGGACGCGCGGCTGTCGGCGCGCGGCCGTCGCTCGGCCGGGCGATCACCTCATCGGTCCACCGTCCTTACCCTGGGTCGTCGGGTTCGTGCCCACGGTGTTCGTTGAGCCGTGGTCGCTCTGGCACGCCCTCCACCGTCGTAAACACGGCTTCTCGGCCGTCGTGGGTCGGATGAACAACCTCGTCAAACACGAAGGTGGTGACGACGTCCGGCCGTCCATTGAGGTATGGGAGGATGACGGTGAGCTCGACCTGAGCCTCATCGAGAAGTGGTCGAGTCAGCTCGAGCTCACCGTGAAACCGGTGACACGCGCTGAGATCGCGAGTCGACTCGTCGAGGTCGAGGCCCGAATCCTTGCCGAGCAGGCAGAGGGCGCTGGGGGCGTCCCTGACGACGCCCGCTCGATATTCGGACGGCACGACAGCGAACAGAACCCGATGCTGACGATCCTCGCCTTTCGAGCGGCGACACTCTCTGGACGTCCACCTCTCTAGGAGTGCGTTTGCGGGCGGGGGGCGACCTCCGCCCCCCGCGATGCGACGACCCGGGTGCTCCCAGGGCGTACGCCGGCGGATTTCGCTTCAGGGCTGCGTTGATGTGTCGCTCATGAGCCCGTAGATGGGTGTCAACTCTGCACGCCTCCGCCCGGCCTCTAGAGGTCGTTTTTATATACGCCGTAATTAGCATTGACGTGCTGAGCGGGTCAGCGTGAAATAGCAGTTGGTAGTCGACCAGGACTCGAACCTTCCGCAAGCGGAGGGCGTGCTGCACCTTGGTGCGGTTCGGCAAACGGCGGTCCGGTACTGTTCGTCTTTCCGATCGACAGGGGCAGGTCCTCTGGGGCCGTTCGCTTTTGTGACGGTCTGCCTGAGGTGAGACTGAATGGGTCACGTTTCTGCTAGCCCGCAACGTACGACTGAATCGAAGGAGGGTGAAGATGGATTCGCAAGACTCGACAAGCGGGGCGCCGATGAATGGCGACTCGCTCCTGCAGATAGGGGCTGCTGCAGCACGGCTCCCTGAAATCGCCGAACGCCGAAAACGAAGTCGGCAGCTTCGGTGGGTGGGCATCGCCGTGCCCATCCTTCTCGTGGTGCTCGGTATCTGGTGGCTCGTCCGGTCCACTACTCACAATGTCGTGGAGCGTCGGGACGAGTTCGCGACGGCCTTTCAGGAGCGCGCCAACGCTAGGCAGCTCGCAGAGCGGATCGCCAACCAAGCCAAGGACGCCGCGATGCGCGTGATGCCCGAGGTGGAGCGTCAGATCGAGAAGGCTCAGGCGACGCTCAGTGCGCGTTTGCCAAAGGCGATCGAGGCGGCGGCCCACACCCTAGAGAACGACGTCAAAAGGCACATGAAGACGAAGCTCGACACGACCCTGACGGCAGTGAAGCAGCGCCAGAAGGAGGTGCTCATGAAGCACTTCGGGTCCTACCTCGACTGCAAGCCATCGGATAGCCGGGACATCTGCAGCGAGAAGGGGGGTCAGGTGCAGAAGCTCCTCGACGAGGTCACCGGCGCCTATCAAGACTGGGCTGTGCAGCAATTGACTGGGACCTTCAACTCCCACTTGAAGGCGCTCGGCGAAATCCACCAGACGGTGGCCATGATGGCGAAGGGCGGCGAAGAGGCCGGAGACAAATCGGCGAAGAGCGCAGCGAGCGGCAACGCGCCCACCGACATGCTGATGATCTTCGTCGAGATGGCGGGTGACGCTCTCGGGGCTGGAGAGGCCTCGTTCGGTGGCGGCGGGCCCGTGCTCATTGAAGAAGGCGGCGGCGAGGCGTTTGCTGAAGAGGGGTTCATCACGCGACCCGCTGGTGCTCCGGCGGCGCCCGAAGGTCAGCCTGCTCCGGCGGCGCCCGAAGGTCAGCCTGCTCCGGCGGCGCCCGAAGGTCAGCCTGTTCCGGCGGCGCCCGAAGGTCAGCCTGTTCCGGCGGCGCCCGAAGGTCAGCCTGTTCCGGCGGCGCCCGAAGGTCAGCCTGCCATCCCGAATGCACCCGTACCGCCTGGCCCTTCGGGTCAGTGAGAGGAGGCCGAATCATGGCAAACGAGCCCATCTCCGAGCAGGTCACTCAGCTCGCAAACTTCGTCGCGGCGGAAGCCGATGCCGTCCGTAAGACCGTACGCCTGCAGATCATCATCACGGCGGTTGTCACCGTGGTGCTCATTGTCTACTTTGCCGTCATGAACTCGATGCTCAAGCAGGCCACTGAGCCGAAGGAGCTCGCACGCTTCACGGCCCACGTCGTCGAGGAGAACGCCCCGAGTTTCGGGGACTTCCTCAGCACCATGCTGAAGGACGGCGCGCCGCAACTGGCGAACTTCGTGGTCGAGCAAGCGTCGAAGGAGGGCGTCCCTTTCCTCACGCGCCAAACCAAGGTCATGATCAACCAGTACACCGACAAGATCAGCGATGAGACGTCGATGTTCATGGAGCAGGCATTCAATGAGGTCGTCGTCGGCAACAAGGCGCAGTTCATCGAGCTGCTCAAGAACAACCAGAACTCGAACGACGTCGGTTACGCCGTGCGCCCCATGCGCGACGCGCTCCGGGAGGCCTTCGTACGGCAGACCACCTCGCGGAAGACCGACGCCGGGCGTTCTGTCGAGGCCAGCCTCAACATGCTGAAGAACCTGAACGTCCGGCTGAAGGCATTGGCTGGAAAGCCGGCGGGCGAGCTCTCTCGGAAGGAGCAGCTGGCATCGCGACTGCTGAAGATGCACTGGACATGGATGCGCACACGAACCGGTGAAGACGTCGGCAACGAGCCGAAGCCCGGCGACTTCGATCCCGGAGACTAATGACCCGCCCCCGTGGGTCGGACAAAACTCCGATTGGCGTCCACCGGCAATTTTCTAGCATCGAGTTGCTCTCGCTCAAAGGCGGGCGATGCAGCCCGCCTTCGTCGCTCGAGTACGCGCCAATCGGCGCCTGATCGAAGCAAGGGGGGCTGCGTCGGCAGTCCGTGCGCTTGCGGGTGGGGGACGACCCTCACACCCCCGGCGTGCGCGGCGATCGCTCAATCTCCATTTTGTCCGACCCACTCCGAGCCGGCGAGTGTCACCGACTCGTCGGCTCGACGCCGTCCTGTACTCGGCGCTCTGTCACTTCCGCCTGGCCGTAAGGACGCCACAGCGAGCCCTTGGGGTCCCACGTGCTCTCGTCCCATGCGGTCGAGACCTCCATCGATAGTCGATGCCGACGACCGACGTTCAGCACCGTCGTGGGGCGGCCCAGGACGCCATGATGGTCGAGTCCGCGGCTGTTCCAGGGGGGGGCGTGAAAGAAGGTCACGAGCCTGTAAGCGCGTTCGATGGCGTCGCGCCACTCGGCGTCAGTTGGGGAGTCGGGGCCGCCCAGGCGACCGAGGTACACCGACGGTGCGCTGGGGAGGTGACGCGTCCATGGTTCCACACGTCGCATGCGGGCCCCAAAGGGCTGCTCCCGCGCTTCATCGACGTAGAGAAGCGCATCGGAGCCAAAGACGGGGTGGCTGCCGTAGAAGGAGATCAGCCCGTAGTCGAGTGCACCGTTCAGGCCTTCTACGGCCATGGGCTCGTGTGGGCCCGACCACGCGACTTCGATGAGCTCGCTCGTTCTCTGGACTGGCATTTTCGTGCTCGCGGAAGGTAGGGGGCTATGGCGGCGTCTTGGCTGGCAGCCCGACGCCGAGGCCGCCACGGATGCGCCACAAGTTCGATTCTTTCAGGCTGTCGGACAGGTGCCACCGGGCATCTTCGTAGCTTCGTAGCGGCCCATTGCGTAGCACCCAGCGGCTATCGACCCGCACCTCGAGCACCCAGGTCCAGCCTTCGTCGCCGACAGCGGCTGGGGGTGGCGCGGGGAGGTTACGAGCTCTCATCGGACCGCCACGGGCCCCATGGCGCTTGGATAGTGGTCGTAGGCGCTCGGCAATGAAGGCAGCACGCTCATAGTGTAGCATGTCTGCTCGCCACGAGTGCCGGCACGATCGGCGAGGGGGGATTCTTGATGCGAATGAGACTTCTTGGCGCTTGGGCGGTGGGCGCCCTCGGGGCTGCGGCGTGCACTGAAGACAGCGCTGTCGCTGTCGGAGCCGACACAGCAGCGCCAATGGACGCCGCTTCCGACGTCACGACCGACGTGGGACCGGCCGTGGACGAGTCGAGCTACTCCTTCACGGTCGCCTTGCCTTCCGGCGTCGCTCAGACCTATGCAGGCGTCCTGGTTCCTTCTCAGCATATCTCGTTCGGTTGTACTCACTTGCCGCCGCCGGTTCGTTCGCTCGCGGTCGAGGTCACGTACCCCAAGCCCTTCTCGACGCTGAGCATGAACCTCGGCTTCGTCATCGGCGACCCCGAGCACCCGCTCACCATTGATGACGTTGGCGTCTTCCCGTGGGGCCAAGGTGGCGTGAATAGCCCCCCGGCCTTCAAGCTCATTACCAAGGACGGCGCTGGGGGGCCTCAGCTCACGCTCGCGTCATGGGTGTCCGGTGCGTCGGGAACCGTCGACATCCTCAAGTGGAGTATCGCGGAGGACGGCGTCGTCGAAGGGCGTATTCGGGGCACGCTCAAGAACGAAGGGCGCATCGACGCGACGGCGACGATCTCCGGCGAATTTCGGCTCGTCCTGCCGGCGCCCGAAGGCTGTGGGTTGCCTCAGCCAGCGCAGTGAGACGGGTCGCGCCAGCGGTCAGCCCCAGCGCCGGCTTCAGCCGGAGCTGACGCCGGGCTATCAGCCATCAGCGCTCAGCCCGGCGAGGACACGGAACATCCCGCCGTACTAGACAAGCCGGCCGGTCGGGCGCCCGGAGTTGACGGCTGA
Organism: Pseudomonadota bacterium; assembly: GCA_947498315.1. Classification (GTDB taxonomy): domain Bacteria; phylum Myxococcota_A; class UBA9042; genus SXOO01. The sequence goes on along the minus strand of CANMLD010000066.1, from coordinate 5,071 downwards.
ACGCTGAAAGCTGAAAGCCAATGAGCAGCCCCGAGCGCTGCGCCGGCATCGCCGGCAGCAGCCCCGGACATCGAGTCAGTCACGAGCGGTCAGCCCGGCGAGGCCAAGGAAGCGCCGCGCCGTGCAAGACATGTCGCCCGGCCGGCCGCCCGGAGCTGACGGCCGACCGCTGACCGCTGACCGCTCGGGAGCAGCACTGAGCGTCGCGCCGGCATCGCCGGCAGCAGCCCCGGACATCGAGTCAGCTACGAGCCTCCTTCGGCTTTCGGCACGAAACCGGCCGCCTCGCGTACCGTACCCTCGTCGAACAGGAAGGCTTTCATCTGGGCTGCGATGAAGGTGCGGCCCTCGTCGCTGCCAAGGTTGAGCCGGTACTCGTTGACCAGCATCTTGGCGTGCTCCTTCCACTGATCCCACGCCTCCGCAGAGATCTCGGCCTGTATACGGACCCCGATCTCACCGGGCCAGGGAGCGCGCGTGAGCGCCGGGAGCTCTTTGCCGAGCTTTTTGCAGAGTACGGTCGTGGCGGTGCTCAATTGGCCTCCAGCTGGGTACAGGCGTTGCCGTGGCAACGCTAAAGGTGCGCTGGTTCTACCCGATGAGCAGTCGCGGTCAACCAGCACGTGACGGCGCCTCCACGTCGCCGGTGTCGACGCCGTCGTTTGGAAACGAGACTAGGCACCGCGCGTGCATTTTCGGATATGCTCGCGGCGATGCGCTCCACCGCCCTCCTACTCCTTGCTCTGTTCGCTCTAACCGCCTCATGTTCGGAAGATGATGGGGTAGCCAGTGACGCTGGGGCCTTCGCGTTCGAGCTGACCCTCGACTTCGACTTCGGGGGGCTCGACCTCGGCGGGACGCTCATCGAGGACACCGTCAATGAACCGGTTCAGAATGAATGCGGGGCCGCGTGCAATGCCGGCGAGCGTTGCGCATCATGCCCCGAGCCTGCTCGTTTCGCGTGCGCGCCTGCTGCCGCCCGTGAAAACGGCGCGATTTGCACCTTGGGAATCCAATGCGCGTCGCAACGCTGCGTGGTCCGCTCAGGCACCGCTGTTTGTGCGAGCACCTGCACGACCGCTATCGACTGCATCTTCCCGGGTGAGGTTTGCAGAGAAGCCCAGACGGTCGAGGGTAGCTCGGTCTCCGCGTGCCTCCCCCCCGTCTGCGGCGCGCCAGGCTCCTTTTGTGGGGACGATGCCTGCGCCTGCGACGACGGCCTCAAGTGCGATGTCAACTCGCTTGGCCCCCCAGTGTGCCGTGTCCAGTGCATCCAGGATGGGGCTGAGTGCGATCCCGATGGCGTCAGCGCCGTTGAGCCTGTCGCGGGAGGGGACTCCGTGAGTCTCGGGCAGTGTGGCGAAGGCGTCTGCCGACCGCGTGGTCTGCGCCCCGCGCTCGCGCTCTGCAGTGACGACACCGACTGCGCCTCGGGACGGTGCGACTACGTAGGTGTCTCTCTGCTTTGCCTGCCGCTGTGCCCGACCTGCGGCGCGTGCGTGCCGATCGACTTTGGGTGCGGTGCCGTCGCGACAACATGTACGGAGGGGCACTGCACGGCTGTCGGGCTCCCCGACCTCGGTGCCATCTGTACGGCGTCCTCACAGTGCGAACAAGGGCCAGAGGGGGTCCCCGGCAGTGCCTGCCTGGCTGATCCACTCGGTGCGGGATGCACGGTGCCATGCGCGTCCCAGTCCGATTGTGGCGAAGGAGCCCTCTGCAGGCGCGGCTTGACGGTCGAGAACGCCACGGCCAACGCCGCGGACTCGGCCGCGCTCTACTGCGCCCCGATTCGCGCGGGTGGCATCGGCGCATGCTGCTCGATCACGAACCCCTGTCGGACGGCCAGCAGTGCCTGCGCCATCGACGGCCCGAGGCTGAAGTGTGCTCTTCAGTGCGTGAGCGACGACGGTTGCCCGCCAGGCGCCGTTTGCCGCATGGCGCCCACCATCGGCCTTCCAGACCGGGTCTGCATCTTCGATGCACCTCCCGAGGTTATGGAGACCTGCAACGGCAAAGATGATGACGGAGACGGCAGCACCGATGAAGGCGTCGATGGAGCGCCCCTCTCCATCGGGTGTTATCGCGGGCCACCCGGGACGATCGGCTTCGGCATCTGCCGTGCCGGTGTCTCGCAGTGTATTGGCGGCGAGTTCGGCGGTTGTTCAGGGGAGCGGCTGCCGGTGCCAGATGGCCCTGATGGTCCCACAGGCTGCGACGACTTCGACAACGATTGTGACGGCGCCATTGACGAGGGCTGCCCCTGCAATGGCCAGGTCACGGCGTGCGGCATCGAGCAGGGCGTCTGTTCGACAGGGGCACAGCTCTGTTTGGATGGACGGCGGACGGCGTGCCTCTATGGTGCCGCCGCGAGCCCAACCTGGCCGACTCTCGAGAGCTGTGATGGGCTCGACAACGACTGCGACGGGTCGGTGGACAACCAGCCTGGTGACGTCACCGGCAGCCTGCGGGAGCGCTGCGGAACGATCCAGCCCAGCCTCGACGGGCGCGGGATCTGCCGGTCAGGCCGGGCGGCTTGCGATGGCCCATGCGAGGGCGAGGTGTTGCCGGCGCTCGAAGCGTGCAATGCGCTCGACGACGACTGCGACGGCATCGTGGACGAAGGTTGTGCGTGTCAGAGCGGCACCGCGCTCGGCTGTGGGGTGTCCCTCGGCATCTGCGATTCGGGCGTGCAGCTCTGCGAGGGGGGTTCGCAGAGCGCTCAGTGCCTGTCGGCTATTATGCCGGCGGTCGAAGTCTGCAATGGCGACGACGACGACTGCGATGGGCGTGTCGATGTGGCCCGGGGAGTCGATGGCGTCCTCGTGAGCCCGTGCTGGAGCTCGACGCTCGACCCCACGGGCGTCAAGGCCGGCCTCGGTATTTGCAAAGCGGGCAGCGCTCTTTGTCTCGGTGGACGCTTCGATGGCTGCAACGGGCTCGTGGAACCTCAGATCAGTGCGTCTTCGCCTGGCGGTGAGCTCTGTGGAGACCTCCTCGACAACGATTGCGACGGGGCGGCGGACGAAGGATGTCCCTGCACGGCGAGCGCCGAGATGGCCTGTGGGACCGCTGAAGGCGCTTGTACGGTAGGCGTGCAGCGATGCGGCACGAGTGCGCTTAGCTGGAGCGGGTGTGACGGTGTTCTCCCCGCGCCCGAGTCATGCAACGGACAGGACGACGACTGCGACGGGTTGACCGACGAAGACCGTTTTGGACAGCCCCTCTCGGAGGCTTGCGACGGCGGCCCACCCGGTCTGGTCGGGTTCGGAGCCTGCCGCGCCGGCAAACGTCAGTGTCTTGCCGGGGACTTCGGTCCGTGCAGCGGCGCGATCACCCCGGTGACAGAGACCTGCAACAAGAAGGACGATGACTGCGACGGCACGACGGACGAGGGCTGCACCTGTGCGGCACCCGCGACCTGTGGGAGCCACGTTGGGCAGTGTGAGGTCGGCATGACGGTCTGCACCGGCAAAGTGGGTGCCTGCTTTGGGGGCATCGGGCCCGCGCTCGAGACCTGCAACGGCAAGGACGACGACTGCGACGGGACCACCGACCAGGACGCAGCGGGGGCGCCGCTGAGGCAGTCGTGCTACTCCGGCCCCGTCCTCACCGCAGGTGTTGGCGAATGCCGCGTCGGGGAGCGGATCTGCTCGTTGGCCGGTGGCTTCACGCCGTGCGCAGGGCAAGTAAACCCGGCGGCTGCAGAGGCGTGTAACGGCAAAGACGACGACTGCGATGGGGCGACCGACGAAGGCTGTCCGTGTTCGGCTGCCCAGCCTTGTGGAGTAGAGCAGGGCGCGTGTGAGACGGGCTCACAGACGTGTCAGGCCGATGAGTGGGCTGAGCTTTGCGCGGGCGCGAAAGGGCCCGTCACCGAGTCATGCAATGGCGAAGACGACGATTGCGACGGGCTCGTTGACCGCATCGGTGCGACGGGACAACCCGTGTCGGAGCCCTGTTACGAGGGACCGGAAGGCACGGCCGGCGTGGGGCGTTGCCGCTCGGGCCTGCGGGTCTGCTCGGGCGGCAGCATCGCGGGCCCGTGTCTCGGTCAAGTCACGCCAGCGGCTGATGATCTCTGTGGGGATCTCGTCGATGACGACTGCGATGGCGACTTGTTCGATGGGTGTGACTAGGCTCCTAGAACCGCCACAGCAAGAACAAGTCGGCGCCGCCATAGCCCGCGTCGCCGTATCGGGCCTCGAGTTGGATGTTGTTCGTGATCTCGTAGCGCAGCTGGGCTTCGTTTTTGTTCTCGCCGTCTTTAGCGCCGAAGTTGGCGTTGTAGGAGAGAACGAGATCGCGAAGGAGACGCTTGCCGACCGTGATCTTGGACTTTGAGATGTCGTCGGCGCCAGCTTCGAGCTTGAACACGTCGACCGGGAGGCGGTCTTGGATGATCCGTGACGCCTGTGCGCTCACGAGGTTCATCAACATGTTGCCGACGCGGCCCGTGTTGCTCTGCGCGGCCCCGCCATCGCCTCCCACGGGAAAGCCAACCGCGATGATCGCGAGGATGTCGGTCTGCGACAGGTCTGGCACCGCCGTGAAGTCGGGCTTCGGCTTCGAGAGGCGGCCTCTGACTTTCAGGAGGATGTGATCGCTCGCAGTCGCGGTCTTGCCAAGGGCGCTCAGGTCTACGTCGGCGAGGCTGTAGCGCGCGCTCAGGTCGAGCAGGGGGTCGATGCCTTCGCGGCCGTCGAAGATGATGGCCGACTCGGGATCGATGACGAAAGAGCGCCCGATGAAGTCCACCGAGCCCTCGTTGACCGTGACTCGGCCGAGGAGCGCGAGCCGCTCGCCTGACGTCTCGACGCGGAGCTTCCCCTCGGCCCACACGTCGATCTGATCGTTTTGGACCCTCACCGCGCGCCGGGGGATCTCGAGGTCGACGGCGATCTCGACGAAGGCGCCGGCTCTCTCGGCGGCATCCGCGACGTTTCTCTGCAGACGCACCGGGACCGGAAGCCCATCGACGAAGATGACCGTGTCCGGCGGCCCGATGGGGCGAATGTCGCGGCCACCGGCTTTGGGTTTGAGGATCAGCTCGTCGACGCGCAGCGATCCG
>CANMLD010000065.1 GCA_947498315.1 Pseudomonadota bacterium | reverse complement strand
CCGGTCCCAGAGCCCGCGCCGGTCCCAGAGCCCGCGCCGGTCCCAGAGCCCGCGCCGGTCCCAGAGCCCGAGCCGGTCCCAGAGCCCGCGCCGGTCCCAGAGCCCGCGCCGGTCCCAGAGCCCGAGCCGGTCCCAGAGCCCGCGCCGGTCCCAGAGCCCGCGCCGGTCCCAGAGCCCGCGCCGGTCCCAGAGCCCGCGCCGGTCCCAGAGTCCGAGCCCGAACCTCTCCCCGAGCCCGAGCCCGAGCCGCTACCCGGCCAGGCCTCGGCAACCCGCGTTCAGGAGCACCAGGGATGAAGAGAATCTCATCACGGTTATCGCAGTACGTGAGCGCTCTGGCGACGGCGGTGCTCCTGCTCAGCCCTGCTGCCTGGGCCGACGAGCCTCCCGCGGAAGAGAAGTCCGACGGCGGTAGCGCCAAGGGCGGCAACACCCGAAGCAAGGCGGCGTCGCTGACCAACCTCAACGAGATCAACGATGAGCTCGTGATCATCGGCAAGATCCAGAAGCCCGAAGTGTTCTACATCCTTGGGAAATCGGACTTTGCGTACAAAGGGGTCAAGTTGGCCAAGTCTTTTGTCGATGAGATTGGCCGGGGGGTCCGAAGTAATCCGTTTTGAGCCGATGAATAACGAGCCATTTCTTTCGATGAACCGACGCTAGGACACGACGACGACGATGAGTGTGGACCCCCTTCATGATCACGGACAGCATCAGAGCCGCCTTCGCAACCGAAGCGCAGGGGACATGGTCCGTCATCATCAACGTGGCGCTCGTCGTAACGTTCGCGCTGGCGCTCGCGGTGACCATCGACCGACTTCTGGCGATTCGCTTTCGCGCTCGGACCGATACCGACTCCTTTCTGGCGCAGGTGCAAAAGCTCGTTCTGTCGGGGGAAGTCTCCCGGGCAGTGGCGATGTGCGCAGCAGCACCGACCATCGCCGTAGCGCAGGTCGCACGAGCGGGGCTCTCGCAGGCGAGCGCCGGACCCGACGCTGTGCGGACCGCGCTCGCTCAGGCGGTCACCGACGTGTTACCGCCACTCGGACGGCGCCTCTCGTGGCTGAATGGGATCGCGAGAGTTGCAGCGCTACTCACCTTCGCCGGTACGTCTTTGGCCGCATGGCACATGCTCGAAGCCATGAAGCAGCCCGTGGACGGGGGGCGTGGCGATGCACTTTCGGCTGCGATCGCGGGGGCGTCAGCGGCTGGGCTCCTCGGCGTCGTGACCGTAGTGTTGAGCCTAGGCGCCAAGGTGGCTCTCACCCAACTCCTGGTTCAGATTTCGAGGGACGTGGAGACCACGGGCGCCAAGGTTATGGCGCTACTGGCCTCACATTCGCCGCAGGCGCCTTCATGAACAGAATGCCCACCGTCAGCGTTGTGACCGGGGGAAGCAGCGCGCTCGTTGCAGCGGCTGACGGTTGCCCATTCAAGAAAGCGCGCAGGAGCCATCTCCGATGAGCACGACTGAACAGAAGATACTCCGCGTCGGCGTTCTCCAGAGCGGCAAGATCGTCGAAGAGCGGCTGCTCCGAAAGCGCGAAGCCGTAACCATCGGGACGTCGCCGAAGAACACCTTTTATCTGCCTACTTCCAAGCTGCCGCAGCAGATAACCCTGCTCGACATTCGTAATGAGAAGTACTTGCTCGGCCTCCGCACCGACGTGGACGGTAAGGTCTCGATTGGCGACCAGCTCCGCACACTCGAAGAGCTCCAGGCGTCGCAGGGCGCCATCGTCGGCAAGGACGGCGTGAAGTTCGTGCCGCTCGACGAGAAAGCTCGCGGCAAGCTCGTGCTTGGCGACATCACCGTGCTCTTTCAGTTCGTAACGCCGCCCCCTATCAGCGCGAAGCCGACTCTGCCGGCCGGGGCGCGCGGCGGATTCGCCGGTCGACTGAGGTCAGAGTGGGCCTTCCTAACGGCAGTGATAGCGTCCATCGCGATACAGGCCGGTGTGATCGCCGCCTCCTACGTCATTCACCCGACCAAAGCGCGACCGCCCAAGAAAGATTACCTAGCGCAGCTCAAGATCGACGTCGACTTCGAGAAGGACAAGCCCAAGGAGGCCGTCGAAGAGCCGGAGAAGCCCAAGGAGCTCGAAGAGCCGTCTCCAGAGGACATCGTCGATGCCCCGCCGACCGTGAACGAGCCGCCTCCGCCGGAGATCCCGCGGCAGCGCGATCCCGAGAAGCGGCCGAACCCGCTAGTGGCGAAGGCCAATAGCCCAACCCCAAGGGATCCGGGTCGTGCGCAACCGCCCAAGGGCGCGGAAGAGATCGCCAAGCGTCGCTCGGCAGTCGTCGACAAGACGGTGCTCAAGGCGCTGATGGGCTCCGGCGAAGCGGGGCCGGGCGATGTGGGGATCAATCAGGGTGCTGCCGCCAAGTACGCGACCGCATTCGAGTATGACGGCAAGAACCCAACGGCCATGAACGCGCCGGAGGAGAAGGCCTTCGGCGGCGGGCCTGCTGCTGGCGAAGGGGGCGCGGGCGGCCCCAAGGCACAGACGATCACGGCGGAGGAGCGCAAGCAAGCTGGGATTGGCCAGGCGCTGAAGACCGACGTGGTGGCCAAAGCGCCGACGAAAGCTCCCACGGAGAAGAAGGTCGAGGCGAAGATCAACCTCGCTGGCGGCGCGAAGAAGGGCGGCGGGCTCGGCAAGCTCGATACGGCGCAGGTTTCCAGCGTCTTCAAACGCCGTGCAACAGCCTTCCGGGCCTGCTACGAGTCGCGTCTGCAAGACAAACCGAGCCTAGCGGGCAAAATCGTCATCCGGTTTACGATCGGCGGGGCCGGTCGGGTCACTAACATCGATGTCGCCTCCAACACGACCGGGGACACGGCCGTTGGCGCATGCATCGTGGAAAAAGTCCGTGGGATGAAGTTCGACAAGCCGGAAAACGGCGACGTCTCCTTCACCTACCCAATCGTCTTGTCGAAGGGCAATTGAGCGCGGGCGGGTCAGGATGTCCGAGTGCGGAGCACACGCTTGGGCGTGGTTCCGACTGCGGGGGAGGGGCCAGGGTCGTCTCGTCGAAGCAACGGCTCCGACGGTGCGGCGGCGCCTGCGTAAGGGATTTGGACGGTTCCCGCCTGTCCTGGCATAGTGCTGGGCTACGGCTAGAAGGTTGACCCGATGTTCTTTCATTGCGAAATTCAAGCTCCCTCGAACGATGCGTCCAAAGCGCGTCCGCGTCGCGTTGGGCTGAAGTCGTCATTCGTGCTCGTGGCAGCCATCGGCCTCGGTCTCTCGTCGTTGGCTGCTGCCGAACGTCGTCCACCGGGCTCCGAGGTGCGCTTCGACGCTAGCAAGGCGCTCGATACCGCAACCACATACATGGGCGCCATCGACAAAGCGGTGACCGAAGCCACCGCCGCCTTCGGTCAGATTCAGGCCGACGGGCGCATGGCAGCTCAAAAGAGCTCCCAAAACGCGATGAAGATGCTGACCGGGTTGTCAGCGGCTGCGAAGCGCGCCTACGCGATGCTTCAGGCAGCCATCGCTCGCAAGGACCTCGCGCGCGCGGAGCGGGAGTTCGTGAAGCTCACGGTGGCCTACCAGCGCGTTCTCGATGTCGCTGCCCGAGTCCTCGCATCTGCCGGCAAGACGACGACTGAAACGGAAGACGGTACTCCGGACCTCGACGTCCTCATGGACGAAGACCTTCCAACCGCCGAGACGACCGAGGACCTCGGCCTCATCGACACGTTGAATGTCGACACAGCTCGCCCCACGTCGGGATCGCCCTTCGGGACATGAGTTTGCGACGCCGCACCGCTGCGCCCTCGTGGGCCGGCGTCGGGTTGACCCTCGCCCTCCTGGGCGCTGGGACGGGTGTGGCGCAATCGCCACCGTCATACATCCAGAACAACATTGGACTTCAAGGCTTCCTCGATGGCGAGGGGATTCGCCTCCGCTCGACGGAAGAGCGCGGCATTCGCCTCGGACAGATCTTGCTTTGGCCGAGCTTCTTGCTCGAGGGCCGCTGGGACTCCAATCTCTTCCAACTCGATGACCAAGAGGCACCTCGCTCTGTCCCGGTGGTTCGGCTAGTCCCGGGCCTCGCGTTGACCAACCTCAACCCGACCACCTTCAGCTACGAGTTCGGCACTGAAGTCGACGTACGGGTCTACGCCTCGAGCGACGAGACTCTTCAGGACCAGACGAACGCCGGCGTGAAAGCAGACGCGCGCTTCACCATCCTGCCCAAAGGGCCGGTCTCTATAACGCTGCAGGACACATTTCGCCGTACATTGTCGGCCCAGAATACCGAGACGCGGTCGACATATAACCGCAACACCAATCGCGTTGGTGCGCGTGTCGACGTCAAACCGGGCGGTGGAGCGTTGGCGTTCATCGGCGCCTACGACTTCGTCTACAACGCCTTCGACGACTTCGAACGTGGCGAGTACATGTCCCACGACATCGTCTTCCGAACAGCTTGGCGCTTCTACCCGAAGACCGAGGCCTTCATTGACGCATCTCTTTCGATCTGGAACTGGACGACGGAGCCCGAGTTCGCGAGCTCGTACGAAGACAACATGCCGCTCCGCGTCGTCGTGGGACTCAACGGCTTCGTCACGAAGAAGCTCGCGCTCCTGGCCAAGGTCGGCTTCGGAAACTCCTTCCACGACAACGGCCCGTCGTACGAAAACGCGATTGGGCAAGCTGAGCTCGCCTACACGTTCAGCCCTTCCATCCTGGTAGCGGGCGGTTTCGTCCGCGACTTCTCGCCATCTTACTACGGCAATTTTTTCGTGGAGAACCGCTCCTATCTCCGCTCGCAGCTTCGCTTCATGCGGCAATTCGCGATCGACCTGTCGGCGGCCTACCACTACGTCGAGTTTGCCGAGTTCGACCCCATCGCCGCTGACCCTGACTCCGCAAACGACGGCACCTACACGGTGGTCAGCCACAAGGAACGACAAGACCATCAGGTCTCTGCCCACCTACGGTTCAACGTCGATCTCACGCGTTGGCTGGGCATGTCTGTCGGATACGAGCTTCGCGGCGTGTTTACGGACTTCACGCTCACTTCCCGTGTCGCGCAGAGCGGCGACTTCGACTATATGGACGCCGGCACGTACATCCGGCACCAAGTCTACGCTAGCCTCAACGTCGTGTACTGATGCGGTCTCTGATGATCGCTGCGCTGCTCTCGGCTGCATGCACCACGACAGCGACGACGGATTACCAGAAGGTGACCTTCGACACGAGCGAGGCGATCCTGGCGTCTGCGGTCAGCCCATCCGACGTCTTCGAAGTGCGTGTTCATGGTCACGACGACTTGAGCGGCCTTCATCGCGTCTCGCCTGAGGGCGACATAGACTTTCCGCTCATCAAGCGCGTTCGAGTAGAAGGACTGACCTCGTCCCAGATCGCCGACCTCATTCGACAAAAGTTGATGGAGGGCTACCTGCGCAGTCCTACCGTGACCGTCTACGTCAAAGAGGTGAACTCAAAGAAGATCTTCGTGTTCGGGCAGGTCGCCAAGCCGGGTGCGTTCTTGTACGAAGACGGGATGAACGTCGTCCAAGCAATCGCGCTTGCTGGCGGCTTCAGCACGTTCGCTCAACAGAACAATGTGAAGATCAAGCGAAAGAGCGGTGACAAAGAGAGCACCATCGACATTCCCGTGGAGCGGATTGTGACGGACCCCGGCTCCACGAACTTCCGGCTCATCCCAGGCGATATCGTCTTCGTCCCCGAGAACCCACTCTGATCCACTCGGGGAAGCCCTGTAGCCGTCCGGTCAATGGCACTGGGAGCCAAGAACGACTTGCCACGGCGCGGACGGTAGGGTATGAGTTGAAGTTAGAGGAGTCCGGGTGGATTGTCGTATCATCGGCGTCACTTTGGCGTAGGGCCTGCTAACGGGCGCTGGGAGACGTGATGAGCAAGGCAATCGGCATCGACCTCGGGACCACCAATTCCTGCGTGGTGATCATGGAGGCCGGCGCCCCGGTGGTAGTGCCGTCGTCAGAGGGAAGCCGAACGACGCCGTCCATCGTGGCGTTCACGGAGCAGGGTGACCGGCTCGTCGGCCACATCGCGAAACGTCAGTCGGTGACCAACCCAACGAACACGATCACCGCCGTCAAGCGGTTGATGGGCCAGAAGTTCCAGGACTCCGAAGTACAGCGCGCCGTTCGCAGCTACCCGTACCGGATCAAGGGCGCTCAAAACGGTGACGCCGCCGTCGATGTGATGAACCGCCTCTACTCACCTCCAGAGGTGTCCGCGTTCATCCTGCAGCAAATGAAGAACTACGCTGAGGACTACCTGGGTGAGCCCATCGAAGACGCGGTTATTACGGTCCCCGCGTACTTCGACGACCGTCAGCGGCAGGCCACGCGCGACGCTGGTCGTATCGCCGGTCTGAACGTCCTCCGTATCATCAACGAGCCGACAGCAGCAGCGCTGGCGTATGGCCTCCACAACAAAGAGGATGGCCGTATCGCGGTGTACGACCTGGGCGGCGGCACCTTCGATATCTCGATCCTGAACGTTTCCGAGGGGGTATTTCAGGTACTCGCGACCCATGGCGACACGTTCCTCGGCGGCGAGGACATGGACAGCCTCATCGTCGACCACCTCCTGAAGACCTTCGAGCGAGAGCAGGGCGTCGCGATACAAGGAGACCCGATCGCGCTGCAGCGCCTCAAAGAGGCGGCCGAGAAGGCGAAGATAGAGCTCTCGAACGTCGACGAGACGGACATCAACCTCCCCTTCATCTACGCCGACAACAGCGGGCCGAAGCACCTGCAGATGAACTTCCAGCGCTCACAGCTCGAGGCAATGGTCAAGCCGCTCTGCGACCGGACAATTGCGCACTGCCGTGAGGCGCTCAACGACGCGGCGCTCGCGGCCAATGAGGTGAACCAGGTTCTGCTCGTCGGCGGTTCGACCAAGATGCCGATGATTCAGCGCGTGGTTGCTGAGTTCTTTGGTCGGGCACCAGAGCGGTCAGTCAACCCGGATGAAGCGGTCGCGGTGGGGGCGGCCGTTCAGGCCGGAATCATCCAGGGTAGCGTCGACGACGTGCTCCTACTCGACGTCATCCCGCTCTCGCTCGGTATCGAGACCCAGGGCGGCATCTTCACGCGCGTCATCGAGCGCAACCGCACGATCCCCACGCGGCACACCGAGGTGTTCACAACGGCCGAGGACTACCAGCCCTTGGTCAACGTCCACGTCCTTCAGGGTGAGCGCCCGATGGCGCGGGACAACAAGAGCCTCGCGCGCTTCGAGCTCCTCGATATCCCGCCGGCAAGGCGCGGCGTGCCCAAGGTCGAAGTGACCTTCGACGTCGACGCAAACGGCATCCTCGCCGTCTCCGCACGCGACCTCGGAACCGGCAACGAGAAGCGCGTCAGGGTCAAGGCGGCGTCTGGCCTCTCAGAGGACCAGATCTCGAAGCTCGTCGACGAAGCAGAAGCGTTCAAGTCCATCGACGGGAACAAGCGCGAGCTCGCTAACCTGAAGAACAAGGCCGACAGCCTCATCTACACGACCGAACGCTCGCTTCAAGAGTTCAAGAGCTACCTGACCGAAGACGAGGTCAACCAGATACGGCGCGACATTCAGGAGTGCCGCCAAGCCCTCGAAACCGAAGACCTCCCGGATGTTCAGGCCGCGTTCGAGCAGCTCGAGCGGAGCGCCTACCGCATCGCGGACGTGATGTACCGAGACGTCGGCTAAGGTTCAGCCTTGACGTCGTACTACCGCCTGCTCGGCGTCCCAGAGGGAGCCGACCCGTCGGCCATCAAAGGCGCTTACCGGAATCTGGCTCGCCAGTATCACCCCGACCACAACAATGGACACCCCCTCTCCGAGCGGCGCTTTCGACTGATTGCTGAGGCCTACGACGTCCTCTCCGACGACGAGAAGCGTCTGAAATACGACCGCTTCGGCGCTTCGGCGCTCACGCGCCGCGGCAGCGAGCCTGGGCTCGTGGGCAACGTTCAGCGGCTCGTGACGAACATCGAGCAGGCGCTCGAATCGCGTATGAGGCAGGTCCGAAAACGCGGTGAAGACCGACGAGTCGTGCTCGACGTGTCGCTCGATCAGGCGGTGCTCGGTGCGTCGCGCGCGGTGCAAGTCCGAAGGCGCACTCGATGTGATCGCTGCCAGTCCACCGGCGCGGAGCCGGGCACTTCGCTCGAGTCCTGCCATGTCTGTACCGGACAAGGACGCATCAAGACTGGCTCCGGGCTGCTGGCTGTGGAAAATGTGTGCCCCTTCTGCGAGAGCAAAGGCCGAATCGCGCCATCCCCATGTTCGGGCTGCGAGGGCATTGGGGAGCAAGAACGAGTGCTGGACCTGCCGGTGCAAGTGCCTGTGGGCGCACAGCCCGGCCGCCGACTCGTATTGCGTGGCTACGGCGAGCCGGGCCAAGCCGGTGGTGATGCCGGCGACCTCTTCGTCGAGCTCTCGGTGAAGCCACATGCCCTGTTGCAGCGCGACGGGAGCGACCTTCGCTGCAGCGTGCCAATCTCGGTCGCCGAGGCCGTCGTAGGCGGCGAAGCGACCGTGCCGGTGCTCGAAGGTGGCACTGTCACAGTCCGCGTTCCACCACGAACCCGTAGTGGACAGACCCTCCGAATCCGCGGGAGAGGTTGCCCGGGCTCGACAGGCGAGCGCGGCGATCTCCTGGTGAAACTCGAGGTCGAGACGCCGGTCGTCGACACCGCGGTCGCGCTCGACCTGCTGATCCGGCTAGAGCAAGTCAGCTTCCATCCCGAACGCGCGGAGTTCCGGGCGGCCCTTCGCCGCCACCTCGAATCGTGACGGCGCCGCACCCCTCGTCGAGCGACACACTCGCTGAGTACGGCGAGTCGGCACTCATTGCGGCCATCACAGAACGCTTCTCTGAGACTCAGCCGCTCGAGGTTGGTATTGGCGACGATGGTGCTGTCTTTCGTCAGGCACAGCCGATCATCGCCGTCGCAGACGCCATGATAGAGGGCGTTCACTTCGACCGGAGGTGGAGCCCCGCGGACAGCGTCGGCAGAAAGCTGGTGGCCGTAAACGTCAGTGATATCGCCGCAATGGGGGGCATGCCCACGTACGCACTCTTCACGGCGAGCCTCCCGCGTGATCTGCCTTGGACCTGGGTGCTAGGCCTCCTCGACGGCGTCGCGGCGGAAGCGGCCCGCCACGGAATGACCGTCTGTGGCGGCGACGTGACGGGTAGCCCAGGGCCAGTCTCGCTTTCGCTGTCGGTGCTTGGGCGTCTGGTCGCAGAGCGGCCCTTGCTGAGACGCAACGCCCGCGTAGGCGAGTCAGTGTACGTCACGGGCTCACTCGGTGGGTCGGGGCTCGGCCTGACGGCGCTTCAAACGGGCGTCCCACGCGCGGAGCTCGTGCTTAGCGCGATCGCGGCGCACCGCACGCCGATGCCCCGTCTGCAGGAGGGCGCCGCACTGGCCCACTGGTCCGGGGTTGGCGCGTGCATGGATCTCTCGGATGGGCTCGCACAAGACGCTGTGCGCCTAGCCGCCGCGAGCGGGGTTCGCCTCGAGCTCGACCTCGACCTGCTCCCACCTCATCCCGGACTTGACCTGTTAAGCGCCGAGCGCGCAGTGCACCTGATGCTGTACGGCGGCGAGGACTACGAGCTGTTGTTTACGGGCGTGGGACTACCGCCGTGCCCTGCGACGCGAATCGGTGAGGTCGTGGCCGGTGCCGGGATCGGGTGGCGTTGGGGTGGAACCTCGACCGAGCGTCGTGAGGAAGGCGGATTTAGTCACTTCTGAGTTCATCCCGGGTGGCTCATTGTCAATCTCTCGGTGCCGGGCGGGATGACGGTGCCGGGTGGGATGACGGTGTCGGGTGGGATGACGGTGTCGCACGAGACGACCTCGACGGACGCCCCGAGCCATTCCTCTTCACGTTGTCGGCGGAGCAGTTCGTCGTGATTGAGGTCGACGGCATCCCCGCCCACGACGAAGACTGGACCGCCGTGAGGGCAGAGCCGTTCAAAAGCGCGCGCATCGCATTGAACGATGGCACCCACGTGCTGCCTGGCGATACGCCCTTCGACGTCATCGCCTACGGCTGGGGTCAGTACGTCTCGTATGGCTAAGCGGGTGGCCTCGATATGGTGGATCTCGAGTATCTCGTGCCGACACCGAAGGGACCTAGCGTGAAGTAGAGTGGTATAGTCGCAGCATGAATCTCGCGCCGCGTCTCGCCCTCGGGGCTTCACTCCTGCTGTCCTGTTCGGAATCGACGACGAGCCCCTTAGAGCCTCGCGTTGACACGCTTCCGGGCCAAACTGACACGGAAAACTATGAGATCACGGAGGATTCGAGCGAATCGGTCGATGTTCCCGTGGAAGTTCCCGTCCTGCCCGACCTCGGCCCACAGCCGACGACGACCACCGAATGGCGATGGGTCTCGCACCACGACGGCACCGGCATCGGCGCGGTGACCCTGGGCGAGCCTGGCCTCGTCGAGTACGTCCGCTTCGACGTCGAAGGGCGCTTTCGGATCCGGGCCATCCGGACGCAAGTCGACGTGCCCAAAGCAGGCACGCTGACCTTGCGCGTGCTCGACGACTTCGGCGGCGACGGGATCTCGCTGTCACTCGACCGCGAGCTCGGGCGAGCATCGAAGGCCGTCACGCCCGCCGACTCGGGCAAGACCGTGACCGTGCTACTCGACCCGCCGCTCGAGGTCCCGACGGGCCGCATGTTCTATGTGGCGACCGTGTGGGAGTCGGCGGCAAGCCCGCGCCTTCGAGTGGACGCGGCGCCCACCCCCCCGCCCGCCGGCTTCAGCCCGAGCTCGCTGCTCTGGCAGTCGAAGGCCCTCGACCCGACGACCGGCACGGCGACGGTGTTCTCGGCGGCGCCAGGGGACTACCTCGTCGACCTCGAGCTGCAGCAAGTGGACCTCGTCGCGCCCGCGGACCAGCTCTTCGAGCCCATGGGCGCGGACACGCCGAGCATCTCGCGCGCGGCGCTCGAAGACGTCGATGGCGACGGCGATCTGGACGTCATGGGCGACGGCGCGCGGCTCTGGCTCGGCCGAGGTGACGGGACCTTCGAGGACGTGAGCGCGACCGCGCTTCCGGCCGGACTCTCCTGGAGCGGCGGGGCTTTCGGCGACTACGATGACGACGGCGATCCCGATTGGTTTGGCACGGGCGACGCCGACGTGCTCCTCCGAAACGACGGCGGTACGTTCATCGACGTCACCGTAGCGAGTGGTATCGACGACACGCAGGAGCACACCTGCAACGGGGTCCCCGGCCCAAAGCACGTCCCGACCGAAGCCAGCGCGTGGCTCGACTACGACGGCGACGGTCGGCTCGACCTCTACCAGGGCAACTTCATCTGCTGGGACGACGGCCTGCCGAGCCGCGACAAGCTCTGGCTCAATCGCGGGGACGGCACCTTCGAAGACGTGAGCGCCTCCGCCGGCGTCGACGCAGCGCAGGGCAAGGGCTACGCGTCGCGAGGCGTCGCGCCCGCGGACTACGATGGCGACGGCGACATGGACCTCCTCGTCACGAACTACCGGCTCCACCGAAGCCTGCACCTCCGAAACGACAACGGGGTCTTCACCGACGTGGGTAAAGAGACCGGCCTCGAGGCCAAAGCGACCCCACTCGGCAGCGGCGTCTCTTACGGGCACTCCATCGGCGCCGCGTGGGGCGACTACGACCACGATGGCCGCCTCGACGTCTTCGTCGCGCGCCTCGCCCACCCGCGCTTCATGTCGTTCAGCGACCCGCAGTCTCTCTACTACGGGCCCGCGGACGGCGCGGTGGTTGCATTCCGAAACCTCACGGACGACTTCGGGATCCGCTACCAAGAGACCCCCTCGAACCCCAACGCCTGGGACTTCGATAGTGATGGCGACCTCGACCTATTCTGGACCGCCATCTACGAGGGCCGCCACTCACAGATCTACCGAAACGAGTGGCCAACCCCCGGCTGGTCAGACGTGAACCAGGCAAGCGGCCTCATCGTCCTGAACGGCTGGGGCAGCGTGACGGGCGACCTCGACGGCGACGGCGACCTCGACCTCCTCGCGAGGACCGCCTACCGAAACCGCAATCGTTTCGGCCGCTACGCCCTCCAGATCCGCCCCCGAGGGCTAGGCGCCGGCCACTCGAACACGAGCGGCATCGGCGCCCGCGTCATCGCCAAGGTGGCTGGCAAAGACCGGCTGCAGGAGCGCGCCGGCAGCCACGGCACGGGCAGCGGCGACTCGCCCTGGCTCCACATCGGCCTCGGCCGCGCCACCTCGGCACCCGTGCGGGTCGTGTTCCCCGCGACCGGAGTCGTCGTCGACGCCGGGGTGCTCACCGCGGGGCGCTACAGTGTGTATGAGGATGGGCGAGTCGTTGCGGAGTGAGCGAGGTGAAGCGCCCGCCCGGCAGCAACACGGCCACATCACCGCGATGGTCGAGAACGCGAGCAGGGTGAACAGGACCGTGTTCGCGGCCTGAACCCGCCGAGTACGGGACCGTAGAAAGCGCACACAAAGCGACAAGCACCTTCTTCTCTCCTCCGGTGTTGACGCTCGGCAGTGCTGATGATCTGTGAATCGTCAGGGCTCGGCATGGGCCTGTCGCGACCGCTACCATCGGAGCATGGGCGACCCGACCCGCAGTTCGAGACGCAACCCGATGTCCGCTCCAGGACCGTTTCACGCCAGCCAGATCCGGGACGGGGATCCTTACGAGCTGTCGGATGGGCACCCCGTGTACTGCTCGCCCGCAGGCAAGCGACATGCGACGAGCGACGTCGACGGCGCCCTGGTCATCGCCAGCGACCCTGCGGTCGAAGACAGCATCGACGGGACGGCGGACCCCTACTGGACTCAGCAACCCACGGCAGTCAGAGCGAATGAAGCAACTTCATGACGCGATGGCAGAGGCCAACCGACGAGCACTTCAGAGCGGAAAAACACAAACTGGGTTTCGAGCTTGTCGACACTCGCTGGTTTGGTCCATCTCCATAGCGCGAACTCCGCGATTGGCCGAGGTTCCTGTCAGGGGTTCCTGTCAGAGGTTCCTGTCAGAGGTGGGAGGGCCCTAGCGACAACGTCATTGCAGCAGCAGAACCTCCGTGCAGGGGAGCGCCGCGAGCTGGTCGAGCGTGAAGGTACCCACGCACTTCTTGAAGTCCTTGCCGAACTTCCCGCTCTTCTTGCCGATCGTGACCTTGTCCTCGGTGCGCTTCACGTCGAGCACGTAGCCGGAGCTGTCCAGCAATTTGCCTTCGTTCCACTCGTCGAGGTCGTGCGTGGTCGACTCCGACTCGGTGCGGAGACGCAGGCAGCGGTAGGCACCGGCGATCTTGCCGCAGAAGTTCCAGTGTTTGTCGCCGGTATTGTAGGCGCGCTCGTCGCCGGGATCGAGGTCGCGCTGGTAGTTCGAAGTCGTGAACTCCAGCTCCTGGCCCGGCAGCGTCGGCGCGAGATCGCCGGCCTCGATGGCGGTTACCTCGCCGTTATTCTCGACGGAGCCGACGCCGGGACTCCAGGAGTCGGCGACGACGCCGAGGCTGAACCACGGGCCCCCGTCGACGCGGACCGTGAGGACCTGCGCGTCAACGCTGCCGCCCATGTCGGCGCCGCCTTCGACTCGGGTGACGCGGGCCTCGGTGATGCCGGTGCCAGCGGACTTCAGGTCCTTCTCGACCTTGTGGTCGCACTCGCCCGCGTCCTCTTGTCCCTTACGGAAGGGATCGCAGTAGAACTTGACGGCCGCCGTGATTAGCGGCGGCAGCTCGGCGTTCTTCTCGGCCGTGGCCTGGACCTTGCCCTTGGCCTCCGGAATGGGTGGCGGGATGTTGACCGCGCCGCCGAGCCCTTCCACTCGCTTTCGAACCGTCTCGTTCTCACGGAGGATGAGCGAGCGCGAGTAGTGCTCGCGGGCGGGCTCTTTGTGGCCCTGGGCTTCAGCGATGCGGCCGAGGTTGTAGAGCAGCGAGGCCTTCTGGCTCGGGCGCGTGGCGAGGTACTCGGCGTTGCCCATGTGGACCTTGGCTTCGTCGAGCTTGCCGGCTTGAAAGAGCGCCCAGCCGAGCTCGCCGAGGGCAGAGGGCGAACCCGGGAGCGCCTGCAGGGCCTCGCGGAAGAGCGCACACGCGTCGTCGTGGCGGCCGTCTTTGGTCGCTTTGCGGCCGGCGTCGAGCTTCTCGGTGAAGGTGCGCCGCGTGGCGGCAGACGGCATCGGCTTTTTGTCGTCCGAGTGGGCGTCCGGCACGGCGGTCAACAGGAGGGCGAGAGCGAGAGGAGCGAGGCTGAAGAGGAGGCGCATGGAAACTCCTGAAGGGGCGAGGGTGCACCATGCAATGCGTGGGCGTGGCTGGCAATGCCCTTGCCGGTGTGGAGTGCTCGTGAGAGACGGTCCATCCTCGTGGCGGATCGTCTGCGAGGCAGGCGGATCGTCAGGGCCGGTCGCGAGTCTAGTAGAATCAGGGCGGTTACGGCGCGCGACACCATAGGGGCGCAAGCGAAGCGGAGAGTGATCTGGCGGCGCGATCTAGTGCAGGTCAACGCCATCGTCGGTCGATGCGTCGTCGTCCGCGGGCGCGCCCTCGACCCAGCGGTTCCGTTCTCGCAAGGAGCGGATCGCGAACGCCGTGTAGAGCGAGAGGAGCGAGGCCTCAATGTCAGCACGGCCGAGCGCGCCGAACGCAAAGCCGACGGCTTCGAGGGTGCTGACGGCCCAGGGTGCCGGAGGCGTCAGGACTCGGGGGCCGACCGCCAGTCGTTCTGGGAAGGAGAGGCGTGGAAGGCTTCGGAGGCCCGGCGCGCGGCGGACGATGCGGCGTGATTGCGCCCAGGTCCCATCGGGGACTACGAGCGTTCGCACGAGCCCCGGGACTAGCGCCATGTCGGCGTCGGTCGGCGCCGCCCCTTCGACGGGCGGGAAGAGCAGGAAGGTGCCGGGCGCGTCGAGGCCTTCTGGGCTGAAAGGGGCGTCTTGGATGCCGTACTCCCGAAACTCGGTGTTCGCGATGACGAGGGGGAGCAGGCGCGCGCTGTTGGCGCTCTTCCGGGCCTCGCTGAAGTGGCGCACGACGACGAGACGCACAGCGCTCTCGTGGCGGGGCGCGACCTGGCAGACGCAGAGGTGGGGCCGCAGCCAGCAACCGGCGCATCGGCCGCGAGGGTCGGGGCCATGTTCCGCCAGCCATGGGCGACCGGGTGCGCCTTTTCGTCGTGTCATGGGCCAGAGCTCCTCGATTCAGCTCAAAGTCAGAGGCAGGTCACGCGCCGCTTGTCTCACGGGGGCAGCCGCCAGTCGATGGGCGCCTCTCCTCGTGTGGCCAAATGGGCGTCCGTGGCCGAGAAGTGCCGGCAGCCCAAGAAGCCGCGGTGGGCCGAGAGCGGCGACGGGTGCGGCGCGGTGAGGATGAGGTGGCGGCGCGCGTCGATCATCGCGGCCTTTCGTCCCGCCGGCGCGCCCCAGAGCAGGAAGACGAGGCCTTCACGGCGCGCGTTCAGCTCCACGATGACGCTGTCGGTGAAGGTCTCCCAGCCGCGGCCCTGGTGCGACGCCGCCTGGCCGGCGCGGACCGAGAGGCAGGTGTTCAACAGGAAGACGCCCTGATCGGCCCAGGACGTGAGCTCGCCGTGGGCTGGACGCGCCGGGATGCGCCCGTCGGTCTGTAACTCCTGGAAGATGTTCATCAGTGAGGGCGGCGGCGGCACCCCGCGGCGCACCGAGAAGCAGAGCCCGTGGGCCTGGCCAGGGCCGTGGTAGGGGTCCTGGCCGAGGATGACGACCCGGACGGCGTCACGGTGAAGGTTACGTGGGCCAGTCGTGGTTTAGCTGCGACTGCGGCGCTGGTGGCTTGGGTGGTGGTGGCACGGGCGGCGGCGACGGCGGCACGGGCGGCTCGGAAGCGCTTCCTACGCCGCGTTCGTTCGGGATCCCGAGGGTCATCGGATCGAGGCGGTCGTGCACGAGGGGCCACGCGCTGTGGACTAGCAAGGTGACCCTCGGAGAGCGACCGTTACGACTCCCGACGCTTCCGAGCGACGAGATAGAGCGACGTGTAGGTGAGCCGCAACCGGGCTTCGGGCTGTAAGAACCACTCGAGCTCCCGCGCGTCTTCGATCTCGTAGGTCGCGCCCAGGCCGTCGCCGGATTCGAGCAGCTCACGCAACGCGCGGGCCGGATCGGCGCCGCCAAAGCGCTGGTGGTCGTCGACGATACCGGACTGCCATGCGAACGGGGTCGCTAGCACGAGGCGGCCGCCGGGGGTGCAGAGCTGGTCCATGACGCCGATGAGGTCGCGCGGCGAGCGGACGTTGTCGAAGACGTTGAGCGCCACGACACAGTCGAAGATGCCAGGCACGAGCGGCGGGTCGAGGACGTCGCCAACGACCAAGTCCACGTTGTCGCAAGCCAGTTCGCCCGGGATCAGCGCGGGCTCGTAATGGCGACCGACGATACGACGAGCGAACTCGAGTGGCTCGCCGGCGAGCACACGCTTGGCGTGCCGCAAGGCCGACAGCGAGAGATCGACGCCGAGGACGCGGTCGGCGTGTCGGGACAAGATGGAGAGGCCGCGCCCGACGCCGCATCCGAGCTCGACGGCGGCTTCGAAGCGCGGCAGGGCTCCGAGCGCCGACGCGAACGCATGATAGCCGCACTCGGCGTGTCCCACGAGGTCGCCATAGTGGGCGTGGAGCCACGTGGAGGCGTGTTGCAGGTGCCTCGCGACGGCGTCACCGTCAGCGCCAGACTCGGCCAGAGAGCTGAGAGCACTGGGCTCCCCGATGGGGGCGAAAGCGCCGACGAGATCGGACTCGATCAGCGCCGCGGGGTGAGGGACGAGGAGTGGGATCCCGCTGACCGCCGGAAAGCGCTTCTCGCAGCCGACGCAGCGCCACGAGGCGTCACTCGCCGCTTCGACGGTGAAGAGGCTCCAGCCCTCATCGTCTCGTTTACGGCAGGAAGGGCAGACCAGCGGGATCGTCCCCATCGCGACTAGCGGAGCCCGTAGAAGAAGGTCGCCTTCGGAAAGCGGCGGATGCGCTCCTGAACGGCCGTGATCTGGAACCCCGCCGCGGCTTCCGGCGACGTGGCGCCTGCGTCGAGGGCGTCGGCTGCCGCCTTGTCAGCCTTGGCCTTGATGGTCACAACCTGCTTCATGAGCGACTCGACCGCCGCAGGCATCTTCTCGAATTGAATCGTGAAACGGCCCGCGTCGGGCGTGCCGGCGCCATCGGCCGGATCCCACGTGATCGCCCCTTCCTTGATGAGGTGGTTCACCTGAATGGCGCCGACGTGGGAGTAGGTCTTGGGGCGGCCGTCTGCCGTGTTGAGGCCCTGCGAGATCTGCCCGAAGGCCCACGACATCGCGGCGTGGTAGGCGGCGCTCACCTGCGTGTCCGTGAGGATGCCCTTCTCCTTCAGGAGCGGGAGCAAGAAGAGCGCTCCCGTCTCGGCCTTGAGCTCCTCCATCACGGCGTCGAGGTCGCCGCCAAAAGCCTCTTCCGGCTTCTTGCCATCGACGGTCCACGTGCCGTTCGGGCCGAGGTTGTGCGTCGCTTCGTGGAGCACGGTCGTCATCTGACCTGCGTCGCCTGACGGGTCGCGCATGGCGAGCGTGGCCGCCGAGAAGAGGAGGCCGTCCTTGAGCTCGGAGGCCGCCATCGAGTCCGCATCTCGGTAGAGGTTCGCCATCACGACCGTGCGGCCGCGCGACTCTTCAGCGACCTTACCGAAGTTGGGCAGCGACTGCCCGACGGTGCCGCCGAGAGGCGAGCGGCTGTCGCCCGCATTCATGATGATCTCGATGAAGTCCGGGAGGTTGAAGCCCACTTCCCTGGGTTTGTAGACCTCGTCGCCGACCAGCGCGGCGATGCGGGTCTCCATGTCTGTGCGAATCTCGGAGAGGCTCGCCTTCAGCTTCTCGGCGTCAGGGTCGAGGCGGGCGAAGGACATGTGGAAGCCCGACTTGAGCCCACACTGGTCCCAGTAGGTCTCGTCGGGGCCGATGCGCAGGTACCAGGACGACTTGGAGCCAGCCATCGCAGCCCAGGCCTCGTCGGCGAGGACCCAGTCGTTGGTCTCGAAGGCGGTCGCTGCCGCTTCGAGGTAGGCCTTCATGCGGAACTCTTGCCCGCTCGTGATGGCCTTGGCTGCCGCACGGAGCTCCTTGGCGATGGCCTTCATCGGCTTTCCGTAGGCCTTGGGGCTGTTGTACGGCACCGCTTCGAAGCCACCGGCCTTGGCCCGGCGCACGACCGTGAAGGGGGCGATGAGGTCCTTGCCATTCGGCTCGTTCGGGAGCGCCTTGCAGAAGGCGTCGTCGACGACGGCGTCGGCCGGATAGCTCTGCGACACGCGTTTGGCGAAGGTCGGCGTCGCGTTGCAGAAGGGATCGCCTTCGGTCTTCGGCCCTTCGCACCACGGGCCGTGGTTTCGGCGGAACATGGCGCGGCTGGCGAGGTCGTCCTTCGGGATGAGCTTGTCGAGGCCCGTGGCGCCGTACTGGTAGTCGTAGAGCGCGTCGATGAGCTCGCCGGCCTTCACAAGGCGCGCGAGGACGGCCTTGTCTTCGGCTGAATAGGCGGTCGTGTCGGTCTCGACGAGCGTGGGCCGTCCCTGCTCGAGCTCGAGCCGCACGGCTTCGCGACGGCGCAGCTCCACGAGAGCGCGGTACTCCTTCTCGAAGGCCTTGGTGAAGGCTGGCGCCGCGTCGGGCGCCTTCGGCCTGGTCACGAACTTGGCTCGCAGCTTCAAATCGGTGCCTATCGTCGCGAGCTCGGCGGGGTCGAGGTCGCCCGGGGTCTCGGCGTCGGTCCGCCAGAACAGGGGCGAGCCGGACTGGGCTGCGAGACGGTTGAAGTCGTCGCGGGACAGCTTCGGGAGCCCGTACGGCGGCGCTGGCGTGACGGGAGCCGCGTGGGCCTCGTCAGCGGTGAGACCGGAAGCGGCCGAGAGTGCGATCAGTGCCGACATCGAGACGAAGTTCTTCATGGGGACCCCCAGTGGTCAGGGCGCGTGAGACGCGAACGCGCCGGGAGGATGCGCCATCGCCCGGGGGGCTCGCAAGCGCTGCGAACACCCTCGGAGGGGCGCGACTGCCTTTCTTTACCCAAGGTGCCCCTCCGATGGGTATGATAGCGGGCTATCCCGTCGACGAGCGGCGTCTGACGGAACTTGGAGCCTGCATGCGTACCTCGATCCGAACCCTGTCGCCTCTTCTTCTGCTCGCCGTCGCGGCATCGATGGTCTCGGGTTGTTCGACGGACGAAGAAGCCGCGGCGACCGACGGCACCGCGGGCACCGATAGCCAAGATGGCAGCGACGGGTCCGATGGAACCACGGCATCCGACGGGACGGACGGCAACGAGTCGTCAGACGGCACCGACGGCGGCACCGGCCTCGACGTGAAGCAGCCGGGCCCCGTCTGTACGCCAGATGAGGTCAAGGGCTGCACGGCGAACTTCCAATCGGCTGTCGTTTGCAATGAGGACGGTGACGGCTACGAGACGCGGGCCTGCAAGGACGACCGTGATGATGCGTCACGCTGCGATGAGACTCTCGGGTGTTTGCCCTGCAGTCCGCTGAAGGTCCGCTGCCGAGACGACGAGGTCGCTGAGATTTGTGCCGAGAATGGCTCCGAGTTCATCACCTACAAGGACTGCTTCGCGGAGGGCACGGCCCAGGTCTGCAATCAGGGCGCTTGCATCGAGGAGTGCGAGCTCTCGCTGAAGCAGAACAGCTATCAGGGCTGTGACTTTTGGGCGTGCGACCTCGACAACGCCTTCGTGCCGGGTGGCCGAGCCGGCTACTACGATGCGGCGGGCGCGCAGTACTCCATAGTGGTGTCGAACCCGAGCGCCAAACGCTCAGCCACCGTGGAGATCACGGACTCCGACGGCAAGGTCAACTTCGACTCGAAGCAGCTGCCGATAGACTACTCACCCATACCGCCGGGTGGGCTCCGCGTCTTCAACGTGCCACGCCGCGACGTCGATGGGACCACGCTCGCGCCGCTGGCGTACCGCGTGGAAGCGTCGATCCCCGTCTCGGTCTATCAGTTCAACCCTCTCGAGAACGAACAAGTCTTCTCGAACGACGCCTCGATTGTGTTGCCGCAGAACGTGCTCGACGAGTGGTACATCGTGATGACTCGCGAGCAGACCTTCGAGATATTGCGCGGACAGCTCGCCGTCATCGGCACCTCCGACACACCGACCGACGTCACGGTCACCGTCACGGCTCACACACTCGAGAACAAGGCGCTCGGCATCCCGGCGCTGTCTCCTGGCGATTCATACAAGGCCGTTCTGCACAAATACGACATCCTCTCCATCGAGACGAACCGGCCCGGCGCCGACCTGACCGGCTCGGTGGTGCTCGCTACCAACCGAGTGGCCGTCTTCGGGGCGACGGAAGCCTCGAACGCGCCCAACACGGCGCGTTGCAAGATCGCTTCTGGCGAAGAGAGCGGCTTTTGCGAATGGGACGGTGCGACGGAGTGTGAGTCTCCGCTCGACTGCCTCGCCTTCAACACCTGCTGCGCCGACCATCTCGAGATGCAGATGTTCCCCGTGCGCACATGGGGCAAGCGCTACATCGCAGCGCGGTCGTACCCGCGCGGTAAGGCCAAGGACGTGTGGCGTATCATGGCCGCTGAGGACGGCACGGTCGTAACCACCGTGCCGCCACAAGCGAACATCCCGGTGCTGAACAGCGGTGAACACTTCGAGTTCGAGTCGGGAATGGACTTCGAGGTCATCTCGAAGAAGCCCGTGCTCGTCGGCCAGTTCCTCGCCGCTCAGGACGCGCCGGGCCCGAATGTCGGCGGCAACGCGCAGTCCGACGACGCCAAGATCGGCGATCCCGCCTTCATGCTGGCGGTGCCGTACGAGCAGTACCGCGTGGACTACGTCTTCATCTCGCCGCCGAAGTACGCGTTCAACTACATCACGATTACGGCCCCGACGAGCTCGGAGATCATCCTCGACGGCGAGGTCATCGACGCGAGCCGCTGGACGCCGATCGGCACGGGCGAGTTCAGCAGCGCGTTCGCGGAGCTAAAGGAGGGCACACACGACATCCGTGGCGACGAGCCCTTCGGCATCATCGCTTACGGCTGGGACGACTACGTGTCCTACGGCTACCCCGGCGGCCTCGACCTTCGGGACTTGAAGCTGATCAAGCCGCCGGAGAAGTAGGCGCGGGGCGCGTCGAAGGCCTTCACTGAGGGCTCGGTCAAAAAATAAGTAGGTCGATTTGCCTCGCGCCGCATCCCCGCCCGGCCCGTTTCAAGTCCTCGAAATACGGGGAGTATGTCTTCGGACTTGGCCCAAGCCGGGCGGGGCGCGGCGCGGTCAACTCTCCCACTTATTTTCCGACCGAGCCCTGAGGACGAAGGCGAAGCGACCGACGTCGGCTCACATCTCGACGAGGCGCTCCCGCCCGGACCTCGGCTCATCACGCCCGACGGTCATTCCCAATTTCGACACGCATACGAACGGTTACTCTCCGAACGCCCCGCTCTGGTGGCGGCGAAGCAGGCGCGAGAGGGCGACGTCGCCGACGAGCACGCGCTGCGTTCGTTGGACCGCCGCGTCGCTTGGTTGACGCGACGACTACCACTGTGGACAGAGCCGTCCACTCCTCAGGCGACGGACCGAGCCGTCTTCGGAGCTTGGGTGACCGTGGTCGATGACGAGGGCCGCGTGACCTCATGGCGCATCGTCGGCCCAGACGAGGTCGACGCAGCCCATGGCTACATCAGCGTCGCCTCGCCCGTTGCCATGGCGCTGATCGGCAAGCGCGTCGGCGACGAGGTGACGCTGCGCCGACCGAAAGGTGACGTCGAGCTGACGGTGACGCGGATCGAACACTCCCGCTAGCGAACGGTGAGGTACGCCAGGACACGGTCGTCCCACGAGACCGAGGGGGGCGACACCGCAGGGCTCGGTCGGTCATGACCAGCCGCGTTGCCTCGCGCCGCATCCCCGCCCGGCTTGGGCCAAGTCCTCGAAATACGATGGTGTCGCCATCACGGGCACCGATTCGTCGGAGACCGCTGCGAAAGGTCGCCAAAGTCGGTTTCGTGACGGAGGCAGTCCCGATGACCTGGGTCGGTTAGAGATCAAGCATCGAGTTCGCCGTCCTCGGCGGGCGCTCCGCGATGCCCGCCTCCGGGCGGCTCCACTCGACGCTTGACCGGCCCTGCGTTCGCCGGCAGGCGGGGCGAGGGTCGATACTTGGAGTCCCCACTGCCTCCCGTTCAAGTGACCGATGCCCTCGGACCTGCTCCGGACCCACGGCGCGGACGCCTCCCGAGCCCCTCCCGGTTGGCCACGAGCCGATTGTGCGGGCCGCAATGCAGGGTGAGGTTGTCCGCCGTGTTCGAGCCGCCGTGCGCCCACGCGATCCGGTGATGGAGCTGCACTGCCTAGCGAGACCCGCACACGTGACCGCCCTGGCCAACGAAGGTGCAGCGCCCGTCGTCCCTGTCGTAGACCTCTCAAGCCCGACGTGTCGATTTCCCGACAATTTTTGGCGATCTGAGAGTCCACTTGAACGGGAGACAGTGGGATCTCCAAGTTTCCCCGCTCGATCACCGCCCGGGGCGCGCGCAGGCCGTGTCCAGCGCTATCCGGAGCCCCCCGGAGGCGGGCAAAGCGAAGCGCCCGGCGAGGAGGGCGTCGATAGTGCTGGACACGGCCGAGCACGACCGCACGCTGCCCACTCGAGGGCTGGCTCAGCCACG
>CANMLD010000064.1 GCA_947498315.1 Pseudomonadota bacterium | reverse complement strand
TGGCCCGAGCGGCACTCACCGCGCCCGCCCAAACCCCCGCCATCCTCCTGCGAAGTCGTCGAGGTCCACACGACCGCCGCTACCGCGGCCCTTCCTGCCCCAGGACTCGCTCGGTCTCGCCGGCAAATTCAATCGAAGATCCTATCTGCTTTGACCGTGATCCTCACGGAACTCGGCGGCAAGACAGGCACCGCGACCACGACCTTGGAGGTCCCGGGGCCGCTCTAGGAGTCCCTAGAACAAGCCGGCCAAGAGGACCAACAGCCAGACACTGACCGCGACGCCGACTCCGAGCAACGCCATCTTGAGGCCGCTCTGCTCGGGTGCGGGCCGCGGAGGCGGGAGACGCCGTGGCGCCTGGAGTTGGACCGCCCGCGCGTGTTCGACGAGGAGGTGTTCGACCACTTTGAGATCGGTCGCCAGCGTGCTGCTGAAGTCGACGTCGTCGCCGATGCCTTCGCCCGAGGTGAAGTAACGAGCGATGTCGTCGTAGAGCGCTGAAGAGTCGCCTTGCCTGAGCTTCGGGTCACTGCGCAGCGCCTTGACGAGTACGCTCCAGAGCGCCGGCTTCACTCCGTCGATTTCCGGGAGCGCTCTGTCTGTAGCAGCGAGCCGGTGATCGAAGTACGCCATCAGCTGTGCCTTGTGGGAGGACTCGTCCCCTTCGACCAGGACGAACGGATACGGCGTATGACCGCTCAGAAGCTGATAGAACAAGACGCCCAAGGAGAAGACATCGCCCGTCGTATCGAGCCTGTGTTCAGCCGGATCGCCGACGTGTGCGTCGGAGATCTGCTCGGGTGCCATGTACTCGGGGGTCCCTGCGAGCACGCCGTGGTCGATGTCATCCGCGAACTCGTTCCCCGGTAGAATACGCTCCTGCTCGAAGAGCCTCAGCAGCCCCTGCGCGTCACTCACGAGCCCGAAGTCCAGCAGCTTCACCACGCGGCCGCCTTCGGCGATCATGATGTTCTCGGGCTTGATGTCTCTGTGCGCGATCCCGAGCCGATGTAGCCCCCCGAAAGACTGGCAGATTTGAAGCATCAGCCGGCATGCTCTCTCTTCGCCGACGGGCTCCCCGGGATTTATCGCCGCCCCAAGGGTGAAGCCGTCCACGTACTCCATCGCCAACCAGGGCCGGCCGTCCGCGGTCCGCCCATGCGAGCGGTAACCGACCACATGGCGGCTCTTCGGGAGGGCCCGGGAGACCTGGATCTCGCGCAGAAAGCGGCGTTCGACCGCATATTCTTTTGAGCGCAGCACCTTCACGGCGACGCGTTCGCCGCTGTCGAGCCAACCTTCGTAGACACGCGCGAACACCCCCTCGCCGATGAGGACGCCGAGCCGCGCTCCTGTGAGTAAGACCGGGTCTGTCTCAGCGTTGGCGTTCATGCAGGACGGCTCCCCCCCCGTGGAGCCCCGATACTACGGGAGCGTGTGGTCTTCGACTACCGCTCGTCTTGTCCCTGCGCCCTGATCGACACGGCCTCCCCCGCTTCTCGCCTCAACCCTGCGCGGGACTCCGCACCGGTGTGGCTCGTCGCATGGGCCGTCACTTCGGTCGGAGTGCCCTCGACGACGACATAGCCGCCCGCTTCTCCGCCTTCGGGGCCGAGGTCGAGCACGTGGTCGGTCGCACGGATGAGGTCGAGGTCGTGTTCGATCGTCAGGACCGTGTTCCCGGCGTCCACCAGCCGTTGCACCACCCCGAGCAGGCGCGCCACATCCGCGAAGTGCAGCCCCGTGGACGGTTCGTCCACGACATACAGCTAAGGGGACTATCCCACTGGCGGCGGACGCAGCTCCGGTTGCATTGCCAGGACCGCCTGGACGAGCAGGTTGGCTGAGACGGGCGACGTCAGGAACAAAAAGGCGGTGACGAGCAGCTCGTGGAGGGAGAGGTGGCCGCGGGCGTTCATGCCGATGGCGGAGGCGACCAAGAGGCAGCCGAGGCCGAGCGTCGTGGCTTTGGTTGGGCCGTGCAGGCGGCGGAGGAACTCGCTCAGCTTCGCGAGGCCCCACGAGCCGATCAGCGCCAACGTCGCGCCGGCGATGAGTAGCGTCGAGACCAAGAGCTCGAGCCAAAGCGGCATCATTGGGACTCCTCTGAGCCCGTAACGTCGGGGCGCGCTTCGGCGGCGCGGGCGAGGAGGTAACGGCTCAAGAAGACCGTCCCGACGAAGCCAAGGAGCGCGATGACGAGCGCGCCTTCGAAGTAGACCTGGGTGTTCTGCCGCAGGCCGAGGACGAGCAGGATGCCGATCGCGTTAACGTACAGCGTGTCGAGCGCGAGGATGCGGTCGGGGAGCGATGGGCCGCGGAAGAGGCGGTAGGTGCAGAAGACCATGGCCAAGACGAGCATGCCGAGCGCGACGTCGAGGGCGATGTTCAGGATCATGACGCCCTCCGCGCGAGCGCGTCGCCGAAGACCTTCATGAGCGGGGCTTCGTAGTGAGTCTTGATGTCGCTGACGAGCGCGGCTGTATCGGTGACGTGCAGCGCGTGGACGAGGAGATGGCGCCGGTCTTCCGACACGAAGGCGGTGACGGTGCCCGGCGTGAGCGTGATGATGCCGGCGAGCGCTACGATGGCGTGGGGTTCGGTCGCTGTGAGCGGCACCCAGACGAAGCGGGAGTCGAGCGCCGACTCGCGCCCGAGGACCTGCCGGGCGACGGTGATGTTCGAGATGACGATGTCCTTGGCGACCCGCCACGTGAGGCTGACGAGTACGCGCCAGTCGTGGATTTTTACGCCGGACTCTCGGAGGGGGGCCGTCATGAGCGGGATGACGATCCCGAGCAAGGCTCCGAAGAGGAGGTTCCCCAGTGATACCGAGTTGTTGAGCGCCAGCCAGAGCGTGAGCACGAGCATGGCCATGACCGGGGCGGGGAGGATTCGCCTCATTTGGCGCCCCCTTGCCGGACGCGTTCCTCGAGCTCGGCGCGGTTCGGCCATGCGGGCGGTGCGGGGACCTTGGCGAACACCGCGTCGATGTATCGCTCACGCGCGAGGAGCTGCGCGGCGGTCGCGGCGGCCCAGGCGGCGATCGGGCCGGCGAGGACGGTGGCGCCGAGGACGGCACTTAGCAAGAGCGCCAGAGCGGCGCGGGAGGCCGTCGCTGAGCTCGGGGTGCCGCTCGGCACGGCGGCTTCTGGTTTCCAGAACAGGTAGATGCCGGCGCGAGCCAGCGCGACCAGCACCATCAGCCCAGAGACCAAGATGATGGTCCAGGCTGCAATGGCCCATGAACTTCCGATGGTCGCCTTTAGGATCAGCGCTTTACCAAAGAAGCCCGCCAGAGGCGGTAGACCGCTCGCGCCGAGCGCGAGGATGAAGTACGCGGTGGCGCCTGCCGCACGTGAGACCGGTGGGCCCGCTCGGTCGGGGTCGAGGGTATCGCCGTGGACCTTTCTGGCGCGCACTTGGTCGAGGACAAAGAAGAGCCCACCGGCGACCAGCGTGCTGTTCACGAGGTAGGTGAGCCCGGCGGCAATGGCGCGTTCGTCGCCGAGGCCGAAGGTGAAGAGCAAGGTGCCCGCCGATCCGATGACGAGGTAGCCGACGAGGCTCGCGAGGCGCGTCGCGGCGAGCGCGCCGACGGCCGAGAGGGCGAGGGTCGCCAGCGCGAGCGCGGGTAGTACGTCGTTCAGTAGCCCGGCGAGCGGCCCGGCGCCGAACAGGAGCGTGGAGACGCGCAGGATGGCATAGACGCCCACTTTGGTGAGGATGGCGAAGAGCGCAGCGACCGGGGCCGTTGCGCTGCCGTAAGTCGCCGGGAGCCAGTAGTAGAGCGGCAAGAGCGCCGCCTTGACGGCGAAGACGAGGACGAGGAGCCACGACGCCGCTTGCGCCAGGCCTGCGTCATCTGGGCCGAGGGCGGCGAGCTTGCCCGAGAGGTCCGCCAGGCTGAGTGTGCCGGTCAGGCCGTAGAGGAGGCTGGCGGCGATCAGGAAGAGCGCGCCGCCGAGGAGATTGAAGACGATATAGTGGATGCTCGCGCGGAGCTGGGCGGTGCCGGCGCCGTGCAGTAGCAGGGCATAGGAGCTGGCGAGCAGGACCTCGAAGAACACGAAGAGGTTGAAGAGATCCGCCGTGAGGAAAGCGCCGCTGATGCCCATGAGCTGGAACTGCAAGAACGCGTGGAAGTGCGACCCGCGACGGTCGTCTCCGCCGAGCGACCAAAGCGCTGCCAGGAAGCCCAGTAGCGTGGTCAGCGTGAGCATGAGCGTCGCCAGCCGGTCGACCGCCAATGAGATCCCAAAGGGGGCTCGCCAGTTTGAGAGCAGGTAAACGTCGATGTCGCCCGTGGATGCACGGTTCAGCAGCAAGAGCGCGACCGTGACCTGGAGCAGCGTCGAGAGCAGCGACAGCGCCCGTGGGAGCGCGGGGAACCGGCGCTCGGTGAGGACGCACAGCGCCCCGGCGAAGAGGGGGATGACGATGGGGAGGACGGGCAGGTGGGCCATCATGACGGTGGCTCCGATCCATCGACGTGGTCGGTGCCCGTGGCGGAGCGCGCGCGGATCGCGACCACCAAGAGCACGGCCGTCATGGCGAAGCTGATGACGATGGCTGTGAGAACGAGCGCTTGGGGCACGGGATCGGTGTAGTTGTCTAGGGTTGGCGCGACGCCGTCTTGGACGATCGGCGCGGCGCCCGCCCGTACGCGTCCCATCGCGAAGATGAAGAGGTTCACTGCGTAGGAGAGCAGCGTGAGGCCGAGCACCACATCGAAGATGCGCGCGCGCAGCATGAGCCAGACGCCTCCCGTGGTGAGCACGCCGATGGCGACGGCGACGAGGAGCTCGACGGTCATGAGCGGGGCGGCTCGGGGGCGCTGTCGGGTTCGCTCAGACCATTGATGGCGAAGAGAGCCAGCACCGTAGCACCGACGACCGTGAG
Organism: Pseudomonadota bacterium; assembly: GCA_947498315.1. Taxonomy (GTDB): domain Bacteria; phylum Myxococcota_A; class UBA9042; genus SXOO01. Next base: position 17,843 of record CANMLD010000064.1, on the reverse strand, counting down.
GAAGACGCCGAGGTCGAAGAGCCCCGCGCTCGCGAGTGGGACCCCGCCGACGCCCGGCAGCCAGGGATAGTCGTAAGTGCTTGTCAGAAATGGTGATCCGAAGAGCCAGCTCCCCACGCCCGTCAGGCCGGCGGTCATGAGGCCAGCGCCGATCCAAGGGCGGAAGTCGGCCCTGAGCCGCCTAGATACCCACGCCTGTCCGTTGCCAGCGTCGAGCACGATGAGCGCGATGGCCATGACGAGCCCCGCCGCGAAGCCGCCGCCGGGCTGGTTGTGGCCGCGGAAGTAGAGGAACAGCGCGACCACGATGGCCAGTGGCAGGAGGAGGCGGGAGAGGAGCACCAACATGAGGGATGGTGGGCCGGGCTGGGGAGCCTTCGGGCCGGTGGGGCGGAATCGGAAGAGGAGGCTGGAGATGAGGAGCCCGGCGATGCCGAGGACTGTGATCTCGCCCATCGTGTCGAAGCCGCGGTAGTCGACGATGATGACGTTGACGGCGTTGGCGCCGCCGCCTTGGGCGACCGTCGTCTCGAGGTAGTAAGGCGCGACCGACGTCGCCGGCGGGGGCCGCGTCAGGACCGCCCACGCGAGCACTGCCATACAGATCCCGGCCGCGAGCGCGATGGCGCCGTCACGGTAAGCGCGTAGGTGTTCGCGACGTTCCGGGCTCTCCTCGGGTAGACGTCGAAGCGCCATCATCATGAGCATGATGGTGACCATCTCCACGAGGAGCTGCGTGAGGGCCAAGTCTGGCGCCGACAAGACGACGAAGCAGAGGCTTACTGCCAGCCCCACGATGCCCATCAGAACCAGCGCCAAGAGGCGACGGCGGTAGGCGATGACGGTCGCGGCGGTGGCCGCGATGGCGAGGACCCAGACAACTATGAAGGACGGCGTCGCGAGCGTCTGACGCGGGCCGCTCAGCGCCCACGAGCTGGTCGCGAGGGGGAGGACGACCGCGACGACGATGAGGGCGAAGAGCAAGAGCAGGTAGCGCTGGAGGTGGCCGTTCTCGAGGCCCGAGGTGGCAGTTTGCGCGATACTCGTGAGCTTTCGAAGTGTTAGCACGAAGAGGTCGCGGCCGCCGCATGGCAGTCCGCTCGTCTTGTGCAGGCCCAAGCGCGCTTGGAGGCCGAAGTAGAGCGCCGTGCCGCCGAGCAGCGCGATCCCGCTCATCGCGAGGGGCCAGTTGAAGCCGTGCCAGATCGCGAGCTCGAAGGCGGGCAGTGGGCCGGGCCCGCCGTGGAGCGCCGCGCTCGACGCGACCTCGAGGAGCGGGAGCGCCACCCACTTTGGGGCGATACCGACGGCGAGGCAGAGAAGCGCGAGGAGTCCGACTGGCAGCCACATGAAGACAGGCGGGTCGTGTGGGCGACTTTCGAGCTCGTCCGGTCTCGCGTTGAAGAAGACGTCGTGGATGAAGCGAACGCTGTAGGCGACGCTGCAGATCGTCGCGATCATGACCGCGAAGGGGAGGAGCACCGCGCCGAAGTCGTTCAGGTGCGATGAGAGAGCGTCGCCGCTCACGAGCTCGGTGAAGAACATCTCTTTCGACAGGAAGCCATTGAAGAGCGGGACGCCGGCCATACCGCCGGTCGCGATGATGGCGAGCGTGCCCGTGATGGGCATGGAGCGCATGAGCCCATGGAGCTTTCGCATGTCGCGCGTGCCCGTCTCGTGGTCGATGATGCCGGCCGCCATGAAGAGGCCGGCCTTGAAGACCGCATGGTTCACGATATGGAAGATGCCCGCCACCACGGCCATGGGCCGGTCGAGTCCGAAGAGCATCGTGATGAGGCCGAGGTGGCTGATGGTCGAGTAGGCGAGCAGGCCCTTGAGGTCGTGCTTGAAGATAGCGACCACCGCGCCGACGAGCAGCGTGGCGAGCCCCACCGACGTCACGATCCAGAACCACGCTTCGGTGCTGCCAAGGGCGGGGTAGAGCCGCGCGAGGAGAAACACGCCGAGCTTGACCATCGTCGCCGAGTGCAAGAACGCCGACACCGGGGTCGGGGCCGCCATCGCGTTCGGGAGCCAGAAGTGGAAGGGAAACTGGGCGCTCTTCGTGAAGGCGCCGAGGAGAATTAGAATGAGTGCCGGGAGATAGAGCGGGTGCGCTGCTATCTGAGCTCCGGATGCCAAGACGACGTCGAGGGACGTGCTGCCGACGATGTGGCTCAGGAGGATCACGCCGCCGAGGAGCGCGAGGCCACCCAGACCAGTGATGGTGAGCGCCATGCGGGCCCCTCCGCGGGCGTCGTCTCGGTGTGTCCAGTAGCCGATGAGCAAGAACGAGGCGACGCTCGTCAGCTCCCAGAACACCGCCATCAGGATGAGGTTGTCGCTCACCACCACGCCGAGCATCGCGCCCATGAACGTGAGCAAATAGGCGTAGAAACGAGGGATTGGGTCGCCGTCGCTCATGTACCAGGCGGCGTAGAGGATGATGAGGGCACCAATGCCGGTGATGAGCGCGGCGAAGAGCCAAGCAAGGCCGTCGAGGCGGAAGCCCAGGGTGAGCCCGAGCTGTGGGAGCCATGAGACGCTGTGCCGGAGGATGGTCCCTGTCGCTACGGTGTCGAACTCGGTCAGGAGCCATCCGAACGACCCTAACGCTACCAGGCCAGCAGCCCACGCGGCCGAACGCCGGCCGGGCGCTGCAAGCAGGACGAGCACAGCCGCGACGAGCGGACCGAATACCAGCGCGAAGAGCATCATCGCTCGATGGCTCGAAACACGGCTGCCGGATCATTGAGCGGGGGGCCAATCACGCGCGGGAGACTGCCACATGGAGGTTGGAAATCCAGTGGTGTTCGAACGAACACGCACTTGTGGATGGCGGGACGCAAGGGTGGGCGTGCGGTGGGTTCAGGAGTGCTCAAGTAAATGGATTCACGAGATTTCTCGCCATGAGAGAACGTCGGCCCGAACCTTGCGAAGGGCCAAGGCAAGGAGAACTTCTCATGAGAAACCGCTTCGTCTCGTCTCTGTCCCTTCTGACTTTGTCTTGCGCCGGCATCGACGGCCACGGCGCGCACCCCGATGCGACCTCGGGCGACACGGAGTCCCTCTCGGGCGTGTCCACCGATGAGTTCGAAGCGATGCTGGTGCTCGAAGCGGCTCGGGCGCAGTCGGAGCGCGACGCCGTAGGCTCGGTCTCGAGGGCGGACAAGGCGGACCGTGGTGTTGCGACGCGACCCTCCGAAGACGCCCCGCCGGCGTCGGTCCGCGAGGCAGCGCTCACGACGTGGGTCGACGGCGTGGACGACGCCACTGAGACGCTCTGGCGCAACGTACGGCGCGAGCTCACGCGTGCCGACGCGCAGCTCTCGGACGGAGAGGCCGCGAAGGCGATCGTGACTGCCCTTGGTGAACGCCTCTCGCTCGCCTCTGGCGCCGTCTTCGTCTGCGGCGACTGGGTGTTTCCTGACGCGACCGAGCTCTCTTGCTGGAACTCCGAGGACCTGCAGTTCGACGCGCTCGCGCTGCTGCCGAAGCTGCGCTCTCTGACAGTCCCGCTCGAGGCGCTCACGAGCGCCGAAGCGGTGGGCCGACTCACCTCCATCGAGAGCTTGACGGTCTATCAGAACGTCTATCCCGACGGGGACTTGGACGCGCCCGAGGCCCCGACGCTCTACGTCGTCGCCGCGCTTCCGAACCTGCGTCAGCTCGCGCTCATCGTGTCGCCCATCGATGGCTCGTGTGGCGACGAAGGGACCTACAGCCCAGTCGAGGTCGACCTCAGCCCGCTGGCAACGACCCCGCTTCGAAGCCTGCGCGTCGACAGCGCCTGGATACGTAGCGAGAGCTCGCTCGCGGTCGTCCGTGGGCTTCATCTGCAGTCGTCGCTCGAGGCGCTCATTCTCAGCGGCGTCACCGTCGCGGCGGGCGACCTCCCCATGGTCGACGGCCTGACCGAGCTCGGCCTGTCGGACGTGCAGGGCGTTGACTCATTTTCACTCGCCAAGCGCTGTGAGGGCCTCACGCGGCTCACGGTGACGCTTGCCCGCGGTCGTCAGTTGGCCCAGCTCGTTCGTCAGAACCCGGGTCTCGTCCATCTGACCCTCGAAGGCAGCCGCCTCACGGACTTGTCTTCACTTCGATCGCTCTCGGACCTGAAGCACCTCGACGTGTCGGCCCTGCCGGTGCGTCAGTTCGGCTTCCTCTCGGCCCTCGAGCTCGAGTCGCTGAACCTCGCAAACACGCGCTTCACCGACCTCGCTCTCGTCGCCCGCACGCAGCCCAAACTGGTCGACCTGAACCTAAGCGGCACGCCGCTCACATACTTCGGAGACGACGGGCAGGACGAGCCCGACATGAGCCCACTGAAGTCGCTTCGCCGCCTCGGGTCCCTCGGGCTGTCGGGTGCGCCCCTCCACGGTTGTGAGCAGCCGGCCTCGGGGTGGGGTGACGATGTCCCGGTGCTGACGCCCGCTTGTCAGGTCATTCAGGACCTCACGACGGAGGGTCGGGTGCAGGTCACGCTTTGGGATGGCTGTGGGTGCTGATTACGGGAACGGCGCCTTCAGGCAGAACTTCGCGGTGACATCCGGCACGTCCCCGCGCTCGAAGATGACCCGATCCTGACACGTGAGCCCCCCAGCCGCGCAGTCGGCGTCCGTTGAGCACGGCTTCGAGCAGAAGCCGGCTCCTGACGTCGGGCCTTCGAGACAGTAGAGGTCCTCGCAGTAGTCGGCTGCAGAGACCGACGCGAACTCGAGGTCGCAGGCCTGACCCAACGTGGCGGTGGGCGCTTCGCCGAAGCTGTTGGCCGTCTCGATGCACATGTAGTCAACCGCTGCGGGGCCGGCCGCGCCGAAGACGCGGGGCACGGTGACACACGCCTCGGTGCTCTCGGTGCAGCTCAGGTTCGCGGCACAGTCCTGCATCGAGTCGTTGGCTGAGTAGCCCACGCAGGCTGGCACGAAGACGTCGTCGGTAACGTCGCTGAGTGATCCGCCGTAGCTGAAGCGGAGCGACTCGCAGCGCATGTTGACGATGTCGGTGCCGACGCCGAGCGGCGTGATGCCCTTCGGGCAGTCGGTCTGCGCTTCGCATACGCTGCCGCAGATCCCCCCCCCGTCGTTGAAGGCCGGGATGCAGAAGCCGGTGCGGCAGACGATGCCAGTCTCGCCGCCGCAGCTCTCACCCGGGAGCGCGCCCGTCGCCGGAGCGGTGATGCAGCGGCCGATGAGGTCGAAGGCGCCACCTGTGGTCCACGACTGATAGACCTCACAGACTTCACTCTGCGGGCAGTCCCCGTTCGACCCGCAGTCACTCCGCGAACCCTCGAGCCCGAGGCAGAGGCCGTAGGCCGCGACGGCGTCATTGGTGCCATCTTCCTCAAAGTCGAGCGTGTCCTCATTGACGTTGCAGAACATCGGGATGGTGGCGCCCGCGCATTGAGAATCGGCCGTACAAAGCGAGGAACATTGGCCATTGCCTAGGCACAGGCCAGAGCACTCTGGGAGCGGGATGAGGTCGGTCTCGTCGGTCTCGCAGGTCTCGCCGAGCCCGACGGCGCCGGGCGCGTCGGCCGTGCAGCTGTTGGCGAGGGCAAACGAAGCGCCCATCTGTCCGTTGCCGAAGAGGGTGCAGTGCGACGGGCCAGGGCAGTTGGCGTTCGACTCACAGGATTTGCCGAGACAGACGCCGGTCGGGGGGATGGCCCCGTCGAAGAGATCCGCGTCCGCGTCACACCGAAAGGCGGCGCAATCGGCTGCGACCATGCAGGCCTGCGATGCGTCGTTGTTGCACTTGCCCGAGACGCAGTTCACGCCGTCCGAAAAGCAGTCGGAGTCGGCGTTGCAGAACGCGCTGCAGCCGGAGGTCAGACAGAGGGCGGACTGGCAAGCGAGGTAGTCTCCGGCGCTCGGGTCGTCGTTGCACGCCGCAGAGACCGGCTCGCCGCCCATCAGCTCGGTCGAGCACCGGAGCGACAGGGCTTCCGTGATGTACTGGATGTGACAGGCTTCCCCGTCTGGGCAGTCGCCCTCGCCGGTGCAGAGGAGGAACGTCGAACCTGGTTGGCAGATGGCCGCGCCGGGCACCAGCGTTACGCACGTCCAGTTCGTGCCGTAAGGGCCACCCTTGGCGATATCGGCGCACTCGCTGCCGGCGACGCCTGGATCTTCGATGCCATCGGGGATCGCGTTGCCGTCCGCGTCGAGGACGTCTTTCACCGGCGTGCAGGACTCGGTGCAGACGTAGCCGAGAACGCCAGCCCGGCACCAACCACCCGTGCACTGGTCATCGAGACAGCCGGGCCAACCGAGCGACTCCGGGTTGCACACGGCGTTCGGTACGCACAGCGAACCTGACTCGCCCGGCGCGGGGGTAGGGTATTCGCACAGCCGCGTGTCGAGGTTGCAGATGGGGCCGCCGGATCCCCCGCCGACGCAGACGCCACATTCGCCACCGCAGCCGTCCGACCCACACACCCACCCTGCTTTGCAAACAGGAGTACATGAGCCGTCCGTCGCGTCCGTGCCGTCGGTCGCGTCCGTGCCGTCGGTCGAGTCCGTGCCGTCGGTCGAGTCCGTGCCGTCGGTCGCGTCAGTGCTATCGGTCGGGTCAGTGCTATCGGTCGCGTCGGTGCTATCGGTTGCGTCGGTGCTATCGGTTGCACCGTCCGTACCGTCGGTCGATCCAGTCGTACCGTCCGTCCCATCGATCGCGTCCGTCGACCCGTCGGTCGTGTCGGTGCTGCCGTCGGTGCCGTCGGTCGCGTCGGTGGTGCTATCCGTGGCGTCGCTGGCGTCGGTGGTGCCATCAGTGGTGCCATCAGTGGTGCCATCAGTGGCGTCCGTCGAATCGTTGGCGGAATCGGTGCTGTCGGTCGCATCGGTCGCGCCATCGACACCGTTGATACCGTCGACGCCGTTGACTCCGTCAGTGGCGTCGGACACGGTCGTGCCGTCCGTCGCGTCGGCGCCGTCGTCATCGCTGCCCCCACCGCCGGCGGTCGTACAGGCGGGCGAGATCAACAGAGCCAGAGTCGTCAACATTCGAGCGAGCTTACGCATGGATCCTCCAATCAGGGGAGCCGAGGATGCCGCCGAAAGGGGGGAAGTCAAGCGCCGCTTGTGTCGTCTGGTACCCTCCTAGACGGGATATCGGACGGACCGAAGCACGCCGAGCCCGATCAGGTCCGGCGAACACGCGAGCGTGGCCGCGTCGAAGGGGCTCGCCCCGGCGGAATCGAGCACGGCGGCTTCAGCTTCTTCGAGGGGGATGACGACCACCTCACGCTCAGCGTTCTGCACGAGGATGAGCGAGGCCGGCTGCCGGCGGTCCTCTCGCGTCACGAGGCCGTCGATATAGCCCGGGACGTCCCAATCGAAGCGCAGTAGACGCGCTGCGGAGCTCAGTGAGACCAGCCCGCGGGCATCCTCGACGTTTTCGACGAGGGACAAGGCTTCGAGGTCTGGGGCGGGAGGCCCGCCGAGCGACGCTTCAAAGCGGGCGACATCGGCCGCGTCGGCCAGCAGAGAGTCTCCTCTTGCGCCGAGCTCCGAGAGCACACCGGCGAAGCGCTGGGCCACAGAGCGCCGCACCAACGGGTCCGCGGTCATGAACGCCTCGATCACCGCGGTAGCTCGGTCGCCGAGTAGACCGAACGTGTTTGGAGCCGCTGTCTCCAGGCCTTCGGCGATCTGGCGCACCGACCGACCGACGCCGAGCGGGAGTGGATATCCGACCGCGAAGACCTCCTCGGCGGGCGGCATCTCGTACTCGTCCGCCAGCTCCGCGTAAGCCGCAATATGCGCCTCGAGTTGTGCTGGCGACTCCGCGAGCGCAACAGTGAGCTCGTCGAGTGCGTCGGCCGCGTCACCGTCCGTCTCGGCCCGAATCTGAAGCAGCCGGTAGCCAATGTCCTGCGCGATCCAGAGGTCGCGGGCGGTGCCTTCCGCCACTAGCGGCGCGAGCGACGTCGCGTGGGACTGGCCCATGAGGTCCGCGGCGACCTCGATGACCCGCGCTTCGAGCGCCTCGAGGCTCGCGTGGTGACCGGAGCCGGGCGGGCAGAACAGCTCGACCCAGCGTTCGAACTCGGGCGACTCGAGGCGCGCGCGGTGCGAGGCCGCGTAAGCCAGTCCGTCGCTGCCCAGGTCGAGAGTGGCGTAACGGTTCGGGACCATTCGCCCTTCTCGCGCGGACCGTCGGACGGCGGCGAGCTCGCGCGCAAGGAACGCTTGACCCCGCTCGATCCACTCCGGCCGGCGCGGGCCAGGGCCGCCCGCGTGCGCCGCTTCGCACCGCTCGCAATAGGCATCGAAGAGCGGCCCGTCGTGGTCCGGGCAGCGCGCGAGCCCGTCCTCGTCGAGGAAGTACCAGAGCGTCACAGGGAGCGCTTCGGCGAGTCGGGCCGCCAGCGCGTGGAAGAGGGGTGGCGCGCCAGGGCGCCACGCGAAGCCGAGCAGCCCATGACAGAGCTCGTGGGCGGTCCACTTCGACCGGTGGCTCGGGTGGAACGACCCAAGCCGGCGTTCGTGGCGAAAGGAGTGGTACTTCGACTCGGGGAGTACGCCGGCCTGCCAACCCGGAGCGTCGCCCAAGTCTTCGCGACCATTCGGGGTCCACGCCTCGGGGAGGGGCAGCTCGACCCGATACTCGAAATGCGCGAGGAGGAGGCCGGACGCGGACGCGAGCATGCCAACGCGAGCAGCGGCTGGGGAACGGGAGAGTTCGCAAAGCGGGGCACCGAGGGAGGTTGTCACGATTCGAGCTCCTGCCGGTGCGGACCATGGACGCACCGCGCGACTGTCCGAAGTGTGATTAGTCAGACGTGTGATTAGTAAGACGTGTGATTGGTCAGACGTGTGATTAGTCAGAAGTCTGGTCAGCTGCCGCCGCGCGCTCAAAGCGCTCGGGGAGAAGTCTCCTTGGGCGGCGTCGGGGTCAGTGTGGACTATGAGAAGGTCGGTGCGCTGCCGTTCAGGCCACGCGCCCCTGGACCGAGCCCTGCTTCCTTCCGCTTTTGGAGGAGGCGCGTGACATCGCCGTCAGGCAGGCGCCGAGCACCACCGAGCGCCTGAGCGTGGTGGTGGATCGTGGCGAGATGTTCTACGAGCTCGAGGCGAAGGTAAGCCTGGTCGAGATCCGTGCCCACCGCGAGGACGCCGTGGCTCCCGAGCAGAACCACGTCGTACCAGGGCAGCGCCGTCACCAGCGTCTCTAGCTGCGTCGCAGAGCCGGGGATGGCGTAGGGGATGAGCGGCACCCGGTCGCCCAGGCTGACGACGGCTTCGGCGATGATGGCGCAGTCGAGCGCGCGACCCGCGCACGCGAAAGCCGTCGAGTACGGCGGGTGGGCGTGGATGACCACGTTCACGTCCGCGCGGGCCCGCATGGCAGCGAGGTGCAGCCCCAGCTCGCCGAAGGGCTTCCAGCGCCCCTCGAGCCGCTTGCCGTCGGGGTCGACGATGAGCAGGTCGCTCTCGCCGACCTCGCCTTTCGAAAACGACGTGGGTGTGCACAAGAAACGACGCGCCGGCAGACGAACGCTCACGTTCCCGTCGTGGTTGGCGACGTAGCCGCGGTCCCACAGGCGGCGCGAGTAGGCGACGAGCTGTCGTTTCAGTGCCGGGAGCGACAGCTCGCTCATGAGGGACGTGCGATGGCGGTGCCGACGGGGTGCTCGCGATGGGCGCTGTCGACCACGCCAACGATGAGCCGCTGAATGGGCGGGGTGCCGCCTAGTATCTGCCGGATCCCATTGCCTTCTTGCAGGATGATGACGTCGTCCCCAGGACCCGCCTGTGCGTTGTCTACCGCAAGGAAGGTCTCGCCATTGGGCTGACCGTGCTCGTCGAGCGGCTGCACGATCATGAGCGCGCGCCCTTGATAGCCGGGGTGTTTGGCAGTGCTGGTCACGTTGCCGATGACACGAGCGTAGATCACGGGGCGTCCTCTGCGATGAAGTGGTCCACGTTGACCGCGTCGACGATACCGACGATCGCGCAGTCTACGGGCACGAACGACGGCTCGAAAGCCAGCGCCGCTTCACGCGACGAGACCGTGTGGACCACGTCCCCGGGGCCGGCCTGCACGGCATCGGCGGCGACGACCGGCCGCCCCAGGGGCCGATAACGTTCGTCGAGCGGTTGAATCACGAGGAGACGACGGCCTTCGAGCCCTTCGGACTTGATGGTGGCGACGCAGGTTCCAATCACGCGGGCGAGGTTCATTGCGTCCCACCTTACCGGAGCCCGACGAACGCGGGAAGCCTCCACGCGTATTAGAGCGTACTACTGACGCATCATCGGGCCGAGAGCGTGAACGCCGACCCCACATCCGACGAGGCCTCTCCCGTCGCAAAGTCGAGCCCGAGCCTCGAGAACGCTGGCGTGCAAATGGCCGACTGCTCGTCCGCGCCATGGCACGAGCCCATCATGGGGTTCACCGCGTCTCCGAGCGGCACCTCACCGAGCAACGCTGCGATGTCGAGCGTGACGATGGAGCGCCCGAGCTCAAAGCCGTCGAGCACGACTCGGGGGTGGTTTGGGCGGGCGCAGCTCTCGCCGGGCGGGCGTACTGCGGAGTCCGACACGCAGCCGACGGACCCGAGATGGAAGTTGAAGGCGCTACCGCCCTCGAGGCCAAGGTCGAGCCGAAGGAACTTGAAGCCAGCCTGCCAGGACCAGTACATCGCCGTCACGTTGAGAGGCGACGGGGCCGTGGTCGAGTCGAGGTGGTTCTCTTCGAAGGGGACGGCGAGATCGAACGCGATCCCGGTGTAGTCCCCGGCGGGGACCGTCCCGAGGACCTTGGAGCGGGTCTCGGGCGTACCGCTCGACTCACAGCCAGCTTCGAAGTCGAGGAGCGCGACCGTATCTGACTGCCAGACGCCGTCGACATCGAGAGCGACGGGCACTTGTTGCCCGTCTCGAGTCACGAGCGCCACTTCCGAGACGTAGAAGCGCAGGTCCTGCAAGGTCGCCGAACGCGGCGTGGCTCCGAGCGACAGCGCCGTGTCGCAGTCGAGCGGCAGTGCCCCGGCCACCGCCGCGAAGTCGAGCTGTACGGACACCGGCTCCGTCGCAGAGTCGGCGTCACTGCAGCCAGCGGTGCCGAGGCCAAACGACACGGACGCCGCCGCAAGAACAGGAGTAAGCACCATCGCGCGTTGAGTACGAGACACGGAACCTCCATCGAGGGCGAGCGCCGCCCGCCGCCGCCGCATGATACTGTTTCGAGAGACCCTGTGTAGGTCACGCTACTGCCGGTAAGATCTCGCAGCCGGTAAGATCTCGCATCAACCTGCGGCTGGACCGCGCACCCTCTGGGATACATTCGGCATCCCCCTCGAACCCTCAAGCCCGCCTGTGCCAGAGAGTCCCATGCAAGACCAAGCCGCTCCACATCACGACGACCTTCTCCACGCGAAGAAGAAGGAGGTCCCGTCCGACTTCGACCGCATCGCCAAGCGCTACGACTTGCTCACGGGGATGAACCCTGGTTACGCGCGGCATTTGCGAATGAGCGCCAAGCGCATCGGCGCGCCGGCGACGGGGCGGCTCCTCGATCTCTGCTGCGGTACTGGCCTTTCAACGAGCGCACTGCGGCGCGTTTATCCGCATGCCGCGATCGACGGGCTCGACGCGTCGGCCGGCATGCTCGAGGTCGCCCGACGAAAGCCTGCCCTCGCTGGCACCGGCTTCGTCCACGGTGACGCGATGGACCCTGCAAGCTCGGGCCTGAGCGGTCCGTACGACGGCATCCTGATGGCATACGGCATTCGAAACATGCCGGACCGAGACCTCGCGCTCAGCCGCATCCGCGAGCTACTCTCGCCCGGCGGTACCATCTGCTTTCACGAGTATTCGGTGGCGGACTCGACCATCGCGCGCTCGGTCTGGCGCCTCGTCAGCTCGACCATCATCATCCCGAGCGGGCGACTCTTCTCGAAAGAGGCCGGTATCTACGAGTACTTGCGCGAGAGTGTCCTCGAGTTTGACGGCGTGCGTGCCTTCGAAGCGCGCCTCGCTCGCGCTGGCTTCGAGGGCATCGAGACATTGCCGATGGACGGCTGGCAACGGGGAATCGTGCACTCGTTCATCGCGAGACGGCCCCGCTGAGCGTCAGTCCAGCTTCGTATCGTTCTTGGCGATGCGCTCGTCGATCTTCTTGATGAGCGCGTCGAAGCCGTCCTTCTTGAAGATGGCGTCGAACTGCTTGCGGTAGCTGCGCATGAGGCTGACCTCGTCGATGACGAGGTCATAGACCATGAAGCCAGCCGGCTTCTTCACGAGCTTGTAGTCGACTTCGGCTTCGGTATCGCCGCTCTTGACCGTCGTCGGAACGAGCGCCTTGTCCTCGACGATCTCGACCTCGCCACGGAAGCCAACCTCGAGCGGCTGCCCGGCCTTGAAGTGCTTGATGTAGCTCTTGTGCAACAGGAGGCGGTAACGCTCGGTAAAGAGCGTGCGCTGCTTGTCGTTCAACGTCTCCCACGTGCCCTTCATGGTCTGGCGGCTGAACTCGGTGAAGTCGGTGAACGACTCGAGGACGGCCGTGACCTTCTGCTGAACACCGGCGTCGGTCTTGTCGGTCGCCACGATGGCCTTGATCTCGGTGTACTTCGACTCGACGAGCGCCTTCGGGTCGGAGGCCAGGGCTGTCCCGGTCAGGAGGAGAGCAAGTGAGAGGGCGAGTGCGTTCATGGTCGAGTTCCTTCTCGGGCGCTTCGGGGCCGGCTCAGGGGATGGACGAAGGCGCTGCGGATGGCAGCTTCTTCGGGCATTGGTACCGGGTGACGTCTTCGCCGACGACGCGCGTCAGTCGAATCATCGCACCGTTGAACGCGTGAGTGGCGCTCAACCATTCCGATTTCTGTGTGACGTAGGTGACCGCGGAGTCGAGGACGTCTTTGAACTTCGTGTTCTCGTCGACGCCGTTCTCGTACTCGTGAGTCCGGAGCACGAGGAGGCTGCGTGCCGCCTTCATCGAGCGTTCGGCGCTCGACAGCAGCTCCACTTGTTCGCTGGCCGTGCGCCAGACGTCCTCGAGCTCGACGCGGAGCTGCGCTTCGGCGACGAGGAGCTCTGCCTGGCCGCGCGCGGCGTCCGCTTCCACCTTCCGATATCGCGCGAGCTTGCCGGGGTAGTCGAGGTCGAGCTTGAAGCCGATGGCGCCGCCACCACCGAGCGCGTTGAAGACGGTGCTCGAGAACGCCGAGTCCTGCTGAACGACGGTGGAGTAGGCGTACGTGAAGCTGCCGGCGAGGAAGAAATCCGGGAAGAAGTCCGCCCACTTGCGATCGATCTCGAGCCGCTTGACCGCCACCTCGTGCCGCTTCATGGCGAGCTCTGGCCGCTGCTGCGCGGCCAAGTCAACGTAGCAATTGACGGGGCCGAGATCCGCGTCCACTCGGGTGAGCTTCATCGGTTCAGGCAACGCCAGAGGCTCGTCCTCGCGGAACCCGAGCGCGACACGCAAACCAGTTCGGCTGACCGCTTCGAGGTGCCGGTTGTTGAGAACGACTTTTTTCACCTGCGATTCGTAGATTCGGAGGCGGAACAGGTCCGCTTGGTCGAACTCTGGAGAGTCCTCCTCGTCGAGCTTCTCGAGTCGTTCGCGCGCTTTCCGCACCTGATCTTCGCCGTCGTCGATGAGCGTCTTGAGCTCCGACGACAGGGCGAGCCCGTACCACGCCCGAGCTACCTGGAAACGCAGCTCGGCGGCGGCCAGCTTCTCGGCAGCGTGCCCGACTTCGACGCCATGTTCGCTCATGGCCTGGAGCGAGGAGATTTTGCCGAAGGTGTACAACGGAACGTAGCCGGTGATGTCGAACTTCATCCAGAAGTTCCAGGAGTCGAGATCCGGTCCTGTGACCACGCGGTAACCGGAGTCAGACCCGTCCGGGTTCTTCACGACTTGCGTGTTGTCGGCGTCTTCGGCCTGCGGCGGGATCCCAGTCGCCAAGAACTTCACATCGATCTTCGGCCACCAAGCCCACCACGCCTCGCGATACTGGGCTTCGAACGCGTCGAGGCTAGCACGGGCAGCGGCCATGAGGGGGCTACGCTCGAGCGCCATCGCCTGCGCCGACTCCAGCGAGAGCGGCGGAGTAGACGGTGGCAGAGCGGTGCCGAGGAGGAAGCCGAGGGCGGTCAGGCTGAACACGGGCGGAGCATAGACGCTAGCCGACCGGTTCGAAAGCCCCGGGGCCTTCCACTCGCAGAATCGGGTAAAGGGACTCGTTACAACGGCACGGCGCTCAGTCTATGCTCGCGCGCGTGACCGCGTCCGCCCCCAGCACCTCCACACGCCGGCTTGGCAGTGACGCCCTCGTCTACGCCCTCGCGTTCGTGTTGCAGCGCGCCGCGTCGTTCATCATGTTGCCGGTCTACACGCGCTACTTCTCGACCGCCGATTACGGCGTCCTGCAGCTCCTCCAGACGAGCCTCGACGTCGCGTCCATTCTGTTCTCCGCCGGGATCACCGCCGGGCTCCATCGTTTCTACTTCCGCTCCGAGGACCGCGAGCACCGAAACGCCGTGGTGGCGGGCTCCTTCCGACTTCTTCTCGGCATGAACATGGCCGGCGCTGTCGCGCTCTACGTCGCTGCACCGCTCATCGCCTCGGGCCTCCTGGGCGGCCGCGCGAACTGGCCGCTCGTCTGCATCGCGGCCACAAGCTTCATGCTCGACGCGCTCCTTACGGTGCCGCTCCTCTACCTTCAGGCCGAACAGCGCTCCTTCCACTACGCGATCGGCAGCATGGCCCGTCTGGTCGTGCAGCTCACCCTGAACATCGTCTTCGTCGTCGGCCTCGAGACCGGCGTCGTTGGCATCTTGTGGGCCACCCTCATCACGCATCTGAGCCTCGGCGTCGGCCTCGCCATCTGGATGCTCCGCCGCACCGGCATCGCGGCGCCGAAAGCGCTGCGCCGCGAGCTCTTCCGGTTCGGGCTCCCGTACCGCGTCACCGCCGCCGGCGCCTTCGTGCTCACCTACGGCGACCGCTTCTTCCTCGAAGACGCACACGGACTAGACGAAGTCGGTGTCTATTCGCTGGCTTACCAGTTCGGCTTCCTGCTGATGTCGCTTGGTCCTGGCCCCTTCCACCTCGCGTGGGACCCCCAACGATTCCAGCTCGCCCAGCGCCCCCTCGCTGAGCGTGAACCCCTCTACCAAAGTGGCTTCTTCTTCTTCTCGGTGCTGGTTCTGACGCTGGCTGTCGGCATCGCGCTCTTCGTTCGCCCGCTCCTCACGGTCATGAGCGCGCCGGAGTTCCACCGCGCCGCCGACCTCGTGCCTTTCGTCATGGCGGCGTTCGTATGCCAGAGCTTCGGCGAGGTCATGGACTTTGGCATCCAGGTCTCGGGCAAGACCATCTGGACCAGCATCGCTACGTGGGTGGCCGTCGTCGTGACCCTCATCGCGTATGCCCTACTGGTCCCGCCCTATGCTGGTCTCGGCGCCGCAGCCGCCACCTTCGTCGGCTTCACGGTGCGCTGGATCTTGTATCGCCGCTTCGCCCAGCGCCTCTTTCCCATCGATTACAAGGTCTCCCGGGCCTTCGGCCTCATCGTGCTCGCGGCTGCTGTCGTAGGAGTGGCGTTTTGGGTGCGGCCCCAGGGTTTCTTCCCCGAGATGGCCGTTGCGACCGCCGGTTCTTTCGTCTTCATCGGCCTCACCGTCGCGCTCGTGATGAGCCGGGACGAGCGCCGCACAGTCGCCACATCCATCCGTTCGCGCCTGCGGCGTGCTGCCTGAGAGACTACCCATGACCGGAAAGACAACGCCCGAAGCGATCGAGCTCTTGGTGAGGGCGCTTCGTACTCAAGTACCCCCGGCGGAGCAGCGGCTCGCGGCAGAGATCGTAGCCGCACGTGGTGTGCCCGAGTTCCGTATCCACGAGGGCTACTGGTCGGCGAACGTTTGGGAGTCGACGAAACGCCGCTTTACGGTGCACCTCGACTTCCTCTCAGCGGATTCCATCGACGGAGAATGCTCTTGCCCTCGCGGCCGGCTCGGATTCTGCGCACACATGTTGGCGCTGGCCTTGGAGCTCGCGCGACAGCCAACACCACCCAAGGTCACGACCCTCGACGCATTCGTCGCTGGGCAAGCAGGAACGCCCGCCGCCGAGCTGCTCGCGTTCGCGCAGGCTCCCGAGCTCACCGTCCCGATTCGGCAGGACCGCGTCATCGAGTGGGCCGCACGCCACCACGTCGCGTCAAGACTGACGCTCTATCTCGAACGCGCCCAGGGGCTCCTCGCGAAAGCGCCCCGAATGGCCAGCCCCTACGAATCTGTACTCAGGGCCCTCACCGTCACGCCCCACTCCCCAAGTCTCCAGACCTTGCCCCGCGTCGTAGCCGAGTGGCTCGTGGCCGAAAGTGAGCGTGTCGCGGAGAATCGGGCAGTACGGCAGGCTCGCATCTCAGCCTTGGCCATGCCGCCCGAGGCCGTTCTCGAAGTCCCGTGGACCGCTGCAGTTCAAGCTCTACTCGATCTCGAGGTGTTGCCGACCTTCGGAAGCACCATGAAGCGAGACGGCGAACTGGCCGCCGAAGTCACGATGGTCGACAACCCGCTTCGATTGCTCGCGAGCGCCTCCACGGCATGCGGCATGTGTGGGTACTGGGGGGGAGAGCGCGCCTTGGTCGTCGCTCTCGAAGCTCCGTATTCGGTCAATGTCTGCAGCTCGAACAGAGGCATGTCGACCACGGGTTGCCCGCTTGCCGAGACCACGCTCCGAGCGGTTCTCGACGTACTCAAGGCGGACAGTACGAGCCTGCTCCGTCCAAAAGTGCTGGCAACCCTTGCGATCCCGGCATGGCGACGCGCGCTCGAGGCGATGCCTCCGCCAGAGGAAGCGCCGTCCAACTATGCAGTCGTCGTCACGCCCGGGCCGCGCGGGGGGATCACCAAGCTACATCTCGCCACCACCACACCGAAGAAGCGCGGTGGCGTCACGCTGAAACGCTGTCAGGAGACGCCCCTCGGGGCCCCGGGCCACGTCCTGCGCTGGCTCTGGTTTCTCCCGGACCGCGCCTCGACCGAATCGCCGCGTTTCATCTCGGCGCTCTTGGCCCAATCGGTGGGACGCACGGACCTCTACATCGCCGGAAGCGACCAACCGTGTACGGTGGTGTCCGCCTCAGTGCAGCTCACCACGCGCAAAGCGAAGATCGGCGACCGATTCGGCCTCGGCTTCGGCTACGAGTTTGATGGGGAGGTCAGCCCGCTCGGAGAGCTCGGGATCCTCGTCAGAGAGAACATGACGCATCTCGCACGTGTCCACGCCGACGACAACCGTATGGTGATCGGTGAGATCCCCGACTCGCTCCGCGAGATGGTCGCCCGTAGCCACGCCCAGCTCGGGCTCGTCGTCCCGAAAGAAGGCACGGCCGAGCTGGTCCGCCACCTCGTACGCACCGGCGCCCCGGTCTCGCTCCCGAAGGCCGTCGCGGGCAAGCCAATGGCAGTCACGGCCACGCCCGTGCTACGCGCCACCTGGAGCCGGCCCACGCTGACTCTCCAGTTCGGCCTGCACTACCACGACGACTACCCCGTCCTCTTGGCGGGCGAAGGTCCCCCCACGCTCTACGTCGATGACGACGGCGACGTGCGGCACATCGACCGCGACCTCACCCGCGAGCTGGAGCTCTCGAACGCCGTCGCCGCTGCGCTTGGCGTCGATCTCATCGCCCTCTCCAGCTCGATTGGCGCGCTAGTCCCCGCGAGCGAGCTGGCACGCGCCTTCGAGTCGATGAAGTCCCTCGGCGCTGGCGAAGCGGCCGACCTCCCGAAGCTCCGTATCGACTGGACGACCGTCGCGCCCAACGTGCTCATCGCCCGCCCCGCCCAGGTCAAGGTCATGGTCAGCTC
>CANMLD010000063.1 GCA_947498315.1 Pseudomonadota bacterium | reverse complement strand
TCATGGCGGCGCGGCAGCGCCGCGAGGGTCACGGGCGACAGCCCGTGCGGGGTCTGGGGCGGCGCCCCAGCCGGCCGGCCGGAACGTTAGCTCCGGCTGAAGCAGGCGACGCCGGCGCTGGGGCTGACCGCTGATAGCCCGGCGTCAGCCCCGGCTGAAGCCGGCAACGCCGGCGCTGGGGCTGATAGCCCGGCGTCAGCTTCGGCTGAAGCAGGCGACGCCGGCGCTGGGGCTGATAGCCCGGCGTCAGCTTCGGCTGAAGCCGGCGACGCCGGCGCTGGGGCTGAATACGGGGCCGAAACGCCTCCCTGTCGCTAGCGGCGAGCCGTACCGCCAGCCATATAGCCGGTCAGAGCCCCTCCACCTTGGACAAGATCTCCTTCATCACTTCGCTGGTTCCGCCACCGATCGTGATGAGACGCACGTCGGTCCACGCTCGGCTGACTGGGTACTCTGTAGTGTAGCCGAACCCACCATACATCTGCATGCAGTCGTACATGACTCGCTGGGCGAGGTCGCCAGCGAACAGCTTCGCCATCGTGACTTCGCGCAGTGCCGACCGAGGGTCCTTGTTGAACTTATCGATGGCGTAGTAGGTCAGGCGCCTGGCGGCCTCGATGCTGGTCAAATGCTCGACCAGCTTGTGCTTCCATACCTGAAACTTGGAGACAGGTCGCCCGAAGGCCTTGCGGTCATTGCCGTAGGCGATGGCTGCACGCACCTGCTTCTCCATGCCGGCGACGCACCCAATCGCGGCGACGAGGCGTTCGCCCTGAAAGTTCGTCATGATGTGGTAAAAGCCGAGGTTCTCCTGCCCGAGTCGGTATCGAACGGGTACGCGGCAATCATCGAAGAAGAGCTCGGCAGTGTCAGATGCCTTGTTGCCAATCTTCTTGAGCCTCTTTCCGACCGAGAAACCCTTGGTGTCCGTCGGGAAGACCAAGAGCGAGATGCCGCCGAAGCCCTCCGACCCGGTCCGAACACCGAGCGTTATGAAGTCCGCCCGTGTGCCGTTCGTGATCCACAACTTCTGCCCATTGATGACGTAATCGTCTCCATCGCGGCGCGCCGTTGTCTTGATTGCGGCCACGTCGGAGCCACCACCCGGCTCCGAGATGCCGAGCGCTGCGATCTTGTCGCCTTTGATTGCCGGCTCCAGGAACTCCCGCTTCACTTCGTCCGACCCCATCTCGTCGATGATCGGCGTCGCCATGTCCGACTGCACCATGAGGGCCATGTTGACGCCGGCGCTGTTGGAATGGACCAGCTCCTCAGCCCAACATGTCGACCACCACCAGTCGAGCCCCATGCCCCCGTACTCGGGGTTGGCTCGGATCCCGAGGAGCCCAAGGTCGCCGGCCTTCTTGAAGACTTCGCGCGGAAAGATGCCGGCCTCGTCCCACTCCTCGGCATGGGGTGCCAGGGACTCGGCGAACTTCCGGACCGTCTTGCGGAACGCGACGTGTTCCGGGGTGAAGATCTCATGGTCGAGCATGCGTACGTCATTCATGGGCGCGTTCTCCTCAGGCAAGCCGATGGCAGAATACTCCCCAGTCGCAGCGTCGCCAACCCAACGAACGCGTCTGTGGGGAGCCGCGCGATTGCGCCTACGATGCAACAACTGCACGCGTCCTCGAGGCTGCGTCATCAAGCCCATGATCACACGCGGTTCTTGCCTCCAACCCAGGCGACCGGTAATGGTCCAACCATGATCCGCCCGATCCAACTTCTCGTCATCTCCTCGATCTTCGCGCTCGTCAGCCCGATCGCGCAGTCCCAGCGCCAAGGAAAGGGGATTGGCCCCTACCGAGTCGGCATGAGCGTCGGTGAGCTGCGCGGTGTCGCTGCGGCCCAAGGCCTCACCGAGCTTCGACTAGGCCCCGAGGAAGACCGTGACATGATGGGGCTCGGGGTCATGCGGGTGCAGGTCGCAGTCGCACAGAGCCGCGTGAGCCGGCCCAATGGCGAATCGGTCTGGCAACTCAGCGCCTACTTCGTGAGCGGAAACGCCGCTTTCATCGACGTCGACTACGGCTTGGACAGCCTCCAGCGTCGCGAAAAGTGGCTGAAGCGCTATGACGCACCGGCCGAGGTCAAAGACGCCGTCCAAGACACGACGTGGCACGAAGGCGGCGCCGTATTCCACGTCGATCGCAACGGCCGATCCATGTCCGTCGTCGACCACCAGGGCCTCGCCCAATCGAACCGAATCATGGTCAGCGCCACGGGCGCCGTGCGTGTTGCCAACGAGTACTTCCGTCGAGCGCTCGCTCGAGAAGCAGAGACCAGCGTCGACTACCTGCGTGAGATCGTCACCGTGCACTTTGCTCGTCAACGACCTGGCGACGGCGCCGACGGGTGCGAGCCCATCGCACCCACCGACTACACCCCGGGCGACACCGTCTGCACGCTCCCCGAGAAGCGCTTCCCAATTGCGGCCGAGGAGTTCAGACAGGGAGTCTGGGCCGACCTCGGCGTCGATCCCACCCGCCTGTCGCGCCTCTACTCCTACGTCATCGAATCGAGCGGGACCGGTCGAAGCTCACGCGTCCTGATCGCGGCAATCGGTGATCTCGACTGCGACGACGTCGTCTCGACCATCCGCATCGCTCTACGGCCGGCGCGCGACGCGGAGAGCGGCGAGTGCAAGCTCGACTCCGGCGAATGGGAGAACTTCGACCTCTTCGAGTGAACTCGGAGTTCAAATGGCCAGGGGACCAGGCCAAGACTCCTGTTGACTTCCACACCGTTGGCGTCTAACGTCTCCTGCCATCCACTCGTGTGGCTCGCGCTCAGGCTCTTCATTGGGCATCTGGGCGACCCCGGCGTCCGCAGTCCACTCACCGCCGGGTGAACATGTTTGGGCCACCCGCATCAAGCCTCTCCGATCCCGCCGGTGCACCGCCGTCAGTCGGTCGACTCAGCCATTGCACCCTAGACCTGATGACTCCCGCCTGCCTGATTCCCACGGGCAGCACCAACCCTACCCAAGGAACGAACCGAATGAATCTCAAGGACCTGAAAGAGAAGAAGATCGGCGATCTCGTCAAGATGGCCACCGACCTCGGCGTCGAGGGAGGCCGCAACCTGCGCAAACACGAGCTGATCTTCGCGATCCTCCAGGCCCAGACCGAGAAGCAGGGCAACGTCTACGGTGAAGGCGTCCTCCAGTGCCTCCCCGACGGCTTCGGCTTCCTCCGCGCTCCGGACTACAACTACTTCCCGGGTTCAGACGACATCTACGTCTCGCCGTCGCAGATCCGCCGGTTCAACCTCCGCACGGGCGACACGGTCTCGGGTCAGATCCGTCCCCCGAAGGAAGGCGAGCGATACTTCGCGCTTCTGAAGGTCGAGCACGTGAACTTCGAGGAGCCCGAAAAGGCTCGCGATAAGGTGCTCTTCGACAACCTCACGCCGCTCTATCCGCAGCAGCGCCTCCAGCTCGAGTTCGAGCCCAAGAACTTCTCGACGCGCATCATCGACCTCCTCTGCCCGCTCGGGAAGGGTCAGCGCGCGCTGATCGTGTCGCCGCCCCGTGCTGGCAAGACTGTCTTGATGATGGACATCGCGAACGGCATCGCCAGGAACCACCGCGAGGTCTACCTCATCGTGTTGCTCATCGACGAGCGCCCGGAAGAGGTCACTGACATGGAGCGCAGCGTGAACGCCGAGGTCATCTCGTCGACCTTCGATGAGCCGGCACAGCGCCACGTTCAGGTTGCCGAGATGGTCATCGAGAAGGCCAAGCGCCTCGTCGAGCACAAACGCGACGTCGTCATCCTCCTCGACTCGATCACGCGCCTTGCCCGCGCCTACAACACAGTCGTGCCGCCATCCGGCAAGATCCTGTCCGGCGGCGTCGATTCGAACGCGCTTCACAAGCCGAAGCGCTTCTTCGGTGCGGCCCGCAACATCGAAGAGGGTGGCTCGCTCACCATCATCGGCACGGCCCTCATCGACACCGGCTCGCGCATGGACGAAGTCATCTTCGAAGAGTTCAAGGGCACCGGTAACGCGGAGATCCACCTCGACCGCAAGCTCATGGAGAAGCGCATCTTCCCGTGCCTCGACATCAACAAGTCCGGCACGCGTAAGGAAGAGCTGCTGATCTCGCCCCAGTGGCTGAACCGCGTCTGGATTCTGCGCCAGCTCCTCCACCCGTTGAACGTCATCGACTCGATGGAGTTCCTGCTCGACAAGGTCTCCAAGACCCCGAGCAACAAGGACTTCATGGACGCCATGAGCGGCTGAGTTCGGTAAGGGCATGGACTTCCTAACGAAGCTCGTGCCCTGGTGGGCAACCTGCCATCTCCGATCGCACTGAACGCCTTGGGGCCTTGCCTCGAGGCGTCGTCGTCTCTAACAGCTCGTGCTCCGAGGGCTCCCAGTGTGGTAGCCTCCCCGCCCGGAGGTGTGCCGTGAATCGCCCACTCGTCCCCGAAAACATCCGTTCGCTGTCGCCCTATCCACCTGGTAAGCCACTCAAGGAGCTAGAGCGTGAGCTCGGGATCGGCACCGCCATCAAGCTCGCGTCCAACGAGAACGCCTTTGGGCCATCCCCGCTGGCGGTAGCGGCCATGGCTGGGGCACTCGCCGAGAGCCATCGCTACCCCGAGTCGACCGTGTTCTACCTTCGGCAGCGGCTGGCGCGGTCGCTGGGCGTCGCGCCGGCGCAGCTGGTCTTCGGCAATGGCTCCAACGAGATCATTGAGCTGTTGATCCGTACCTTCACGGGGCCGGCGCTACAGCACGAACCCGCGCGCGGAGTACTCACGGCGGCGACCACGTTCGTCGTGTATCAACTCGTCAGTCAGGCTCATGGGTCGCCCTTCAAATCGGTCGCGATGCGGCCCGATCTCTCGCTCGATCTCGACGGGATCGCTGCTGCTGTAGATGACGAGACCGCACTCATCTTCCTTTGCAACCCCAACAACCCCACGGGGTCCACGTTCGACAAGGCCGCCCTCGAGAGCTTCCTCGACCGCATAGGGCCAGGGCCGATCGTCGCCATCGACGAGGCCTACTATGAGTTCTTGGCGCCTGAGAATCGACTCGACGCGATCGCGCTCATCGAAGGCCGGCCTAGAACCATCGTGCTGCGCACCTTCTCGAAGGCCTATGGGCTCGCGGGCGTACGTGTTGGCTACGGCGTCAGTGATCCCGAGCTGATCTCGTACCTCGACCGCGTACGGCAACCCTTCAACGTAAGCCTCATCGGGCAAGTGGGCGCCGAGGCGGCGCTCGAAGACGCTGCCTACTTGGAGCGCGTCGTGGCAGACACCCGTGCCGGCCTTGCGGAGATCGCCTCGCGACTCGCGCTCCTGGGCTGCCAGCCTTACTCCACCGAGGCCAACTTCGTCCTCTTCGACTGTCGTCGCGACGCTGCACCGCTTTACGAAGGGCTTCTCCGCCAGGGCGTCATCGTCCGGCCGATGAAGGGCTACGGTCTGCCGACTTTCCTTCGCGTGAACGTCGGCACGGCAGACGAGAACGCACGTTTCCTCAGCACCTTCGAGGCGGTCTACAGGGGAGTCGTGTGACCTTCTCGAGGACCATCTCGCCCTCGCCAACCGTGGGCGGTCAGGTGTCGGTGCCGGGCGACAAGTCTGTCAGCCATCGCGCCCTCCTTCTCTCGGCGCTTGCGCACGGCGAGACGCGCGTCAGTGGACTTGGCCTAGGTGGCGACGTTCGCTCCACGCGACGTGTCCTCACCGCGCTCGGGGTCGAGATCCGAGACGACGGCCCTGACGTCGTGGTGGTGGGCCGAGGCTGGGAAGGGCTTCGTGCATCCCTCCAGCCACTCGACTGCGGCAACTCCGGCACCACGCTCCGCGTGATGATGGGGATCCTAGCCAGTGCGCCGTTTGAAAGCACCCTGACGGGTGACGCCAGCCTCTCCTCTCGTCCGATGGAACGAGTCGCTTCGCCGCTTCGGCTCATGGGCGCGACTGTTGAGACGACACAGGGCAAGCCCCCGGTTCGGGTGGTCGGGGGCCCTCTTCACGGCATCTCCTTCGGCAGCCCGGTCGCCAGCGCCCAAGTCAAGACTGCCGTTCTCCTCGCGGGGCTTCGCGCATCGGAGACGACTCGCTTCACGGAACCCGAGCGTTCTCGAGACCATACCGAGCGCTTCTTCGCCGCGATGGGCGCCCCCATGACGGTCTCCGGCAACGCCGTATCCATGTCTGCCAGTAAGTTGGAGGCCCTTGGGCACGTCATTGTGCCAGGAGACCTCAGCTCCGCGGCCTTCTGGCTCGCCGCCGGTCTGCTGCGGCCCAATCGCGCCGTGCTGGCCGACGGCCGTGACGGCGTCGTCGTTCTCAACACGCTGGTGAACCCCACCCGCACTGGCTTCCTCGAAGCCGTCGCGCTCATGGGTGGTGAGATCCGGGTATACCCGGCCTCCGGCGGCGTCGAGCCGACCGCCGACTTGCATGCCCGCTACGGCCCCCTTCGCGGCGCCGAGCTGTCTCCCGATCTGGTCGTGCGCGCCATCGACGAGGTGCCCATCCTCGCCGTGCTCGCGACGCAAGCCGCTGGCCGAACCCGGATCACCGGCGCCGCCGAGCTCCGGGTCAAGGAATGTGACCGGCTCGCCGTCATCGCCGAGACACTGAAGGCCCTGGGGGCCACGGTGCGCGAACTGCCTGACGGTCTCGAGATCGATGGACCGACGCCACTCCATGGCGGTCGCGTGGACTCTCACCATGACCATCGGATCGCCATGTCGGCAGCGATCGCAGCCTTGTGTGCATCGGAGCCCGTCACCATCGACCGCGCAGACGCCGCGGCCGTGAGTTATCCCGAGTTCTGGGAAACACTCGACTCTTTGTGCGAAATCGCAGGACGTTCTGTATGATTAGGCTCGTGATCACGCGTCATTGTCGTCTCTCGGTCCTCATAGCGGCCCTCATGAGCCTCCTGCTCACGTCGAGCTGTTCGGAGTCCACCGATGCGGTCGCGACCGATGTGCCTTCGTTCGTACTCCCAGAGTTTCCTTCCTTCGACTTCGGCCCTATCGACTTCGGAGACCTCGCCGGCTTCGACGGTCAGGATGGAAGCGCCGGCTCCGATGGGAGCGACGGCTCCGATGGGAGCGATGGGCCGGACGGGAGTGACGGTTCCGACGGGAGCGATGGACCCGACGGCTCGGACGGCAGCGACGGCAGTGAGGGTCCTGACGGCAGTGACGGCTCCGACGGCAGTGACGGTTCCGACGGCAGCGACGGTACGGACGTCCAGCTCGCCGGGCCGTGCTGCGACGACGTAAAAATATGTCCGGATCCACAGGTTTGCGTACCGGTTACGGTCCCGGACAGCACCGAGCGTCGCTGTATTGACCCGAACCTCAGTGGCTGCTTAGCGGACACTGATTGTGCCGCGGGCGAGACCTGCCAAGGCGCCTTTCTCTGTGGCTGTGGCGCCGCGTGCGCAGAGTCCGACAGCCTCGGGACGTGTGGCGTCTTTCTCGAAGCGGGATGCTGCAACTCGGCCACGGACTGCTCCCCAGGCGCGATGTGCCTCGGTGAGCCCGGACGGTGCCACGCGAACGTCGTAACCGGAAAATGCTATACGGGCACCGACTGCGCTGAAGGAGAGTTCTGCCTAGGGGCCAAAGTCTGCGCGTGCGACGACGTGGGATGCGTACCCACGCTCGGTCTCTGCGACGTCCCCAAGCAGGGTGAGTGCACCGTCGATTCACACTGCCCAGGCGGTCGATGCATGGCCGGAGGGAGCTGTGGAGAAGACTGCGAGCCCATCGATCCCATCTGCTGCGACAACAATCGCTGCGTCTACGTTTCGCCCGAGTGCCAATCGGATGCCGACTGCCCCGGCGGTAACTGTATCGCGGACGGGCCGTGCTACGTCTTTTGTCCAGCGAAAGACCCTTCGTGCTGCCTGGGCAACCGCTGTCAGAAGAACCTCTGCATTGGCCCGAGCCCGGCCGGCTGCGCCTCGACCGGCTGCCCCGCTGGCCAAGGCTGCAGCCTCACTGGCGCGTGCAAGGCATCGTCTTGTGAGTGCCTCCCAAGCCTTGGGTGGCTCTGCGCATCCGATTGCCTTGGCGGTGTGTGCGTGGAGTCGGCGTGCCCTGGCCTCAGCCCCGCCGGCTGCGAGAGCACAGGCTGTCCGCAGGGCCAGGCGTGCATGAACCTGGCCGAAGCCTGTATTCCGACGGCCTGCACCTGTGACGAGGCGTCGGGCTCCTGGAGCTGTTCCGGGGACTGCGACGGCGGCGTGTGCGTCGGAAACTAGTGGCGCTGATACTCAAAAGGGTGCGGACGACTCGACGACGACCCGCTCGCCCGTACGGGGGTGATCAAACGCAATGCGGGCCGCGTGGAGGTGCAGACGCGTCGGCGCTTTTCCGTCCGATTGATCGGATCTGTCGCCGTAGAGCCGGTCGCCGCGAATCGGGCAACTGAGTCCGAGTGGATGCGCCGCGTGGACCCGAAGCTGGTGCGTGCGGCCAGTCAGCGGGGTGAACTCGACCCGAGTCCAGTCGGCACCGCGGCCCGTCACCTCATAGTCGGTGAACGCGGGTCTACCCGCGACGGCATCGTGAATCTGGTAAGGCCTCCGCTCAACATCGAGCCGGAGGGGCAGGGCGATGCGCCCCGCGTCCATGGCGACGCAGCCGTCGAGCACGGCCACGTAGCGCTTGTCGACCTCCCGAGCTTCGAACTGCATGGCGAGGTGGCGCTGCGAAGCGGCCGAGCGCGCGACGATCAGGATCCCCGACGTGGGCATGTCGAGGCGATGAACGAGGAGCCCGGCGCCGTATCGCTCGGTGACGCGCTCGGTTACCGAATCGCGGTCAGACTCCGCTCGCCCCGGGCTCGTAAGCAGCTCGGGTGGCTTGTCGACGACCACGAAGTCCGGGTCCTCGACGAGGACCACGAGCCCACTCGGGACCGGCAACAGCCGCTCACGCCACATGCGACTCGGACGGCCCGCCGGCAGGGCACAGGAGGAAGCCCATGAGCGGCTGGCACCGATCGGCACAGGGGCCGACCGGACGACCATGTCGGTCATCTCCGGGCGCCCACCAGACCTCCGACAGGCTCACGCGTGCGAGGCCCAAGCGGCCTGCTTCTGCAACGAGGCGTGGCGCTGCGCAGTCCCCTGTGCCCGTCGGGACTGCGCGCTCGTAGCCGGTGCTGGACAACGCGTCCTTGATCGACGCGACCCGTCCTCCAAGTGAGCGCAGGCGATACGCCTCGAAGATCTGCGTCATCAGCGCTGCCGATACCTGTCGGCGCTCGCTGAGCAAGGCCAGCCGAGTCGCGTTGAGTTGACTTTCTGAGCGTTCGAGCTGTTCGAGCTCCTCCTTATCTCGGCGTGTCTCGTCGCGTAGTCGTTGCCGTTCTAGACGGGCGTCGTCGTCGAGCAGTCGAAGCGCGTCCTCATTGGGAGGACCACCCCCCGGCCGGGAGTGCATTGACCTTTCTTGGTGCCGGTCCGCTCTACGCCGCGCCGATTCGGCGAGCCGCGTCGAGGCCCGCGCCGCCATCGCGTGCCGTAGGTTGTCCCCGTCGAGTTGCAACAGAGAGGCGCGCACCGCCCCGAGGGCCGTGTCGAGCGCTGAGATGCGGCGCAGCGCTTCCGCCTCGGCCGCTGCCGTCGCGGCGTGCGCGCGCAGCCCCGGGACGAAGGCGATGGGGAGATCGGGCCGTGCAGCGCCAGAGAGGGCCACCAGGATGACCGGCTCTCCGCCGCGAGCGGTTCCGACGAGCGCCCCGATGACTTTGGGTCCCGCGTCCAAGTTGGCCGCGGAGAGGCGAGCGATCAGCGCCGTCGCCGCCAGACGGCTCTCTGCCGACTCGGCCACCTCATGGCTGCTCCCGCAATCGAGGCAACGGCCGGAGTAGACGATGTAAAGCTCCGAGATCACTCCGCAATGCCAGCCGTTGTGTCAGAGCGCAGCTCGACGACTGCGTCCGAAACGCCGAACGCACGGGCGATCAGCGTTGTGAAGTCCGGCGGAGGCGCACCGACGAAGCGCATGAGTTCCCCGGTCGCCGGGTGGGTGAACTCGAGCTCGAAGGCGTGAAGCGCTTGGCGCGTGAGCGGCTTCACCAGCGCCGCTTCCGGACCAGGGACCGGGCGCGTGGTGCCACCATAGAGCTCGTCGCCGACGATCGGCGCGTGGTGTTCGCTGCAGTGAACCCGAATCTGGTGAGTACGGCCCGTCTCGAGCCGGCATGCGATGAGAGAGAGAGCCCGCGCTCGCCGAAGCACCTCGAAGTGGGTGACCGCGGTGCGACCCGTGGTCGTCTTGCTGGTGTAACGCCGTCGGTCCTTGGCGTGGCGGTCGTGCATGGTCAGCCACATCCCGGAGTCTGGGAGGGAAAGCCCATGAACTACCGCTAGGTAGCGGCGCCTTACCGAGTGCTCCGCCAGCGCCGCGGAGAGCGAATCTCGCGCTGCCTCGGTGCGGGCCACGACGAGGAGGCCCGAGGTCCCGAGGTCGAGCCGGTGGACGATGCCCGGGCGCGGCCGGCCGTCCTCGGTTCCGAGGTCGGGGGCGAGCACGCCATAGCGGTGGACAAGCGCGTTGACGAGCGTCCCACTCTCGTGGCCCGCAGACGGGTGCACCACCATGTCCGCGGCTTTGTTGATGACGATGAGATGATCGTCTTCATACACGACCGTCAGCGGGAGGTCCTCAGGCGCGGCCTCCGACGGGGGCGGCGGAGGGACCGTGACCTCGACGTGATCTCCCGACCTGAGGAGTACACCGCCTTTCGGAGGGAGGCTTCCGTTCAGGAGGACGTCGCCGGCCTCGATGCGGAGGCCGGCCTGACTACGGCTGATGCTGGCGACATCCGAGACGACGGCGTCGAGGCGCCTCCCGAGATGCTGCTCGTCTACGAAGAGGGCGACCATGCGACTTTTTGATGGGGTGCTCACCGGCGCGCTGTTAGCACCGGCGTGCTCATTGCGCCAGCAGGATGCGGCGCTTATCCGGTCGCTGCGCCGGCCCAGGCTCAGCACGGAGGCGGCACGGTGCGTCCTTCACGTCGCTCCAGGGACGCCAAGCACGCGCCTCCCTCCTTGCCCTCACCGACCCGGGCCGTGCACAGGTCGGTCCGACGATCAGCAGCCCACTACTCGTTACACGACGCTGGACAAGCGTTCTTGCTCAGCTCGCCCTGTTCGAAGCCAGCGCACTTGGTCGCGTAGCAGGAGTTCGGGTACAGGACGCAGTCGGGGCCGCACACGACCTGGTCATCGAGGTCACCCGGTGGGCAGAGCGTCGCGCAGTCGGTGCAGATACCCGACGTCACGTTCTCGGCTCCCGCGCAGCCCGCGTGGCAGGCGTTGCCGAAGGTCGACGGTACCGCTTGGCCGAGCGCCGTCCCGCAGAGCGGCTCGAAGGACTGGTTCTCCTTGCCACATTCGTTCTTTCCGAACTCGCAGACCCCTTCGTACACGCAAGTCGCGTTGGCCAACTGGGCGCAGTTCAGGTTCGGGAACTTCGTGAAGGCGCCCTGATAGAAGCCGCACGCGCCTTCCGGCGAGTCGTTTGGCGACACCGTGCAGCCCGGGACGCACGGGCCGTTGTAGGCCGGGATCTGGCCCTGGCAGGTCATGATGCATGCGTTGCCGTAGGTTTCGCCGTTCTTGGCGCAGACCAGGGTGTCTGCGCTAGCCGGGTCGCAGTTGCAGCACTTGCCGAGGTAAGCGACATCGGTCCCTGGCTGACCAAGGCAGTTCATGTAGCACTCGTTGCGGTAGGTGTTTCCGTCGTCGCCACAGACCGGGGCGCACGTGGGTTGCGAGATGCACTGCGGGCACGAGCTCGTGTCCTTGCACGGGGCCACGCACTCGATCTTGCTTCCCGCGCACTTCGATATCCAGCACGAGTTCGTGAACTGCTGAGACTTGCCCTCGTACGTGGCGCAGATGGGATCCAAGTCCGGCGGGCACGCGATCCCAGCGTCGCAGCTCTCCACGTTCGCCGCGCACTTGCCGGGCGATACCGCCGGGTCGGCGAAGGTCAGTCCGGTCGCGCAGCACAGCGCGTAGGGGTTCACGTACTCGACGTCGTTGTTCAGGCAGACCGACTGCTGTTCGCTCTGGGCGATATCGCAGTTGTTCTCGGGCGGGCACGGGAGCTCGCAGCTCGCCGACTTGCTTGGCGCCAGGTCGTCGAGGAAGGTCCCCGGATCGCCCTGATAGGACTTGTCGCAAGCCGTCGTGTCGCCTCCCTCAGCGGCTTCGAGGCAGACGGCCTTCTTCTGACAGAAGAAGTAGCAGTCGTTCGGGTAGACGGCCCGATCTGGGTCTGCGGTGTCGCAGACCTGCCCGAGCGCGACGTCGGCGCACTTTTCAGCGATGGCGCACTCCTCGAACGGAGTGGGCGGCTCGCCGTCCGTGGTATCGGTCCCGGCGTCGTCCGTGTCCGTGCTGCCGTCAAGGCAGTCCGTCCCGTCGGTACAGTCCGCCGTGCCGTCCGCCGTGCCGTCTGTGTCGTCGCTCCCCTCGAGTCCGCCCGTGTCGGATTCGACGCCGTCGACGCCGTCCGTCCCGTCGGTGCTGTCGGTGCTGTCGGTGCTGTCGGTGCTGTCGGTGCTGTCGGTCTCCGAACCGTCACTTCCAACCGGCTCGACGTCCGTGCCGGCCGCCCCATCAGGCTCACCGTCGGTGGTGTCCGTCGAGTCGGCTTCGGTGCCGTCGGAGGCGTCGGCCACATCGGATCCGTCCTGCCCATCCGAATCTGCCGTTCCATCGGTCTGGTCAGTCGCGTCCCCGGCCGAGTCGGCGGTCCCGTCGGTGTCCGTCGGGGCAACCGACTCGTTCGAATCGCCTCCGCACGCAGCCAATACCGCCACTGAGATTGACACCGTGAGCTTCGTGAGCTTCGTCCAGACCCGCATGATCCCTCCTTCAGTTCCACCGCATACGCCCACTCCCGTGCGGGAGGACGCGATCTCCGAAGCTCTTATTGTTCGGAGGCGAAGGGCTCGTGTCAATTCGAGGTGACTAGAGACCCCATCGGCGACTGCCGCATCGCCGCGCCGGGCCTTCACCCCCGACAGGAACCTCGGCCAACCTTCCGCACTGGCGTTCCGGACGAACCCACTATCGAGACAGACCAACCCCAGTGACGCCAGCCCTACCGTGATCTTTGGCGAAGTGGGTTATTGGTCCAACGCCATGCGTTGTCTCCGGCCTTCTTTTGGCCGAGGTTCCTGTCCGATGCGCTCCTGCTCCGGAATAGGCCCGAGATTGCCGTTGTTCCAACGCCGCACCGAGACCAGCGGCTTCGACCCCCCCCAGAAAAAACCCGTCCACATGGCCCGATCTGCCTTCCGGTATCGCGACTTCCGGCGAGCTCGCGAGGCCCCTGTCTTGCTTATCTTGCCCCCGCTCTGCTACCGTCTCGTCCGGCTAGGTGCGCCCAGGACGTCGCCGTCTTCCAATGGTTCATCCAGCTATCGCGTCGGCGTCCTGGCAAGGGGCGGCTGGGGCGGTGGGCCTAGGGCAAGAGGGGTGTCTTGTGCGGTTGATTGGCACGAGGAACAGCGTCGGTACGACGCGTCTTTTCAGCATCGTCGTCTTCAGCGCGCTCGCGCTCGCTGGCTGCTCCACCGAGACGCCAGCGCCTGACCCCGTGGCGGACACGCCCGAGACCACCGACGGCTCGGCCGACGATGCTGGCGGTAGCGATCAGACCGACCTGCCGGACGCCGATGGGTCTGACGGCTCCGACGACGTCGACAGCACCGACGGCACCGATGAGACAGATACGACCGACGCCCCTGACGTGAGCGACGTCACCGATGGCAGCGGCGATGTCGACGTCACCGATGGCAGCGACGACGCCACCGACGGCACCGTCGAGCCGGATTGCGAGTTCAACGTCGACTGCGCCTCTGGCCAGATGTGCAAGGACGGCGAGTGCGTCAAAAACGCCTGCGCGGCCGACTCGGACTGCCCCTCCGACCAGGACCCCTGCACCGAAGATTTTTGCTTCACCAACCTGAAGCAGTGCTTCTGGTCCCCGAAGGACGACTGCGATCGCTGCGAGCTGGGCAAGCCAGAAGCCGAGCTCGGCTCGGACTGCCCGGCCGACCCGTGCATGGTGTGGGGCTGCGCCAACAAGACCCCCGAGGCGGCTGCGTCCAAGTACGGCGAATGCGTCGGTAGCGAGAAGGACTGCGACGACGACAACGAGTGCACGACGGACTACTGCCTCCCAGTAGCCGCGGGCGGCAAGGGCCCAGGCTGCGTCCATGACCCGATCGAGAACTGCCTCGCTTGCCCGACGGGCCTCGACTCGGACTGCGATCTCCCCTGTCAGGTCGGCGTCTGCGTGCAGTCGTCCAAGCTCTGCAAGTTCACTCAGGTGAACTGCGATGACCAAGATGACTGCACCGAGGACTCCTGTGACGCGTCGGTTCTGCCGTCCGGCAAGTGCGTCAACAAGACCCCGCCCGGCGTCTGTGGCACCAAGTGCGAGAAGGCATCCGACTGCTACGCCGGCTACGCCATCCAGCCTGTGCCGGCGTGTGTGACGCCCGCGTGCGACCTCGATGGTGACTGCACCTACGACAAGTCGTCGGTCTGCGAAGACGGCAACGAATGCACCATCGACACCTGTAACGAGTCGGCGGGCGTCTGCGAGTACGGGCCGGACAACACCAAGCCCCAGTGTCAAGCCCTCAAGTACTGCAACGCGGCCGTGGAGTGCGACGATAAGTTCCCCTGCACCTTCGACACCTGCGACGAGTCCAAAAAGCCAACCAGCCCCGCCGATCAAGCGAAGTTTAAGGGCACCTGCTCATACGAAGCGGTGAGCTGTACCTCGTCGAACGCGTGTGTTTCGGCGTCGTGTGACCCGAACCCTGCCAGCGCGACCTTCGGCAAGTGCGTCGAGCAGCAGAAATCCTGTGACGACGGCGACAAGTGTACGACCGACAGCTGCGACCCCGTCGTAGGCTGCAAGGCCGCCACCAAGACTTGCGACGATCTCAACAACGCGACCATTGACTCCTGCAATCCGGTGACTGGGCAATGCGAATACGTCATCATAAAATGCGACGACCAAAAGTCATGCACCACCGACGTCTTCGATCCCATCGCCAAGACCTGTAAGAACATCATCATCACGAGTGCGGACTGCGCCGACGGCAACGCATGCACCATCGACGCCTGCCTCGAGCCCAAAGGCTGCAGCAACACGCCGCGCGTCTGCACCGACGGCGACAAGTGCACCGTGGACTCGTGCGCCGTCGCCTCCGGTTGCGTTTTCAAGGCGGTGTCCTGCGAAGACGGCACGGCCTGCACCATCGACAACTGCGATCCCACATCAGGCAACTGCTCACAGCAGGCACAAAACTGCATCGACGGCGATGCCTGCACCGATGACACGTGTGACCCTGTCCTGGGCTGCGCCAACGCGCCCCTCACCTGTGATCCCTGTGCCGGCGGCGCCAAGAATGTCTACTGCGAGGTGGGCACCGTGCCCGTGGGCAAGTACCCCCCAACCTGCTACGTGTCGTCGTGTAGCCTGACTGCTGGCTGCTCGTTCGTGAACAAGTGCATCGAATGCAAGACGGTGTCGGAGTGCGCTGACGCCAACGCCTGCACGAGCGAGACCTGCGTCATCGCCGCGGGGGCCACCACAGGCTATTGCGACATCACCATCAAGCTCTGCAGCGACAGCAACATCTGCACGCTCGACCAGTGCAACCAAGCGACGGGCGCTTGCTCCTTCCCGCCGCGAGACTGCTCAGACACCGACAAGTGCACCGACAACACCTGCCTTCCGAACGTGACCGGTGGTTGCGTCAACCAGCCGAAGGTTTGCAACGACAACAACCTTTGCACGACCGACCAGTGCAACCCCGAAACCGGAGGCTGTCAGTCCTTCGTAGCCGATTGTGACGACCAGAACCCATGCACGGTTGATACTTGCACCATCGGCGGCGGCTGCCAGAACGCGGCACTCGACTGCAATGACGGTAACGTCTGCACGAACGATGCCTGCACCGGCGGCGCCTGCGTGCGCACCTCGATCGTCTGCGATGACGGCAACGCCTGCTCGAGCAATACCTGTGACGCTCTGGCAGGTTGCCTCTATCCGGCCCTCAACTGCGATGACGGCAACGCCTGCACCGTCGACACCTGCGACAAGGCGACTGGCGGCTGCAAGAACACGCAGAAGCCCTGCAGCGACGGCAACGTGTGCACGAACGACACCTGCCTGAACGGGGCCTGCGTGTTCCCCGTGAAGAACTGCTCGGACAACAACGCATGTACGACGGACCAATGTAACCCGACCAACGGCGCGTGCTTCTCGACTACCGCCAACTGCAATGACGGGAAGATCTGCACCGTCGACGACTGCAGCCCTGCCTCGGGCTGCATCAACAACGCTCGTGATTGCGCTGACACGAAGAACTGCACAGCGGACTTCTGCACCGAACTGACCGGGTGCGTCAACTCCCCGATACCGGGTTCGTCTGGTTGCGACTGCGGGCCGGGGGGAGACCCGTCGAAGTGTGCGGACGGCAACGCGTGTACGATCGAAGGCTGCGACGCCAAGAACTTCTGCACGACGACTCCTGTCGCCTGCGAAGACAATCAGCCGTGCACCGCAAACAACTGCAACCCGAACACGGGTGCGTGCGACTACCCGCCCAAGAATTGCAACGACAACAACGCCTGCACGACCGACTCATGTGACGCGGCGACAGGCACTTGCCTCTACGCACCCAAGAGCTGCGAGGACGGCAACGTCTGTACCGACGACGTCTGCACGAGCGGTCTTTGTTCCAACCCCACGAAGACGTGCAGCGACGGCAACCTCTGCACGACCGATACCTGCACCGCGGGTGGCGGATGCAAGAACACCGCGGTCACATGCGACGATGGCAGCAAGTGCACCACGGACACCTGCGCATCCTCGACCGGACTCTGCGCCTACTCGCCGGCGCCATGCAGCGACGCGGATCCCTGCTCTGCGAACCTCTGCGACAAGAACGTGGGCTGCTACTTCCCGCCCGACGACTGTGATGACGACAACGCCTGTACCTCAGACTTCTGCATCCCGGGGACCGGCTGCCAGCACATCGCTAAGACCTGCTCGGATGACAACGCTTGCACGCTCGACACCTGCGACGCGGCGACCGGCAACTGCCAGTACCCGCCCAAGAGCTGCAACGACGGCAACGCATGCACGGATGACACCTGTACCAACCCCGAAACGACTGGCGCGTGCCTGAACTCGCAGAAGAACTGCGATGACGGCAACGTCTGCACAGACGACTCGTGTACGGTTGCGACTGGTTGTAAGGCCACCGCGAATTCCTGCAACGACAACAACCCGAAGACGGTCGACTCGTGCAACCCGGCCGCCGGCGGCTGCCAGAACATCGACACGTCGACTTGCGCAACAGACAGCGCATGCAACGACTCCAGCAAGTGCACGACGGACACCTGTGGCGTCGATGGAAAGTGCATCTTCACGCCGAAGGTCTGCGACGATGGCAAGGCCTGCACGGTCGACTTCTGCAATGCTATCGACGGGGTGTGCGGTGCCAATCAGAAGTCTTGCGACGACGGCAATCTCTGCACCGTCGACACCTGCAACGCCGCGACGGGCGCTTGCGTCGGGACTTCTATCGCCTGTGATGACGCCGACCCGTGTACCACCGACACGTGCAATGCCGCGGTCGGGAGCTGCGTGTTCCCGCCCAAGAACTGCGCTGATGGAATCGCCTGCACGGTCGATACTTGTCAGGCCGGCACTGGCACATGCCTCCACGCCAACCGAAGCTGTGACGACGGCGCGGTGTGCACCATCGACACCTGCGACGAAGTCACCGGCAGCTGCACCAATGCGCCGAAGACGTGCTCGGACGGCAACGCTTGTACGAACGATGTTTGCAACAGCGGCACCGGCGCGTGTACCAACCCGACCAAGAACTGTGAAGACGCGAACATCTGCACGCTAGATCAGTGCGATACGTCGACGGGCTGCAAGAACCCTCCGGCACCTTGCACCGACGGGAACAACTGCACGACCGACCTGTGTAACCCGGTGACCGGCGCATGTAGCTACAGCGACATCGTTTGCACCGACAACCTCATCTGCACCTCGAACGCCTGCAACCCCGCCACTGGGACGTGCGACTTCCCGAACGCCTGCGACGACAAGAACGCCTGCACGACGGACTCCTGCAACGCAGCCAATGGCAACTGCTCCTACGCGCAGAAGTGCAACGACGGTGACACGTGCACGGTCGACCTCTGCGGCGCGCTCACGGGCGCCTGCTCGAGCAAGAGCACTTGCGACGACGGCAACTCGTGCACCATCGACGCTTGTACTGCGGGTGGCGCGGGTTGTACCAATACCTGGGACTTCAGCAAGCCCGGGTGCGATGCCCTGCCGTGCACCCAAGACGCCGTCTGTCAGAACGCCGCGAGGATCCAAGACCCGAACTTCCCGAATGACCCGACGAAGAAGATTCGCGACTATTGTGTTGACGCGAAGTGCGTCTCCCAGAAGTGCAGCTTCACCCCGATAACCTGCACGGATGGGAACGTCTGCACCTTTGACAAGTGCCTCAACGCCTCGAACACGTACGCGTGTCAGAACACGGATAAGAACTGCGGCGACGGCAACGCCTGCACCTCGGACCTTTGCAACAGCGTGACGGCGGCGTGTACCAACCCGGCCAAGGACTGCAACGATGGCAACAACTGCACCAACGACTCCTGCAACACCGTCACCGGCGCCTGCTCGAACACTCTGAAGGACTGTTCTGACAACAACGCATGCACCGACGACGTGTGCCAGAGCACTACCGGAACCTGCCAGAGCTCGCCGAAGAACTGCAACGACGGGCAGATCTGCACCGTCGACACTTGCAACGCCACTACCGGCGCTTGCGAGAACAAGCCGGCCTGTGACGACGGCAACGCATGCACCACCGACGTCTGTAGCGCTACCGGCGCGTGCAGCAACTCGGCGAAGGTCTGCAACGACGGCAAGAAGTGCACGGCGGACTCCTGCAACACGGCGACTGGCGACTGCGTGTACGCCGCCAATCTCTGCGACGACGGCGACCTCTGCACGACGGGTACGTGCTCCGAGACGAACGGTGCTTGCTCTTACGCGCCCACCACCTGCGATGACGGGAAGAAGTGCACCACCGACTCATGCAAGAGCGCGACGGGTTGCCAGAACGTCGCGAAGGTCTGCAATGACCAGAACCCGTGCACGACCGAGATCTGCGACGAGACCACCGGCTTCTGCAAGACCACCATCGCGACCTGTGAAGACGGAGACAACTGCACCGTCGACAGCTGCCTCGTCCAAGGCGGCTGCCTGAACACTCCGGTTGAGTGTGCCGATGGAAACCCTTGCACCACCGAGAAGTGCAACCTGTCGACCGGCCTTTGCGAAAACCCGGTCAAGAACTGTAGCGACAACAACCCGTGCACCGTCGATAGCTGCAACTCGCTGTCGGGTGCCTGCGAGTACGCGCCGAAGACTTGCGAAGACAACGACTCCTGCACCGACAATGCGTGCAACATCGCTAACGGCAGCTGCTCCTTCCCGGTTCGTTCGTGCTCCGACAACAACGCTTGCACCACCGACACCTGCAACAAAGTGACGGGCTGCATCAGCAACGTGATCACCTGCGATGACGGCGTGAAGTGCACGGTGGACACGTGCGCCCCCTCGACGGGCTGCAAGTACCTCCAGAAGAACTGCAACGACGGGTCATCCTGCACGACCGAGGCGTGCAGCGCGGTCACCGGCGATTGCGTCTACAACAACGTCGTGTGCGACGACGGCAACATCTGCACCTCCGATTCCTGCAATCCCACCAAGGGCTGCGTGTTCGAGAAGAAGTGCGACGACAAGAGCATCTGCACCGTTGACTCCTGCAACCCGACCACAGCAGCGTGCACCTTTACGACAGCACCGTGCGATGACGGGAATAAGTGCACGCTCAACCTCTGCGACGCCGCTCTCGGCTGCAGCTACCCGCCGGCGTGTTTCGATGGCTCGCCGTGCACCCAAGACTTCTGCAACCCGACTGTGGGCGTTTCGTCGTGCGCCTACATCCCGAAAGTCTGCGACGACGGCGACCCGTGCACGCTCGACACCTGCGACTTCGCGTCGGGGCTCTGCGAAGCGACCCGCTATGAGTGCGCCGACTCGAACAAATGCACCATCGGTGTTTGCGCCGAGTCCACGGGCGCCTGTGACTTCGTGGCGAAGTGCGATGACAATAACTCCTGCACTCTCGACACCTGCAATCAGTCGACCGGCAACTGCACCAAGACTCCCGCGAACTGCAACGACTCGAACGCTTGCACGAGAGACCTGTGTAGCCCCCTCTCCGGTCAATGCTACTTCGAAGTCATCGATTGCGACGACAGCAACGCGTGCACTTCGGATTCCTGCAACATCACCATCGGCTGCGTCAACGTGAACGAGTCGAGCAAGTGCAAGGACGACAACATCTGCACGGCGGACTCCTGCGACCCCATTCAGGGCTGCAAGCTCACTCCGGTGTCTGGTTGCACGGTTCCCTGCAGCGTGACCGCGGATTGCGACGACAAGAACGCCTGCACCACGGGACTGTGCCAGAACTTGCCTGGCGTCGGTCTTCGTTGCCAGTTCACGAACATCGCCTGTTCGGATGGAAACCTCTGCACGACGGACACTTGCTCTCCGCTCGCTGGGTGCACCTTCGGCGAGAAGGACTGCTCCGACAACAACGAGTGCACCCTTGACTCGTGCAACAGTACGAACGGCAACTGCAGCTCGGCGTTCAACAGTTGCGACGACAAGAACCCGTGCACGTCGGACACCTGCAACAACAAGACAGGCTGCGCGAGCATCTACGCCTGTAACGACGCGAACGCCTGCACCACGGACACCTGCGATCCGATCACGGGCTGCAAGTTCACCGCCAAGAACTGCTCCGATGGCAACAAGTGTACGCTCGACAACTGCAACGTGGGCAGCGGCGTTTGCTCGAACCCGGCCAACACCTGCGATGACAGCAACCCGTGTACCATCGGCAAGTGCGACGCGCAGGATGGCTGCACCCAAGCGCTCAACCTCTGCGCCGACGGCGACCCCTGCACCCTCGACTCCTGCGCAGTGGCGACGGGCTGCGTCTACACCTCCTTCTGCGAAGATGGCAACGCCTGCACTCTCGATGAATGCGACGCACTCCTGGCCTGTTCACACACGCAGGTGCAGTGCGACGACAACAACCCATGTACTCTCAACAGCTGCGTTCCTTCCAATGGGTGTTCGTTCGTCCAGAAGAACTGCAGTGACTCGAACCTGTGCACCGATGACGGATGTTCCACCGCGACAGGCGTCTGTATCCACGCCGTCACTCCGTGCAACGACGCCAACGCCTGCACCACCGACTCGTGCAACCCGGCGACGGGCTGCACTTACGCGCCAATCGTCGTCGCCACAGTGTGTGATGACAAGCTGCCGTGTACGCAGAACCTCTGTGACCCCGGCGTGGGTTGCGTGAACCCAAAGATCAACCCCTGCACGATCGCGTGCCCGTCGGGTCTCGATGCCGACTGTGCCGACGGCGACGCCTGTACGGAGAGCAAGTGCAAGAATCTGGGTGGAACTACCGGATTCAGGTGTTCACAGGTCGCGCCAAACTGTGGTGACGGGAGCCCCTGCACCATCGATTTCTGTGACAACCAACTGGGATGCCAGAACAAGCCGGTGACCTGCAGCGACGGCCTCAAGTGCACCCTCGACTTCTGCAATGCGGCGACGGGCGTCTGCCAGTACTTGCCGCTGTCTTGCGACGACTTGAACCCGTGCACCACAGACAGCTGTGATGCACTCCTGGGCTGCATCAACACCTACGCGTGCAATGACAACAACGCCTGTACGCTGGACATCTGCAACTCGGGTTCTGGATGTCAGAACGTGGCAACGGTCACCTGCAACGACGGCCTCAACTGCACGGTGGACGTCTGCAACCCTACGAGTGGCTTCTGCGCATTCACGCCACGCGGCATCACGGAGTGCGTCGATGCCGATGCGTGTACCACGGACTTCTGTGACGAAGAAGACGGCTGCGTCTCGGTTGCTACGGGCTGTGACGACGGCTCCGCCTGTACGATCGACACTTGCGACTCGGGCCTCGGTTGCGTGTTCGCAAACAAGTGCGACGACGGTGACGCTTGCACGGTCGACCTCTGCGACGCGGTCACCAAGGCGTGTAACTACGCTCCAAAGGACTGCGCCGACTTCGTCCCGAGCACCACCAAGTTCAACCTCTGTACCATCGACTCCTGTAGCGCGCAGACGGGATGTGCCAATGTCGTGCGTGATTGCTCGGACGGGTCTGCTTGCACGGACGACGCCTGCTTGCAGTTGAATCCCTCCGGCGAACCCTTCGGCGCGTGCGCGTCGACGGCGCGCAACTGCAACGATAGCTCGGTGTGCACCCTAGACACCTGCGATGAAGCGCTCGGCTGCATCAACACGAGCATCGAGCTGTCCGACAACGTCTACTGCACCCTCGATCAGTGCAACCCGGTCACCGGCAAGTTCCACACGCCCATTGTAAACTGCCCGCCGAACGGGCCGTTCTGCACGACGAGCAGCCAATGCAACGACGCGAGCCTCTGCACCAACGACGCGTGTATCAGCGGGCGGTGCCGTAACGCGCTCGTCACGTGCGAAGACGGCAACCCCTGTACCGTCAACACCTGCGCACCACCGGTGGGCTGCGTCTTCAATCAGAAGATATGCAACGACGGGAACTCCTGCACGCAAGACACCTGCAGTTCCACGGGGGCGTGTATCGCAGTGCCGACGGTCTGCAACGACGGCAACCTCTGCACGAAGGACACCTGCGACACGGAGATTGCGGGTGGGTGCAAGTTCACGTTCAACTGCGACGACGGCAGCGC
>CANMLD010000062.1 GCA_947498315.1 Pseudomonadota bacterium | reverse complement strand
CTCGAGTCCCCTGGGTTGAAAGTCTTGGCTTTGTTCGCGTAGCTGACGGCTTCTTTCAGGTTGTTCGACTGGAAGGCCGCGCTCGCTTTGGCCGCATAGACTTCGCCGAGCGAGCGCTTGATGTCGCCCTGGAAGGTGCCGTTGACCTTCGCGTCGAGGCCCTTGGCTTGCTCGAGGAGCGCCACTGCACCACCGTCGCGGGTCCGGACGGCGGTCTCGGCGCGCGTGAAGATGTCTGAGAACTTGCGGACGGCTTCGGCCATGGCGGCACCACGCTTGCGGTCCTGCTTTCGGATATTCTCGTTGGCCGAGATCTCTTCGAAGAACTCGATGGCGCCTGTGAAGGAGCGCTGGCCGTAGAGCTTGTAGCCCTGGCGGAAGTTGGCGCGCTCGAACTCGGGCTTCGGCGCCGGGATGGGCGCGGCGGGATCCGCTGCAGGCGCAGCGGGATCTCCCGCTGGTGCTGAGGGAGCGACAGCAACGGCCGGGGCGGTCGGGTCACCCGCAGGTGCCGTCGGCGCAGCGGGGTCCCCCGCCGGAGCCGTTGGCGCCCCAGGATCGCCAGCGGGAGCCGCGGGATCACCTGCGGGCGGAGCCAAGGCGAGGGCTGCCGCATTGGCCGCCGCCTCCGCCGCCGCCTTGGCGACCGCATCGGCCGCGAGCTTGGCCGCGTCGGCCTCCGTCTGCTCTTCGTCGAGCTCGGCGATGCGCGTGGTGGCCTCGTCGTCATCCGGAAGCTCCTTCAGCACCAGCTGCAGACGCTCCTTGGCACCAGCGAGGTCGCCCTTCTCTGCGAGCTTCTCGGCGTCGTCTTTCCAACCTTCGACCAGTTTGATCTGGGCCGCGTCGATGAGCTTGTTCGCGTCAGTAAAGTACGGCGACGTCGTTGGGATGGTCTTGAGGGTTCGGATCGCTTCGGAGTACGTGCCTGCGTCGATGAGCGCCTTCTGCGCCTCGATGAGGGTCTTCTGCTTCTCAGCCGTGACGATACGCGCCGTCAGCGTCTTCACGAGATCGGGGCTGCCGCCAGCTTCTGAGACGGCCGAGAGCGTCGCTCGGGCACCAACCAAGTCTTTCTCGGCGAGCTTCAGCCGGGTGAGATCCGCAGGCTCTTCCCACGGCTTCGGTCCTTCCGGCTTGGCTAGGTCTTCGACGCTGACGGCGGGGGTCACGACGCGCCACCAGCCGAGCTTCTCACCCGCATAAAAAGTGCCCGCGCCGACGAGAGCGAGGAAGAGCAGGATGAAGGTCGCGCGCAACCCCCAGCCGGCCTTCTTGACGACGACCTGCTCTTCGATGGGCGCACGTAGCTCGCTGCCGACGAAGCCGAAGGCCATCGTCGTCGTGCCGACGCTGACGCGCATTCCGTCCATCAACTTCTTCTCGACGACTTTGGCTCCGTCGACTTTGGTCCCGTTGCCGCTGCCGAGATCGATTACCACGTAGTCGTCCTCCCGGCGGTCGATGCGGAAGTGCCGACGGCTGACCGAGGCGTCATTGAGCACGAGATCACAGTCGAGCCCGCGGCCGACGGTCGTGCTTTCGCTGCGCAGGAAGAACTCCTTGCC
Source organism: Pseudomonadota bacterium (assembly GCA_947498315.1). GTDB lineage: Bacteria > Myxococcota_A > UBA9042 > SXOO01. Next base: position 21,424 of record CANMLD010000062.1, on the reverse strand, counting down.
GGAGTCGGGTCCCGCTTCGATGGTGACGACGCCAACGGGGCCTTCTTTGCGAGGAGCCAGCAGCGCCGACGCATCGAACATCATCGTCGATTCGCTTTGCGGCATCTCGCGAAGCGACGCGCCGACGCGGGTGCGGTCCTCCGAGAGGGCGGGCGCGACGCGGGTCTTCTCGTCGTCGGCGTTGCCCTTCCGGAATGACGGCGCAGGCTTGCCCGCTCCCGACTTCGGAGCCTCGTCGAAGGGCGACGGCGCTAGAGCGGTCCTGTCCTCGGCTCCCGAAGCGGCTGGCTTTCGCTCAGGCACTTCGGCGAAAGGCGAGTCCGATATCGACGTTTTGGCGTCGCCGTCTTGCTCGGCAAAAGGCGACTGGTGGGCGAGCGTCTTGCCCTCGGTGTCGACGGAGGAACGCTCGGCAGTCGGCTTCTTCGGCGCCGGCGTCGGTGGCGTCGGGACCTTGACCTCGAAAGGCTTCGACGTCGACAGCGGCGACGACACCTGCTCGAGCGTGTTCTGCCGAGGCGGCGGCCTCACTGCGGGCATTCCCGACTCGTCGAAGACGGGGATCCCGGCTAGCGTCCTCTCCCCGCCGTCGTCGTCTTCTTCCAGCGTCAGATCGGACTTGCCTTTGCCGATGCCCGAGAGCGCGCTCAACTGCGAGATATCGAGTGCCGCCGTCTTGTTGCCAGCATCGTCGTCGTCCTCCCACGTGGGGGCGGCGGGCCGCGCGGCCGGCTTCGGCGGGAGGGGGCGACCGCCTGCGGGCGACATGACCACGGCGCGACCAAGCATGGTGCGCTTGCGATCGGGAATCTCATCCGGCGGCTGATCGTTCTGGCTCATTGGGTCGCCTCTTGACTCTGAATCCTGATGCAGGACCGGGTGGCCCGACGCATGGTCGCAGCCGCCCACTCTAGAACAGGGCCTTGGATTCTAGAACATCGCTGCAGAAATGAGTACCTCATCACCGAGCGAACGCATTCACGCTTCGCCGAGTTCTGTGGTGGGCCCTTCGTCGGTTACGGGAACGCGGCTTCTGCATAGCGAGAAACACGAGGCGTTTTGACACCCCCTGATCTGCATGTTAGCTCGACCCGTGCCGCCGGCCGGGCTCGACCCAAGGGCCGACGCGACGATCTGTTCGTCTTTGCCACACGCCCCAAATGACCGTGCCTGAGGTCCCGCTCCGATGTTCCAAAGCCTGCTCACCCGAACGGCCCTCCTCGCTCAGGCCCCAGCCGAAGCCGGCGAATTCGACATCTTCGAGAACATCTTCTCGTCGCGTGGCGTCGTCCTCGGGGTCCTCATCGTGCTCTTCGCGCTGTCGCTTCTTTCGTGGGGCATCATCGTCTACAAGGCGATCGTGTTCTCCCGCTCAGCGGGCGCCTCGAAGCGCTTCATCGACAAGTTCATCGAGACGACCAACCCGAACGACCTCTACAAGTCCATCGCGGACCGCGTGGACTCGCCCGAGGGTCGCGTCTACGTCGCGGGTTTCAAAGAGCTGGGCAAGCTCTCCACGCGCGCCGGTGCGCCACCGCTCCCGTACGGCTTCGAGAACATCGAGCGCGTCGTCCACCGCGTTCAACTCCAGGAAGTGCTGGCGCTCGAGAAGCTCTTGCCCTTCCTCGCCACGACGGGCTCCGCAGCTCCCTTCATCGGTCTGTTTGGGACCGTGTGGGGCATCATGAAAGCGTTCCTCGGGATCGGCGGGATGGACGAATCGACGAACCTCCTGACCACGGTCACCCCCCACATCGCTGAAGCGCTCGTGTCGACGGCCATCGGCCTGCTCGCGGCCATCCCAGCGGTCATGGCCTACAACTTCTTCGTTGGCCGCGTGCGCCGGCTGGTCGCGCAGCTCGAGTCCTTCGGACAGGACTACCTGAACGTCATCCGGCGACTCTACTTCCAATGATTACAGACATCTGCATGCGGATCGGTTGGGCTGACGGGGCGCCGCCATGGGCATGAGCACCGGCGGTGGTGGTGGCGGACGCCTGCCGTCTGCGCTCGCCGAGATCAACGTCACACCGCTCGTCGACGTGATGCTCGTGCTGCTCATCATCTTCATGGTGACGGCGAGCGTGGAGACGGTCCGCGCTGAGCGTGAGCTACAGGAGAGCCGCGTCGAGCGCGACCTCGATCCGCCCAAGAAGGAAGAGCCGAAGAACCCGCTCAAGGCGATCCCGATCGCGGTCCCGAACACTGAGGTGAAGGAGATTCAGGAGTCGGAGCAGAAGGAGCCCAAGGTGATCCTCGACCGCGACGTGGCCTTCCGTCTCGATGACACCGTGGTCGTGCAGTGCGTGAACTACGACCCGAACTTTGCGAAGTTCCCGCGCAATGGCGATGATCCGGCGCTGATGAAGGCCTTCGACGATTGCGCGAAGGAAGCCGCGATCAAGTTCGGCAACAACGCGCTCATCAAGGAGAAGATGCGCGTGAACTTCGCCGTCGACCGCACCATCCCCTTTGGCTGGGCCGCTCAGTTCATGGCCGTCATGGGCACGCAATACGGCATCAAGCAGGTAAACCTCCTCGCGACGAGCGAAGCCACGGCCCCCGGCGTCGGCGGCCCGGAGGCGCCCAAGTGAACGGCGCGGTCATCACCTCGACGCTCGCCGCGCTCGTTGGCACGGTGGCCATCCATGCGGGGCTCGGCGTCGGCCTGACGAAGCTCGACTCGCACCTCGAGCCCCTGAAGATCATTGCGCCTTTTCGCTGGGAGAAGCCGGCTCGACTCGCGCTCCGTGGTCCTCACAACGGCGTTGCGTACGAGCGCCGGCGCATCGACCCAGAGTGTTCGCTCCCGGAGTGCCAGACCGCGCTCGACGCCGTGCTCGTCGAGCTGAAGATCGCCAAGCTCGGCACCATCGAGCAGGATCCGAAGAAGCTGCCGGAGATCCAGGAGTACGAGGAGCCCGAAAAAGTCGAGCAGGCCGTGAACGTCGAGGTCGACCCCGTCGTGATCAAGCCCAGGCCGCTCCAGGACTTTTTGAAGAAGAAGGCCGAGCTCGACAAGCGCAACAAGAAGAAGCGGAAGATCGACAACCTCTTCAACCCGGACGACGACCCTCGAGCCAACGCGACCAGCTTCGACAAGATCGTGGGGCGCCTCGACGGCAACGAGTTCGGCCACGGTTCCGAACAGGAGAAGCTCGACTCCTACTTCGGGCGCGCGAGCTTCGAGCTGCACAAGCAGTTCATCGTGCCGACGTCCATCTCGCGGGAAGAGATGAAGAAGCAGGCCGTACGGGTGCTCATCACCAAGATCTCCCGCGGCGGCGAGATCCTAGGCTACCGCGTCCAGCGCGCCGCCACCAACCGCTCGTTCACGCTGTCGGCCGAAGCCGCGATCAAGGCCTTCGTCCCAACGGAGGGCGGGCGCTTCCGACTCCCGGAGCCCGACGACGAGGTCCTCGACTTCGTGAACTCGAAGGGCGTGCTCATCGACCTCGACGGTCGGCTCTTTCAGTAGGCCGATGTCGCTGACCTTCGTCGTCGCGCTGCAGATCGCCCTGAGCGGCGTGACGGCCCCGCCCGAACCACCCGCGCCTCCTCTCGATCGGCCGGGCTCGGCCCTCTACGAACCCGAGGTGGAACCGCTCGCGCCGGATCCCCCGGACGTGTCAGAACCCGAGGAGCCGCCGCCGCCCGTCTACGGCGACGTGCGCGTACCGGAGCCCCGGTCACCGCAGGAGATCGTCTTCTGTGACCGGGCCTCGGTCTGCGCCGCCGGACAGGCGTGTGTGGGCGGCTCGTGCCTGTCGCTCCGAGACCCCTCGGTACGTATGCTCTTCCCCATCGCCATCGACCGCGTCGTGGATCGCGCGACCGGGCGGCGCACGGGCGTCGTCCCAGACCGGGTCGACATCCTGCTTCGGCGTTTCCTCGAGCTCTCGGGCTTCTTCTGGGTCATGTCGCCTGGCTCGAACCCGTCCAAGGCAGCGCTCGAAGGTATCGCCGAGACCGCCATCGACCACGAGGCGTGGTTCTTCGCGGGTGCCTACGCCGTCATCAAGGGCGAGCTGACGACGACCTCAGAGGGCCTGACGTTGACGTTGCGCCTCGTCCTCGTCGAAGAAGCGCGCCTCGTGAAGCTGCCCTACGAGAAGCAAATCCTGCCCGACACGTCTCCGAACACGTTGAAGCTCGCCGTCACCCGGTACGTCGACGCCCTCGTCACCCACTTCTCGGGCAAGGGCGGCGTGTTCTCGACGCGAGTCGCCTTCGCTAAACGCTGGAAGAAAGGCGGTGCCAAAGAGATCGGGGTCATGGACATGGACGGCGAGAACGAGGAGCCCCTCACGAACAACGGCTCCATCAATCTGCTCCCGACCTGGAACGGGCGTGGCAAGGTCGCGTGGACCTCGTTCAAGGACAACAACCCCGACTTCTACGTCGCTGGCGAGAAGTTCTCGTCTCATCCACGCATGAATACGGGCGGCGCGTGGTCCCCCGACCGGAAGCTCGTGGCCATCACGCTCAGCAAGGACGGCCAGGCGGAGATCTATCTGCTCGACGCCGAGACCGGCCACCCCGTCCGAAACGTCACCCGTCACAAGGCCATCGACACGAGCCCGACGTGGTCACCCGATGGCAAGCGCCTCGCCTTCGTGACCGACCGCTGGTCCGGCTACCCCCTCCTCGGCTTAGCCAATCTCGACGCCGACACGGTCGAGATGCTCCCGCAAATCGGCGGCTACAACTCGAGCCCGGACTGGTCCCCTACCGGCGACGAGATCGCCTACAGCGCGATGGTCGGCGCCGAGAAGTACCAGATCTTTGCCATCAACGTGGCCACCCGAACCGTCCGAAAGCTGACGCATACGGGCTCGAACGAAGAGCCGAGCTACTCGCCAGACGGCCGTTACATCGTCTACGTGAGCGAGCGAAACAAGCGCAAGGGCCTGTGGATGATGACGGCGGATGGCAAAAACCAGCGGCCCATCTCGCGAGAGGACGCGGACTATTTCACGCCAGCGTGGGAGCGGTAGCGGCGCGCTCGGCGGATCCAACTTCTCGCCGCCGCGGGGTCGAGGCGTTGGGGGGCGACCCGGGTCCGTCTGGGATCGAACGTGGGGGCCGTCCATGCACCCGCCGACGCCGAGTGAGGCATATGAGCGCCAACAGGAGTATGCTCGCCACGCCCCCACTCGCCCCACCCTGCCCTGCAACACATCCTGCATCGCGCCCCGTCGTCGCGATTCGGTAGGTCGTTTGTCCGCCGGTCGAGTCCGGTGCCGGGAGACTCCATGCATCGGCGCTCTCCTCGACGTCGCTCGTGGGCTCGGGGGCAACGGCGTCTGCCACCGGGCCGGCGACGTCTCCCGTCCAAGCGTCGTCGCTCGTCCCCTCGTCGGTGGGCCAGTCCGTCGTGTCCAGGTCTAAATCCGGCTCCGTGGCGTCGAGGGCGAACCCGCTCGCGTCCGCCCCGGTGGCGTCCGGACCTGTCGCGTCCGGAAGGCCGGGCGTCGACGTATCGAGCGCGGCGGTGTCGGGCTTGACGGACGTATCCGGCGTGACGGCGACATCGGGCACTACCGGGACCACAGGGACATCCGGCTCCACTGCCACATCCGGCACCGTCACCACGTCAGGCACTGGCTCAGAGCCGGGACAGACGACCGCACCCGTGAACCCCGCCGCCGGTGACACCGCGATGCGAGAGCCGGTCTGGGAGCCGTAAAGACCATCTTCATCTATGAGATCGTTCGGGTTCTTCTGGTTCCAGAGCGTCTGGAACGCGAGCACGCCTTGCCCATAGAGGTCAACGATCCCGGCGCCGACGTAGTCGAAATGGACAGGGTCGCTCGTGCCTAGCCACTTGAAGCCGTTTGCCTGGAGCGTGGTCTTCCAGACGTCGGTATCGGAGGTGTCGAAGGCCAAACCAGACTCGTGATTCGAGTTTCCGGGTTTGGCGGCGAGGCCGATGCCGCAGGTGCCAGCCTGGTACCAGCGGTAGAGGAGGTACTGCTGCGCCACGGTCCGAAACATCGAGTTGATACCGAGCACACTCGCCGGTTTTGCCGCAACCGCCTTGAGGAGCGCGTCCTTGGCTGGCGACTGTAAGTACGGGAACACCGCCGCGCCGAAGTCGAGCCCCGAGACTTCCGGGACCTCGGCCATCGAGCTTGGGTTCAGGCAGTTCATCATGGCCACGATCTGCACGGAGAGACCCTTGACCGAGGTCGTGCTGCAGCTCGTCTGGACCGCGTTATCGACGTCGCTGCCGACAGCGCCGAGCAGCGTTCCAAAGCGCCCTCCCTCGCTGATGGGTTCGGGCGGCTCGCAGGCGCCAAGGGCCGCGAGCGTCATGGCGACCGTAACGAGGCTCTGAAGGTGGAGGAAGGTAGTGCAGGTGATGAGTGGACGCATCACGCCTAGTCTATTCGAGTCGCGACGGGCATGTCGACGACCAAGCAAGAGCCTCGCCGGGCTGGCCGCTCGGGATCTCGGTGCTATTGTTCGGCCCGTGCAAGACCAGCCCCCCAAGACGTCACTCGCCCTCCCCCCTCGTTTTCACGCGCTCGATGGTGCCCACAAGGTCAACGCCATCTTGAACTTGCCCGACGTCCGCGGATTCGTAGAAGCGTTGCCCCCTGACGAATTCTACTTTCTGGTCAAAGACATCGGGCCCATGGATGCGGTCGACCTCATCCAATATTCGACCCCCGAGCAGCGCGTCGCGTTCTTCGACTTCGACGGCTGGGACAAGGACATCCTAGAACCCTCCCACGTCGACGAATGGCTCGACGTGCTCCGCGAGGCCGACCTGTATCTCCCAGCCGAGACCTTGAAGTTGCTGGACCCCGAGTTCGTTAGCGCCTACCTACTCGAGTTCGTACGCGCCATCTTCGACCGCACGGAAGAAGACGAGATGCGGGTCTACGAATCGGACTACGAGTTCGTGATGACGCCTGACCTCGACTTCACGCTCGTCATCGACCCTGGTCTCGAGGACGTGAGCGCAGGTGTTCGGCGCATCGTCACCCTGCTCTACCAGGGTGATCCGCACAACGCCCGCGCCATCATGTTCAACTGCCGTGCGCTCCTGAAGCTCGAGCAGACCGAGCTCGCGTTCCAGTTCCGCCAGAGCCGGCTCGCCGACCTCGGTTTCCCAGCGCCTGAAGACGCTGCGGCGCTCTTCGCTCGCATCGATGAGCCCGCTTACGCCGCGGCCCTCACCCGCGAGGCGGACGCCAAAGACACGGTCTATGTGGTCCCGTCCGTCGCAAGCGCCGGCGGACGTAGTCACCTCGTGCTCTCAAGGATACGCGCTGGAGACAGCTTCTTGAATCGCGTCATCGCCCGCCTCGACGCGGAGGACCGCGCCAATGCCGACCGCTTCCTGTCGGACTTCGGCTCGTGCGTGAACTGGGCCGTGGTGGCGTCCCCCGAAGGCGTGAACTTCGACTCCTCTGGCCGCGTCGAGGGGCTCGCGAGTGACGTCCATGCGACGGTCGGGCTAGCCCTCGAACACCTCTCGAACGGGGACGAAGACCTCGCAGTCGCCCTCGCACGAAAGGCCGCGCCATTACACCTCCACCAGCTCGGCCAGCAGCTCACCGTCAGGCGCGCCATCCGAGCCCGCGCGCTCGTCCGCCGCGGCGGCGCGCTCTTTGGCGACGACCTCGGCGCGTTCTTCCGAGCGCTCGATCTGCGGCCGCGCCCACGCTTCCAGCCGCCTGACGCAACCTTGCCGCATCCCTATCGGTCGACTGGGGATCTCCACCGCGCCGACGAGCTCCTCGCGGCAGCGGAAGCGCAGCTCCAGGTCTTCGAGGAACACCTCGGCTTCAAGCTCGACGCCTTCAACGCCTTCGTGTTCGAGGGTCTCGGCCCCGACGACAAGCGCTTCATCACCTTCGAGACCCTCGCCCGCACCGCTGCGGCGCGCGTCGTCCTCGGCGGCTCCCCGTCGTTCGAAGCGCTGACGGGAGCAGAGCTCGAGGCCGTCAGGCGAACGTTCGACAGCGACTCCAATGCACTCGCCGCGTTGCCATCTGGCCTGGCTCCAGCGCTGACGGAGCTCTTCAGGGTCAGCCTGATGAGCCTCGCAGAGACGTTCGCGGACCTCACGCCACCGCTCGACCCACGCTTCTTCACCGGCGTGGTGCTCGCTCGCTGACCGATACGTTCGAGATATCTGGGCGAGCCTACGTTTACCCGAGGTTCACCGCTTGATCGGGCCCTTGTCAGTCGGTAGCGTCAGAGCATGCACACGCTCAAGACTCACCTCCGCCGCCCTCTCCTCGCTCTCGTCGTTTCGAGCCTAGCCCTGGCCTGTGGCTCGGACCCGAAGGCGCTCGGCCAACCCTCACTCAGCTTCGGTGACGGTGGCGATGCCGTCGACGGCGCCGAAGACGGCAGAGATGGGCTGGCCGAGGCGGGTGATGCTGATGCGACCGACGGCGTCAGCGATGGTGCCGTAGACGACGCTGATGCCGCTGATGCGGTGGATGGACAGGACGCGGTCGATTCAGTCGATGGGTCGCCAGACGGCACAGACGCCAATGACGGCGCGGTCGATGTAGAAGACGCGACGGACGCCCCTGACGGACTCGACGCCCCTGACGGGCTCGACGCGATGGACGGCAGCGACGGACTTGACGTGATGGACGGCACCGACGGGCTCGATGTGCTCGACGGAGCCGACGGACTCGCCGCGACGGACGCCGTCGATAGCGCGGATTCGACGGACGGACTCGACACCACCGATGGCACTCCGGACGGTGTCGACGGGCTGGACGTCCCCGATGGTGTGGACGCAACCGACGCGGCAGACGGAGTCGACGGTGCCCTGCCCTGCGAGAAGACTAAAGACTGCGACGACGGGGACCCGTGTACCAAAGACCGCTGCGACCTCTTCGAGAAGGTCTGCAAGTGGGAGGATATCGCGGACTGCAACCCAGGCGGCTGCGTCTCCGACGCCGAATGCAGCGACAAAAACGTCTGCACGCTCGATACCTGCTCGGACACCGGGTGCGTGCACGATGACATCCTCTGCGAGTGTGACCTGAACGAGGACTGCGACGACCTGAACGTCTGCACGGCCGACATCTGCAACAAGTCGGGCGTCGGCTCCGCTTGCCAAAACCTTCCGGAGCCGGGTTGCAAGGTCTGCACGACCGTGCTGGCCAACAACTTCGACGGAGCCAATCCTTTAAATGGCTGGGCCTCAGTTCAAGGGTCCACCGAGAACGCCTGGCAACCGGTCGACAAGCGCTCCACGTCTGCGCCGAACAGCCTCTACATGGGCAACCCCCTCGAGTGGAACTACGTCAATAAGAACGATAACTTCCCACTGCAGGAGCTCTCGACGACGGAGGGCATTCGGACGCCGGGCTTCGAGGTCCCGGAGGGCGACGGCACGGTCAAGGTGCGGTTCAACCTCTGGCTCGACATCGAAGACTGCATAGGAAGCTCCGCCGAAGACTACGACCAGTTTGTCGTAACGGCCGAACCCGCTCCCGAGTCCTACGATCTCCAGTTCAGCAAGTGCGACCTCGAGACCCCGTGGCAGCAATGGAAGCCTATCGAGTTCAACCTTGACGATTATCAGGGCGATTACATCTACGGCCTCTGGTTTTACTTCGAGTCGGGCAACGCCGCGTTCAACGATACGGAGGGCATCTTCGTGGACGACCTAGTCATCGAGTACTGCGAAGACTGAGGAGTCGCGCGCGACGACTGAGGAGTCCATTTGACCGGGAAGCTAGCGGGCGATAGGAAGGGTGTTCGACCCTGCTGACCGAACCCACGCCAACCGGGAGACCTCCATGCTTCAGCTCGCCCTCGCCGCCGCTTTCACCCTCTTCGCTGGAAACACCTCGCCCGAGACCACGATCGCGAGTCCGGCCCAAGGCGCTGACTACGGCTACTCTGCCGGAGACTACGGCAAGTGCTCTTTCGACTCCGACTGCAACAAGGGCGTGAAGTGCAACGGCGGCCGCTGCGCCGACTCAGACGGCAGCAAGTGCTCCTTCGACTCCGATTGCGGGGGCGGTGGCGCCAAGTGCAACTCCTCCAAGTGCTCCAATGCGCCGGACGGGAAGTGCAGCTTCGACTCGGAGTGCCCGGGCAAGAAGTGCAGCTCCAGCAAGTGCAAATAGCCGCTCGATGAGGGGACCCCGGGCTGTCTCGTCGGCGCGGTGACGCGCTGGACTCGGGACGTGGCACTGCCGGACGTGGCACTGCCGGACGTGGCACTGCCGGACTCACTCCCGGTTCGGCCCTTAGTCCTGGAATCGTATCCAGGCATGCGAACTCGGATCGCGGCGGAGCTAGCGCGTCGGCCGTCGGGGCTCTGTGGGTCGGACAAAACTCCGATTGGCGTCCACCGACAATTTTCTAGCATCGAGTTGCTCTCGCTCAAAGGCGGGCGATGCAGCCCGCCCTCGTCGCTCGAGTACGCGCCTATCGGCGCCCAGTCGAAGCAAGAGGGCGACTGTGTCGGCAGTGCATGCGCTTGCGGGTGGGGGACGACCCAAGCGCCCCCGGCGGGCGCGGCGATCGCTCAATCTCCATTTTGTCCGACCCACTCTGATGGCTCGAAGGCCTCGAGCGGCGCGTCGAGCTGCCTCGCCTCGACTGATGATGTGGACAGGATGAACGGAGGCGGTAGGCAAACGCGTTCCGGGTCAGACCGTCGTCACGCGTGACGTGCAGTCTCTAATCCGTTGACCGGGCAAGAACTTGCCTGCTATCAGTCCACGGCTCTGCTCGCGCGGGCGGGGTGGGAGAGTCGAGTCCATCATGAAGAGCCAAAAGAACCGACGCCGGTCGGCGCTACTCCTTACGGGCCTCATGGCCCACGTTGGGCTGAGCGTCCCCGGGCTGCCGAGTGCAATCCGTACCGCCGAGGCCGCCACCAAGCCGGCAGTGCTTCTGCTGAACATGGAGCGCATCGGCGAATACGTCCCCACCATCGTCGCGGGCCGTGTGGCCGAGTACTACCGCACGCTGTTCAACATGGACGCGTCCATCTCCGTGGTGGACCCGAGCGCGTCAGCCCCGTTCGCAGCCCCACCGCCCTTTGTTCCGGTCACGCCGACCGCCTCGGTCATGCCGACCGCCCCGGTAGTGCCCATGGCGCCGGTCATCCCAGTGGGTCCGGTCGCCTCTCCCGCGAAGGCAGACAAGGACCTCGCCGCCGCCGAAAAGCAGGCCGCTTCTGGCAAGGAGCAGCTCTCGGCCTCGAAGTTCGCACCCGCGTCGAAGTCGTTCCAGAAGGCCATCGACCTCTATACCAAAAAGATCGCGGACCTAGAGCAGTTCGACGGCCTCGTCGAAGCGCAGCTCCTCCTGGGCGTCGCCCGCTTCGGCCAAGGCTACGATGACGACGGCGAAGAGGCCATCTCCCAGGCCGTCTCGATGCGTCCGGACCTCACCATCGCCCCCGAGTACGCGACGCCGACCGTGACGGCGGCCATCGAGCGCCAGAAGTCCGCGAGCAAGTCGACGACCACAGGCACCTTGGCTCTCGAGTGCCCCGAAGCCACGTGCACGGTCTACGTCGACGGTCTGACCGTCACGAACCCGGTCACCGGCCTGCCGCGCGGCTACCACTGGGTGCGTGTAGTGACTCCGGGCTACAAGTCGTGGGCGGCGCGCGTCATGGCGCCCAGCGCCGGCAAGACCGCAAACCTGAAGGTCATCACGAAGAAGGAAGGCCGCCCGCCGGGCCCTCCGAGCCTCGACAAGCCACCGTTTGCAGCGCCTCCGGGTGGCGGCGTCTCGGCCGAGGTCTTGCAGGTCTTCCTTCGCGAAGGCTCCTTCGGCGCCGGCTTCCTGAGCCAGGCCGCCTCGGTCGCTCGGGCGAAGGGTGCCACTCATGTCGTGGGCTCGGTCCTGAACCGCGAGAACGACGCGTATGTGCTCGCCACCTACGTCTACGCGCTCGACAAGGGCCAGGTCGCTGAAGTCGCGGTGACGCCGCTCGCGCTCGACACGAGCGACCTTCAAGTTCGCGTCCTCGCCCACGCTGACCAAGTCCAGGCTGCACTCCGCAACTTCCCGGTCGCCCGTACGGTCAAGGTCTCGCCGCCGCCGATCTATCGCTTGTGGCAGCGCCCGGTGGCCGTCGCGCCAGTCGCGCCAGTCATACCAGTGGCCATCGCCCCCGTGGCTGTCAGCCCGACCCCGACCTCGCCGCCGTCCATCCTGCCGATGGCACCTCCATCCGTCCTGCCGATTGGCCCCACGGCAGGTACACCAGGCACCACCCCAGGGTACCGGCCGCAGCCGGTCTACACACCGCAGCCGGTCTACACGCCACAGCCCGTGGCCCAGCCGGGTGTCATCCCGCCGCCGCCTGTGATCCCTGGAATCCCGACGCCGCAGCCCATCTCGCCCCAGTCCTTCACGCCGCAGCCGAGCGCGCCTACGCCCTCGCTTCCGGGCTTCCCGGCCCCGTCACCGTTTGCGCCGAGCGCGAGCCCCGGCACGCCGGGCCTCGTGAAGGTGCCCGCGACGCCAGATCCGCGCCCGGAGTACGCGACCGAGACCATCGGTGACGACGAAGGCGTGCACAAGAAGTGGTGGTTTTGGACCATCATCGGAGTCGTAGTGGTGGGAGGGGCCGTGACCGCTGGCGTCCTTCTGGCGCCCGCCGAACAGGCCCCGCCCACTGGGTTCTCGACCAACGTCACGTGGGAATGACCATGCTGAAGTTCAGACGTGCTGCCAGCCTTCTCATTGCTCTCTCGATCGTGGTTGCTCTTTCGATCGTGGCGTCGGGTTGCTCCGAAGAGCAGCAAGGCTCCGTCGACCGCGTCCGCCTACGGGTGTTCGCCGTCAAGACGGACTCCGTGGACCAGGATCCTTACCAAGGCGTGGGCCTCATGCGCGTGGCGGTGAGCCGGGCCAGCCTGCTCATCTCCGATGAGTTCTTCACCTTCGACAAGTCCCTCGGCCGCTCCCTAGACGACATCCCCTTCGGCGCGAACCTGCAGGTCACCATCGAAGGCTGGTCGGCCGTCAGCGATCCGGCCACCGGCACCTTGAGCCCGAGCCAGCTCCTCTCCCGGGGGCGCAGCGCGCGCTTCTCGATGGCGGAGGATGGCGACGCCATCACACTTCAGATCCCGCTATCCCGGCTCAGCACCTTTGCTTATACATCGCAGGTCGGGACGTCGACGGGTGCGACGGCGACCTCGCTTGCTCGCGGACGTTTTGGGCATACGGTGACGCGACTCTACGATGGTCGTGTGCTCATCAGCGGCGGCCTTGCCTTCAAGAATGGTCACCAGGGCGACTTCACGAACGGCGACCAACTGAGCGAGCTGTACCGCGACGCCGAGCTCTACGATCCGCGCAGCGGCGCCTTCCTCCCGACCGGCAACCTTGCGAGCGCACGCGCGTTCCACGCCGCCACCTACCTGCCGCCGACGGTTACGTGCCCGAATCCGGCTGGCTCTCCTGCCACGTGCATCGCGCCTCAAGGCCTCGTCGTCATCTCTGGTGGCCTCAGCTCGAGCGGTGGCGCGGCCCAGTCAGCCAACTCCATCGAAGTCTACGATCCCGTCGCGGGAACCTTTCAGACGCTCTCGACGGCGACGCTCGGCGAAGGACGCTCGGGCCACTCAAGCACACTCCTCGATTCCAACGGCTTCGTGCTCCTCGCTGGCGGCTTCAGCGTCAAAGACGACGGCGCGCTGGCTGCGAGCGGCACTGGCGAGGTCTTCTGTCTCAACGGGCTCGCCTGCTCTGCCTCGAGCACTGGCGCGGGCATCATCTTTACCGACAACATGGTGCAATCACGCGCGTTTCACACCGCGGATCGCGTCGACCTCGGCCCCCGCGGAATCGCCGGACAGGAGCTCGTCGAGGCGGTCGTCCTCATCGGCGGCGAATCCGACGACGAGGTGCGTGCCACGACCGAGATCTTCCTCCTGAAGGGCGGCTTCAAGAAGGTCGAGGTGTCCAGCCTGCCGACGATGGGTCCCGAACAGGGCCGCCGAGCCCGCACTCGCCACACTGCGACTTACGTCGACCCGCAGAAGTTCATCCACGTCGTGGGCGGCTTCAGCGACAAGGCCCACAAGACCACGGTCCAGCAGATCGATAGCTTCGACGTGCAGACTCAAGCGTTCCAGGCCGGAACCGCGTTCTTCTCGGTCGAGGGCCGCGGCGCCCATACTGCGGTGCTCATGGACCGCAACGCCATGTTGCTCTTTGGCGGCTTCTCCGAGGGCGTGCCACTGGCGTCGGCGGAGCTGATCTTCGAGCGCAAGGACCCGAACGACGGCAAGACCTACATCGACCGCGGCCCCGTCGGCTCGATGCTGAAGCCGCGAGGCGGCGCCATCGGCCTGTTCCTGGAGAACAACACCGCCATCGTCATTGGCGGCGTCGACGCGGCATCTCGCTTCCAGACGGCAGGCGAATACTTCAACCCCTTGTAAAGACGGGTGTTATCTCTTCTCGCATCTCTGGCTGTCCTCAGCGTCGTGGACGGGCCGGCGCTTTGTGCTCGGCGGTCCGGCAAGGACGTTGGCGCGCTCGTCGCCACGGACGTGCGGGTCATCAGTCAGGTCCGCCTCGACGTTACCGGCGACTCGACGCCCGAGCGTATCGCGCTCCTCGGAACGTCTGATGCGGGTGGGGTCGTCATCCCGCGGGCCCTCGCGGTGGCAGCGGGTGACAAGCCGGTCACGCTGCTCGACTCCGTTTGGCTTCCAACAGGCGCCGCCACCGCGGTCACGCTTCAGAGCTCAGGCAAGGACCTCGACGGCGACGGCAGAGTCGAGATCGTCCTGGAGACCACGACCAAGGGGCCCGGATTCGCACAGACCGCAACCCTATTCTACGGACTGCACGCTGGACGGTTGACCCTCATGTACACGCTGGCCTCGAGCACGGACCGCGGCGGAGAACGCGAGAAGCGATGGTTGCTTCGATCGGGCCCGCAAGGACTCGTGGAACGCATCGAGAAGCGAGGCGCGACCTGGGACGCATCGATGCATCTCGGCGCCGACGGGCGTTATCTACCTGGGATGGTCGTCCGTAGCGGTCAGCGATAAGTCTCGCTCAACCGGGCGCTGTTTGTGGCATGGTGATGGGGTGAACGTATTACGAACCCTCCGCAGCTGCTCGGCTGGTGCCGCGACATCGCTTTCGAGCGATGGGTTCGTGGTGCGGCTGGTCCTCCTTTTGGCTTTGACCTCGTGCGCTCTCGAGCCCAACCCGAGCCCCAGCGAAAGCGATGGGTTTACGGCCACCGACGCCACCGGTGGCGCTGATGGTGCCGACGGGACCGACGGCTTCCCGGGCTTCGACGGCCAGGACTCTGCCGACGGGCTCGAGGCAGGCGACGGCACCATCGACGCGACGGACTCCGCGTCCGACGGAACGGACATGGTGGACATGAGCGACGCTGTGGACATGAGCGACGCTGTGGACATGAGCGACGCTGCAGACGTGAGCGACGCGACTGACACCGTCGACGGGTCTGATGGCATTGACGGCGGGGACTCGACCGACGGTACTGACGACTCGGATGCCACCGACGCGGTCGACGCCTCTGACGCGACCGACGGCTCCGACGCGACCGATGGTAGCGACGGCACCGACGGCCTCCCGGACGCGTGCCCGCTCGGAACGAGCTGCACCCCCCTCGGGCTCTGCTGTACGTGCTCGGGCCCCAATTGCGAGCTCGGCATCGACAACGCCTTGTCGGGCATAGCGTCGCTGGCCAACGAAGCACTCGCGGGGGCCGTCATTTCGGGCGACCTCAACCTGCTCGTGGAGTTCGAAGGAGCCACAACCGACACGTTCACGCTGAACTTCTACCGAGCGGAGCGAGAGGTCGAATGCGACCTCGCGTCGGGACCCTGCCCTTGGACTCTCGACCTCGCAGGCTTCGACGCCGAGTGCAACCCCCGGATCTCGTTCAACAACGCCGTCATTGGAACGAACGACGAGCTGACGGCCGGCGGCCTCAACGGGCTCTTTACCCTCTCCCTGCCGATTCAGGACTTCGTCCTCGAGCTCGAGGTCGTCCTCGTCCGAATCGAAGGCAAGGTTACTCGCGACGGAAGCGCCATCACCGGCGTCTCCGGGATCATCGCCGGCGCCATCACCAAGACCGCCTTGGCTGCGGCGGTCGACGCGCTCCCCGAGGAGGGCCTCCCGCTCCCGAAGCCGGTGATCAAGAACCTCCTCGAGAACGTCATCAAGGCGGACATCGACACCTTCGACCTCAACGGCGACTTCGGCCCGGACGGCGTCGCAGAGTCATCCTCGGTCGCGCTCCTCTTTGAAGGTGTGCCGACCACCATCTCAGGCGTGGAAGCCCCAAGCAGCGACGCCCCCGCTACCGAATGCGCGTCCCCGCCATCCGCTCTCTCCTTCAGCAAGACCATCTTTCACGCGACCACCCTTCAGTTGGGGGCGACCGGCGGCGCGGGTCAGGGCCTCGATGTCGACGGCATCTGCCTCGAACCACCATCGGCTGACATCTGCGGCGGTTGACCGCGCCTTCATCAAGAGAGTTTTCTGCCTTCGCACGTGTGATCGTCACTCCGTGGGAACCTTCGCTTGGTGCGGGTGTCGTACGCCCGCCACGTCGCTGGAACCTCCGGAGGTCCTCCTTGAAGCTCACACTCGCGCTCCTGCTGTTCTGTTGCTCCTCGTCTGCGCTTGCGTCTCAGCCTCCGGTCGGCCCGCCAACGGCTCGTCAAAGCCCGTCGGGGATCGTCATCGAGGTGCCCTCCGGGGCCGTCGTGACGCTCCTCGATGCGGCGGAGACCCTCTTGAAGTCGATCACTTCGACGGGGCCCGTCACGCTAGGCCCCGACGGCGTCGACCCCATGCTGCGGATCCTCCGGGTCGAGCACCCGTCGGCGAGCTGGGTCGGACCCCTCTCCGACTTGCTCCCGCCTGCCGAGCTGGTCGGCGTCCTGCCCGATCAGGTCTCCCCTGGCATGCCGGTCTCGCCCCGAATTCAGCTCGTGAACCGCAAGGACGGCGAGCCACTCGCTGACGTCGACGGCGAGCTGCTCATCGAGTGCGGCGGGAAGGCCGTGTGGAACGCCACTGCACGCAGCCGCAGTGACGGGCTCCTCGTGGCGGCCGGCGACGACCTCTTCCCAGTGGCCGCCTCCGGGGCCTGCCAATTTCGAGTCAATGCCGCGGGCGCGCAGCTCTCGTCCAACGTCGAGGTCATCACGGGCCTAGAGCTGGTTCTGAGCGCGGACCGGCCCATCTACCGGCCGGGAGACACGGTCCATGCCCGAGCCGTGGTCCTCGAACGCCCGAGCGGTCGCCCCCTGGACGCCGCTTCGGTTCGCTTCACCCTCGAAGATGAGTCTGGGCGAATCGTCGTCGCCATGCCTGCCACAACGTCGGCTTTTGGCGTCGCGTCCGCCGCGCTCACGCTCCCTGACACGGTGGGCGGGGCCAAGCTGCAACTGAACGCCGTCTCGGGCCGGGTGACTCGAGAGAAGTCCCTCGATCTCGGACGCTTCCAGAAGGCAGGCCTCGAGATCGGGCTCAGCGTCCCGGGGCAGGTCCCGGCCGGCGGACCCTATGCCGTGACGGTCGATGCGCGACGCTATGATGGGGGACCGGCGTCCCTGGCCCGCGTGGAGCTCACCGAGACGTCCCCGTCCGGGGCGGTGACGCAGCACGTACTGCTCCTCGACGCGGCTGGGCGAGGCACGGTCTCGCTCACGGCACCGAAGGACGGCGGCGTACTCGCCATCACCGCCCGTGCCGAGGTCGCGGGTGGCCGAACGGGCCGAGCGGAGACCTCGCTCTTCGTCGACGCCGGTCAGCTCACGCTCTACGCGATCCCCGAGAGCGGGCACCTCGTCCAAGGCGTCGTCAATGGGATCTGGGCGGTCCTCGTCGATGGCGCCGGGAACGGCGTCGCAGGCGCGACCGTAGCGGTCGAAGGTGCCAGCGGCAAACCCGCTGAACCCGGAGCAGTCCGAGGCACGACCGACGAGGCAGGCCTTGTCTACTTGAGCGTCCCCGTGGCGTCGGCGGTCACGCTGATCGCGTCGAAGGACGGACGGCAAGCCCGACGGCCACTGACGGAGGTCAAGACCGGCGCGCTCCTGTCAGTCGGGCCGGCCCTGTCGGCCCCAGGGCAACCCATGGAAGCGACCTACCGGAGCGCCGCGCCCGACGGGACGCTCGCGACCTTCGAGCTCGTCATCGAGAAGCAGTCCGTCCACGTCGTGACGGCCCGCGTCGAGGGCGGCGTCGCGCGGGCCTCGCTGGTCTCACCGGCCCAGATCGCGGGCACGGCCGTCGTCCGCGCTTATCACCTCGAGGCGGGCGGCGCGCCGGTCGGCGACGCGCGGCTCGTCCTCTTCGAAGCCCGACACGACCTCAACGTGACAGTCCAGCTCGACGCCGCCGAATACCGGCCACGCGCCACCGCGAACGTCACCTTCTCGGTGCGAGATCAGGCCGGCCGCCCGGTCGATGCCGCTGTCGGCGCCCTCGCCGTGGACGCCGGCCTCCGCATGCTGGGCCTCGAACAACCCGGGATCGAGCGCGCCGTCGCCCGCCTCGGTGACTGGGGCAAGCCCGCCGTGTCGACGCCGACGTGGGCGCGAGAAGGCCTGCTCATGGCGCGCGACTCGCTGCGACTCGGCGTCCTGCTGTCGGCAATCGCCGTCACACTCGACGTACCCAACGCACGGTTCACGCGTGAGGCCCGCCGCATGGTCACGCGGTCGGCCTTTCAACCGGCCATCGACAAACGCTCGGAAGCGCTCGGAAAAGCGCTGTCGGCGTACTTCAAGTCCACCAAGGAGGCGCGAGGCAAGCCCATCACGACCGACGCCTTGATCTCGGGCAACGCCGCTCCGAGGGGCGCGTTCGAAGACCCGTGGGGCCGGCCGCTGACCATCACCTACGCGCCCGACGCCGAGTGCTGCGAACACTCGCTCACCATCAAGTCTGCGGGCGTCGATGGGGCCTTTGGCAATGACGATGACCTGGCGGGCGGCGCGTCCTTCACCGGCTGGTCTACGTGCAAAAAGCTCTGCCCATCCGGTGGATTCGGTCACTTTGGGATGGGCGCTGGGGGCACAGGCACGGCTTATGCCAACGGCACCATTTATCGGTTCTCGGCCAAAGGAGCGGCGCGAGTGGGCCTGCCCCCGGTTCGCGAGTGGTTCCCAGACACGCTCGCCGTCGCGCCCGAGCTCCTAACCGGGCCCGACGGGGACGTCGTGTGGACCCTCCCCCTGGCCGACAGCTTGACGACGTGGGTCGTGCAAGGGCGCGCGGTCAGCCGTGATGGCGGGCTGGGCAGCGTCGAGATCGAGCTGCCCGTCACCCAGCCCGTGGCCGCGGACATGGCGGTTGAGCCCGAGCTGGTCCTCGGTGACCGCATCGTGCTGCCCGTGGAGCTGCGAAACCGCAGCGCCGACGCCGCGCCGCTCACCATCACGGTGAGAGCGTCGGGCGCGGCGTCGTTGGCCGGGCAATCCGAGCAGTCGCTCGGCGTCCGTCACGTCGCGGCCGGCGAGACCGTCACAATCGCGGTCGAAGTACGCGCGGACCGGGTCGGTGAGGCGCTCATCGAGGTGGGCGCCCTCGCTCCGGATGGCCGTGGCGACCGCGTGAAGCGCCGCTTCGACGTCGTCTCGGGCGGCGTCTCGCGCGAGGCCACCCAGGCCGGCGGTGTTTCGAGCGGTGGTGCAGTCACGGCGTCGGTGGCCGCGCCGCGAGACGGCATCGAAGGCACGTCGTCCATCGTGCTCCGTGTCTATGCGGCCGCGCTCGGCGCCGTGGTCGAGGGCCTCGACGGGCTGCTCCGCGTCCCCTCGGGCTGCTTCGAGCAGACGTCGGCGACTACGTACCCGAACGCGCTCGTGGTCGGCTACCTGAAGGACCGAAAGCTGGAGCGTCCGGAGATCCGGGCCAAGGCGATGGGCCTCCTCGAGTCGGGGTGGGAGCGCCTGCGCGGCTATGAAGTCAAGGGCGGCGGCTTTTCGTGGTTCGGGGACGCGCCGGCGAACACCATCCTGACGGCGTTCGGCGTGATGGAGTTCCGGCGCATGGCGGAGCTCATGCCGATCGAGCAGGAGGTCATCCGCCGCACCCGGGACTGGCTGCTCTCGAAGCGCCGGGCCGACGGGGCGTGGGACCCGGACAAGGAGTACCTGCACGCGGAGGCGTGGTCGACGGTGCAAGCGGGTGCTGTGCCGGTGACGGCCTATGTGACCTGGGCGCTGGCGAAGTCGGGCGACGAGAAGAAGGCCCTGGCACCATCAGTGCGCTGGCTCGAGAAGAACGGCGCCAGCGCCACCGGCGGCTACGCGACGGCGCTCGTGGCGCTCGCGCTCGAGGTGGGTGGCTCGAAGAGAGCGGCCGCTGCCCGAAAGCGGCTCGCTGCCCTCGTCACGCGTGACGACACGGGCGCGTTCGTGGCGGCGGGGGGCCCGACGGCGACCCACGCTGGCGACGACGGAGCCGCGCTCGAGTCGACCGCGCTGGCGGCGCTCGCGCTCTTGGCCGGCCCCGAGACCCAAGCGCTCGGGGAAGCCTGCGTGGATTGGCTCCTCGCCCGTCGCTCACCGGGTGGCGGTTGGGATTCGACCCAAGGCACCATCCTGGCGCTCGATGCGCTCCTGACGCGCGAGGCGCTGCAGCGGGTGCGGCCGGACGGCCAGCTCGTCGTGACCACCCCCGGTGGCGACGCGGCGCTTCGCGAGGTGTACGTCGTGAACGCGGGCAACGCCGACGTGGTGAAGGCCATCCGGCTCCCCGCAGACCGTGACGCCAAGGTCGAGCTGCGCTTCACGGGGACGGGAGGGCTGCGCTACCAGCTCGGGGCGGAGCGCGAAGTGCCGGTAAACACCGTGAAATCAGCCACTGCACCGCTCACCGCGAGCTTCTCGCTACCGGACGCGCCGATGGCTCGCGGCAAGGCCGTCACCGGCACGCTCCGCATCGTGGCGCCCCGCGACGAGGTGCGCATGCCGCTCATCACAGTCGAGCTCCCGGCCGCCATGGACGTGGACATGGGCCGCCTCGAAGCGCAGGGCTTCGACAAGGTCGAGCTGGTCGGCCGTCGCCTCGCCTTCTACCTGCAGACCCTCGCGGCCGGCTCGGAGAAGCTGGTAGAGCTCACGCTCACCCCAAGGCGCGTCGGCACGCTCAGCGGCGGGGTCGTGCGCGCGCAGCCCTATTACGATGCCGACAAGGCCTCCTTCGCGGCGTTTGGGCAGGTCACCGTGCTCGAGTGAAGATGGGCCGATGTAGTTGTCGTCGGGGCGCCCATGTAGATGTCGCTGGGCACATAAGGATCTTTGAGAGTCTGGTGCGCCAAGTCGGACGTCTCTGGAGGCAACGTACGCGCAAAGTTCGTGAGGGCCTTGCCGCTGCGCTCGTGAAATCGGGTCTCGATCTCTCGAACAACGACATCCTTGTGACCCAGGTCATCGGGACTGCCTCC
>CANMLD010000061.1 GCA_947498315.1 Pseudomonadota bacterium | reverse complement strand
ACCGTGATCGACGATCGTGACTTCCAACGTAGTTCCTCTCAAATGGCGGTCGACCGTTCGATAGCGGGCATAGGCGTCTTCTTCAAACGCAAGAGCGCTCCTTCGGCCTGTCGTCGGTCTTCCGGCGCGAGTGCGGAGCCACCGAAGATGACTCGCTCGTACAGCGTCACGACCACATCGGCCTGTTCGGCGGCGTAGGGGCTCAGGCCACGTAAATGGGTAACGAGGCGCCCCGGCGTCACTGCGCCCTCGAGCGCAACCCCGCGCCCGCGAGCCGCCTTCTCGAGGCGCGCGTACAGCCGACGTGCGGCACGCAAGTCGGCTTTGCTGGCGCTCGCAGGACCTGACCACGTCAGCACCGGCGGGCGCCGGCGCCAGCGACGGACGACGATGATCGCAATCAGGACAACCACCGCGGCGCTACTGACAATGAGCGGCAACGCCTCTTTGAACTGCTTCCAGTAGGCCCGCATCGTGCGGCGGTTCGGGAGCATGTCAGGCGAGCCGCCGAGGGCTCGACCGATCGATTTGAAGAACTCGATCTGCCCATCGAGATCGTAGCGAATGACCCACTTGTACCAGGCGAGCTGCATCGAATCGATGTAGCTCCCGATGGCCGCAAAGAAGCCGCCCTCGTCTTCGACCAGCGAGCCCGACGGCGGCGTCGGGTCGTAGACCTCCCACCCTTCCCCCGGGAAGAGCGCCTCGGCCCAGGAGTGAGCGTCCGCTTGCCGCATGGCCACATAGTCGCCCACGTTGTTGTAGACGCCGCCGTAGAAGCCGCCCACCGAGCGCGCCGGGATCCCGACCGACCGAGCCAAGATGACGAAGGCGGTCGAGAAATACTCGCAGTGCCCCTTCCGGATCCCGAAGAGGAAGTCCGCGAGCGGGTCTAGATCGTCATGGCCGCCCTCGAGGCTGTATACGTAGTTGGCGAGCAGGTACCGCTCAATCGCCCCAGCCTTATCGAACGAGGTCGCTTCGTCCTTCGTGATCTCCACGGCGAGCGCACGGATGCGCGGGTCGAGGTTCCCAGGCAACTGCAGATAGCGCCCATGTTCGTCCCGATCGACAGTGCCGGCAGCCCGGAGCGACGTGGCATCCCGGCGATACCGAATCGAGCGCACGATGTAGCGCGCGGGGGAGGAGGACGTGCTCTCGTAGAGGATGTCGTCGTTGGCGTCGCGGCGGTACTTTGTGCGCCGCCGGTAGTCGGTATAGGTCTCGTCGGCAAGATCGCGAACGGCAGCCACACGGTGTTCCCCGAAGATCGTCTTCACTCCCGTGCGGAGTGGCTCCATATAGACCCGAAGGTCGAAGCGCAGCGCTCCTTCGGGGAGCGTCCTCGGCTCTCGTCGCACCTGAAAGAAGTTGCCCTCAGCGATGCGGACGAGCTCGCGGGGAGCGTCTTGCTTCGGGATGGCCTTGGACCACGTGTTCCCGTCATAACGATCGAAAGCGATGCCGCGAAGCCGCAGTGGGAGCAAGCTCTGCACGGACGTGTCGGACTCGATACGCATGACGATGGTCTCATCCGACTTGATGTTACCAAAGCCGCCGAGCTCGACTTGTTCGTCGAAACCCGACACGGACTGCCCGCTCTGGCGGTGGGAGCCGAAGAAGCCAAGGCCGAGCCGAGGGAAGAGCAAGAAGACGAGGATCGATACGGTGAACAAGCCGAGCGCGAGCGCGCTGGTCACCCCTAGGAAGCGCGGCGTGACGAGCCGCGAAAGACGAGGGGACGCCATCAGCGCCTCAGCACCACGCTCGGGCTGCGCCGCCGTCAGTGGGTCCGCAGCGGCGATGGACTCCAAGTTCCGACGCAACTGAAGAAATAAAAGCGCCCACGTTAGGAGAACGACGTACGCCAGGAACGCGACCGCGAACGACAGCGACGGGTTGATGACGGCGCCGGCCACGAGCTGAAGGAAGCTGAGGACGTAGAGCTGAAAGAAGTCACCGCTGTTTCGTTGCTGAAAGAGCTTCGCGGTGACCATGAGCGACGCGAAGTAGATGGCGTAGCGAAGCCAGTCCCCAGTGAGCGCGCCGAAGGCGCCCGCGGCGATCAGCCCCAGGACGAGGATGGTGTTCCAGAGGGCGACGCCGCGCGCAAGTCCTCGCTTTGAAACAGGGATCGAGATGAGGAAGAGCGGGCCGAAGATGAGTGTGAAGGCAGCTCCAAGCTCTCCGGACAGGATCAAGATCCCGAGACTCGTCGCTACGAGCAGGTAGGTGATGAGCCGTGAGAGACGATCAAATCGCAACAGCCACCTCCGTCACGTGGGCACCGCCGTGGCCTGCACCACCATCTCGAAGCCCCCAGCGCTCTCGGTCATCCCTGGGTAGCACACCAGCAGACGGTCACCCGGTTGGCCAGCCGGTTCGAGCGTAGCGCCGGGCTTGCCTGGCTCGCGTCGTTCGACCCGGGCGAGGTGGTCGAGCAGCTCTGGCAAATGGCCAGCCCCAGGAGCGGGCATGACTGTGCCATGGTTCGTGGCGAGGCCCACAGAGTAGCCACCCGCCAGGAGCTGCGCAGCGAGGCTCGCCACCTCCGTCACGGCATCTTCGAAAGCGTCGTCTACTGACGCCGGTGCGACCGTCGACAGGTGCAGCCAGATTCGTCTCGTCGCAGGGGCTTCGTACTCGCGGGTCATCGGACGGCCGAGCCGGGCAGCCGACTTCCAGTGAATGTCGCGGGGGTCGTCGTCGTAGCGATGCTCCCGCAGACCGTGATATTCGTCGCCGCGACCGACCCGGCGTGGGTCGGGCTCGGCACCGAGCATCCCGACGGACAGCGATGTGGGCAGACGCGTCTGCCTCAAGGCGGGCCAGACCCAGAGCTCGGTCGGCGCATCGACCTCGCGCCACTTTCGGAAGAAGCCGAAGGGGAACTCCGTAGCGATCTTGAGCCCTTCCGACTCGTAGCGACCCCTACGCTTGGCAGTGAGTCGGAGCGGGACCGAGGTCGCTTCGCCGGGTCCGAGCACGAGCTGGTATGCCGAGCGCTGCACCACCGCGCGGGCGCCACCCACCGCGACCTCGGCACCACCGACCAGCAGCTCCTCGATCTCGAGTGAGTACGATCGCGCCTTCGGCTTTGTGTTGCGCAGCTCGACCTGCAAGAGCGCCTCTCTCCCCGCATGGAAGGCGCCGAGATAGCGGCGCTTCACCTCCACGCCACGTACCGTCCACTCCGACAGGACGCCGCTGACGACGATGAGGGACAAGAGCAGTCCGAGGATGAGGTAGAGGAGGTTGTTGCCGGAGTTCACGGCGCCAGCGCCGATACCGAGTGTGATCCCGATGAGCGCCTTGCCCTCACGCGTCGTCTTGAGCTTGCGAGGCAGTTGACGACGTTTCTTTTTCGCCGACTCGCGCGACGCGGCAGGCGACCCGGCAGGCGACCCGGCGGCCGTCGCGGCGACGTCGCCGAGGAGAGCAATCGAGGAGACGACGCCCTTCAACGCGGGACCGGCAGAGACTCGATGAGATCGGTCAAGATGGCAGCGGCTTCCTCCCGCTGCGCTGATGAGCCATCCCGATGCGCCTTGACGTAGACGCGGTGGCTCATCGACGGCACGACGAGGGACTGCACGTCATCCGGCGTCGCGAAAGCGCGGCCGAGCAGGTACGCACGCGCCTGAACTGCACGATAAAACGAGATGGCCCCGCGGGTCGAGACCCCCAGCGACAGGTGCGGACTCGAACGCGTGGCGCCGACGACCGCCATCACGTACTCCATGAGCACGGGCTCGACGCGCACCTTCTCGACACGGCTCTGCCAGCGCAGCACGTCGGCGGCAGTCGCCACGGGGCGGAGCTCCGAGACCGGGTCCGTCCAGCCGTAGCTCTGGATGAGCACGCGCTCGATCGCCTTGTCGGGGTAGCCGATGGCCAGCCGCAACATGAAGCGGTCGAGCTGACTCTCCGGCAGCGGGTAGGTGCCGTAGAACTCTTTTGGGTTCTGCGTCGCGATGACCATGAACGGCGTCGGCAGCGCGTGAGTCGTGTCGTCGACCGTAACTCGGCCTTCGCTCATGGCTTCGAGGAGCGCTGACTGCGTTCGGGGCGTGGTGCGGTTCACCTCGTCGGCGAGTACGACGTTCGCGAAGATCGGCCCTGGCCGAAACTCGAACGAGGACCGATCCGCCTTGAACACCGAGATGCCGAGCACGTCCGACGGCAGCAGGTCGCTCGTGAACTGAATGCGGCGGAAGCGGGCGTCGAGACTGGCCGCCATGGCCCGCGCCAACGTCGTCTTTCCCGTCCCGGGGACGTCTTCGAAGAGGACATGACCGCGCCCGAGGAGGGCTGTCAAAGCGAGGTCGACGGCGGCCTCCTTCCCGCGAAACGCACTCGAGACCGACGCCCGAAACGCCGTCAGGGAGGCCCGATCTTCCTTCACGGCGTCCTCGATGGAGAGTTTCCCGTCGGACAGCTTCGCGTCGGCCCGTATCGCGTCACTCATGGCCCACCCCCTGCGCCCGCGGCGCGGATCCTGGGGCACCGCCAGCCCCATGGCGAGGAGCGTCCTGCCGCGCGATGACCGGGTTGGTCAATGTTCCGACCCCTTCGATCTCAATGGTCACCTCGTCGCCTGGCACGATAGGCCCCACGCCAGACGGCGTGCCTGTCGCGATGACGTCACCGGGTTCGAGCGTCATGTGGCGAGAGATGAAACTCAGGAGCGTTCGGACCGAGAAGATCATGTCGGACGTACGGCTGTCTTGTTTCACGACCCCGTTTACGCGGGTCAAGATGCGCAGGTCCGATGGGTTCAGGTCAGTCGTGATGCCCGGTCCGAGCGGCGAGAAGGTGTCGAAGCCCTTGGCCCGAGTGAACTGGACGTCGGCGTTTTGGATGTCACGCGCCGTAACGTCGTTCAAGATCGAGTAGCCAAGGACGTGATCGAGGGCGTCCTCTTCGGCGACGCGCGTCATCCGTCGGCCGATGACGACGGCGAGCTCGCCCTCGAAGTCGACCCGACCTACGCCGTCCGGGATGACGATGGGTGCGTCATGCGCGACGAGCGCGCTTGGCGGCTTCAAGAACAGCTTCGGGACGTCGGGGATCGGCCGGCCCATCTCGACGCAGTGCATGCGGTAGTTCGACCCCACACAAACGATCTTCGACGGACGGCAAGGCGGCAGGATGTGTACGACGTCGACCGAGATGGTTTGCCCCGTCGGGCTCATCTGGCCCTCGAAGGGATTGCCGTCGAAGACCGCGATCTCGTCGCCTTGAAGCTGCCCGTAGAGATGACGACCGAACGCGTAGAAGTGAGAGAGGTGCAAGGCTACTCCGGGACAGGTCGAGGAGCGCCCCGATTCGGCGGCGCTCCCCGAGCATAGCAGCGCCGTCGAACGACCGCGACAGTGGGCGCCGTGTAGAAACGGACTAGAAATACGAACCGGAGGCGGCAGCCTTGCGGCTTTGCGGAAATGCGGTACGCATCCCCATGGAGACCGCACCGGTGCGGCCCCGAAGGCCCCCGTTGAAGCCGATCACTCGTGAGCTCTGGTCCCTCGCTGCCCCAATCATCGGGCTCAATGTCCTCAACGTCCTCTCTCTGGCGGTCGACACGGCCCTCTGCGGGCGACTCCCCAATCAAGACGTCGTGCTGGCCGCGCTGGGATACTCAGTTCAGCTCCTCTTCCTCCTTCAAGTCGCGATGTTCGGTCTCACCATCGGCTCGGTGGCGATGGTCGCCAGAGCACACGGTGCGCGCGACCGCGCTCGTGTCGATCTGGTCCTCGGCCAGTCCATCACGCTGACGGTGCTCGTGAGCGTCGGTGTGGCCGTGCTCGGCAACCTCTTCGCGTCCCCAATCGTGCACGCGCTCGGGGCCGACGACGCGGTCACCGCGGAGGCATTGCGCTTTTTGAGGCCGCTCCTCACGGGCACCGTGTTCTCGTACCTCATCCTCCTGTTCGCGGCCCTGCTCCGAGGGGTCGGCAACACCCGGCTCCCGTTTCAGGTCGCGTTGCTTCAGAACGCCCTCAACGCCCTGTTCAACTCGGTCCTCATCTATGGCGCCCTCGGGATCCCGGCGCTGGGCGTCGCGGGTGCTGCTTGGGGCACCCTCGCGTCACAAGCCATTGGGGTCATTGTCCTCGTCTCCCGCCTCAAGGCAGGTGCCGTCCCTGGGATCGCCCTTCCCCGCCGATTGCCGCCCATAGTCCGGGCTGAAGTGGCAGCGCTCTGGCGGGTAGGCGCGCCCGCAGCGCTGGACATGGTCATCTTGAACGCCAGCTTCATCTCCCTGATCGCCATGCTCGGCTACATCGACGACGCCGCCGTCGCCGCTCACGGGATTGGGCTCCGTATTCAGGCTCTGGCGTTCGTCCCCGGCATGAGCATCGCGCAGGCCACTGGGGCACTCGTCGGCCAATCTCTCGGCGCCGGTAACCCCGAGCGCGCCCGCGAGGTCTTTCGCGCATCCGTCAGGTTATGCGTCGGCGTCATGGGCTCCCTCTCGTTCATCATCTTGGTCCTCGCGCCGTGGCTCGTTCAGGTCTTCGATGTGCACCCGGACAGCCGTGTAGGGGCCCACGCTGTCATGTGGATGAGGATCCTCGGCTTTGGCATGCCTATCGTCTCGGTCTGGATCGCCACGAGCGGCCTCCTTCAAGGCGCGGGCGATACTCAGACGAGCCTGCGCATCAACGTGATCGCGACGATCTTCGTCCAGATTCCGCTCTCCTGGTTACTCGGCTTCCCCCTCGGGCTCGGCGCTGCCGGCGTGTGGCTCGGCATGCCGCTGGCCGCGATCGCTCGGACCTGGCAAGGGATCGCCGCGTACCGGCAGAACCGGTGGGTCACGAAGGGCAAACGATGACGACAGCGCTGCGGCCAAACCAATCGGACTGGAGCTGACCATGGGCACGGACTGGGAGAAGCTAGCGGGAGAGAAGGGCGAAGTTGTCCCGTCGGGTCGTTTTGACCGTCTCTTTCGCGTAGGCAAACTGGGCGCCAGCATCGGCGCGGGCACGGCGCTTCGAAAGGTCGGCTCTGTGTTCGGCTTCGGCTCCGGAAAGAAGGACGAGGGCGGCGAAGACAGGGTCCTCGTCGAACAGGCTGAGAAGGTCGCCAAAGTCTTGGGAGAGATGAAGGGAGCGGCGATGAAGGTCGGCCAGATGTTGTCGGCCGACCCGGATCTATTGCCCCCCGAGTTCACGTCACGCCTCACGACACTGCAGGCGTCAGCGCCCCCAATGACCTTCAGGATGGTGAAAGACGTCCTCGAAGAAGCCTACGGCCAACCACTCGAGGCCGTCTTCTCGGAGTTTACGCCCGAGCCGATCGGCTCGGCGAGCATCGGTCAGGTCCATCGCGGCCGGTTGAAGACGGGGGAAGCCGTCGCCGTGAAGGTGCAATACCCCGGCATCGACAAGACCCTGAAGAGTGACCTCGACAACCTCGCTTCGGTGATGGCCATGAGCCGGGTCGTCATCGAAAAGGCCAAGATTCAGGCGTATTTGCAGGAGATTGGGCGCGCCATCCTCGATGAATCGGACTATATGACCGAGGCGGGTAACCTCAATCGTTTCGTTGAGATCCTCTCAAAGCGGCCTGGTGTGAGTGCCCCTCGACCCTTCGACGCGTGGACGCGCCGGAACGTGCTCGTCATGGAGCTCATCGTCGGCACGAAGCTCGACGTGGCTCTCGATGCGTTCGTAGACGACCCAGACCGCAAGAACGCCATCCTCGAGCGCTTCGTCGAGACCTACTCCTGGCTACTTCACGAACAGCACGTCCTCCACGCCGACCCGCACCCCGGCAACTTCCTACTCACGCCGGACGGCGACATGGTGATGCTCGACTTCGGCTGCATCAAGGAGTGCGACGAGCGCTTCTCGGACGGCGTCCTCGACATCATGGACGCGTGCTGGCAGGGCGACGACCGACGCGCTGCGGGCCTGTATCGCGAGCTCGGCTTTGGCCGAGGGAGCCAAGGTGACGAGCTCTTCAACCCCGAGCGTATGCGGCAATATCACGAGATCGGGCTCGAGCCCTTTCTGAGGGACGAGACCTTCGAGTTTGCGAACTGGGACATGCGGCGCCGTCTTCAGCGCTTCATTATGGAGTGGCCGACTTTCATAAAGATGACGCCTCCAGCGGATGGGCTCCTCGTCTTCCGAGTGCTCGGCGGGATCAAAGGCCTGCTCACCAAGAGCGGCGGGCAGCTCAACGTTCACCGCATGGCCGTCGAGACCGCACGCCGTCGCGGCAGGCTCACTGGAGAGCCCCTCCGCTCTGCACTTCTGACGCACTGAGCGTCGTCATCGACGAACCTCGACGTGGAGTTCCTTGCCGAGCGGGGACTGGTCTATCGGCTGGGAGCGATGCCCTTGGCCCAGATCAAGCCGTTCACGCTTCGAGGCACCGCCGGTGCGACCGTCCTCAGCAGCCTCGTCGCGTTCCTGGTCACCGTGATGACCGGTCGCCTTGCGTTCGCCGCCGACGACGCTCTGGTTCATGGGTGTCGACCGGCACAAGGATGGTACGAGCGGGGCGATCTTTCACCCCTGGAGCGATCGTGAGGAGCGGAGCCGAGCAGTCTCGAACGAGGTGGGCGCGGCCGTCGATCCGAGGATCAAGCCTTTCGTGCCGCCGTAGCCGTGAGTGGAGAGGACGACCGCGGCGGAGGTCTGCGCTTCGAGCGCGAGCTCGGTGGCGATGCTACCTGAGCGGACGAGCGTCTGAACCGAGACCCCATCACCTCGAAGCCGGTCGGCCTCCGCTTCGACGCCGGCTTTCGCAGCCGCTTCGACATCGATGGCTGGCATCCCGAGCGGGGCTCCACTGTTTGGTAACCCTGGAAACACCCAGTCGACGACGTGGAGCATGAGCAGAGGCGCAGCGAGCTCGCGAGCGTGCCTTGCTGCCGGCGCATACGCGCGCCGGGCAGCAGGGCTGAAGTCGGTGGTGATGAGGAAGAGATGGGTCATGCAGCGCTCCAAGGACCAGCGGCCCGGGCTCGGGCGCGGCGGAATTCGCCGCACCAACGCGCCCGGCGCCCGCAACCTTCAGGCCACGCTGCCCGCACGCTCCGTTCCGGCGGTGTCACGCCGACGCAGCAACTCAGCCAAGAACGAATTGACGTCGATGCGCTTCTCGCGCGTCGGGAGGACCAGCGCGGAGCCCGGCCCCACGCGCAGGATGGTCACGGGTCCAAGTGGGATGGCCTCCTCCACGGACCAGATCGGCACGCGCACGGTCTCCCCTGCGCACGTTCGCTGGAGGACCTGGCCGTCGAGTTCGAAGCGGTGAGGCCCAAGCTCGTAGTCGCGGGGAGAGGCCTCGACCAAGCGTCGGAAGTAGCGACGCTGGCGGCGCTCGGCGGCGCTCGGGTAGCGATAGTAGTAGAAGACAGCGGCGGCAGGGCCAGACGCACCCGCCCAGGGGCTGCCCATCCCGATCGCGATCCCGACCAGAAGCCCACCGAAGACCAGACTAAACGCGATTCGGATGATCTGGTGCACCCGTCGGTTCTGGGACTTCGAATGATGACGCCAAAGAAGGAGCTCGACGACGTCCGAAGACGCGATCTCAACCTCGAGCCGTGTCGTCACGCCCGTCGTGACGCTCACGGGTGCTCCAGAAACCAGCTCGTGATGGTCTCCGGAGCGGCATCGATCCACTCATGACCGGCGTCGGGGTCGATCACCGTCTCGGTCTCGACCCCCGCGTCCACGAGTGCGTCGCGATAGGCCTCCATCGACGACACGAGCACGATGGCGTCGAACGCGCCATGCAGGAAAACGCTCGGCGGATGAGCCGATTCGAAAGTCGGTGGGAAGCACACGCTGCCGCAGTTCGCGTACGAGGCCGAGTGAACAGCCATCGCCTTCACTCCGGGGTAGGTCGTCGCGACGCGGGAGGCCATGAAGCCACCGCTCGAGATCCCGCTCGGGTACAGCCGATCGGCGTCGAGAGGGCCGAAGTCGCCAGCCGCGATGGCCGCGATGAGGTCCAGCATGAACTGATTGTCGGGCGCCGTTGCCCACGAGAGAGACCCAGGCGGGACGTTCGTGTTCCAGTAGCCGAGCGCGACCTCGGCGCGGGGAGTGAGCACCGCGAAGCCGGCTTCGAGGAGCGCCTTCACCAACTGAAGCTGATTCCAGTGCCCGAGAGCGTCGTCTTCCGAGCCATCCCAGTAGTACTCCGGCGTGAAGGCCGTGCCATGGAACAGGATGGCCACGGGCCACCCGTCCTTCGCGGCCGTCCCGATGGGGAGCGCGTACAGCACGTCGCGAGCTTCAGTGATGAAACCCACGGGGACGTCGAGGGTCTTTATCTCGTAGGTGCAGACCATCGCGGCGGGACCGGGCTCCTCCCCATCAACAGCCTCGCCCGGCGTCACCGTGCAGACGGACGCCGGCACGGGGCCGACGTCCTCCACAGCCTGAGCGTCCTCGCTGGTCGCGTCATCAGCGCTTTGCGCGTCTCCGGAAACGCTGTCGACCGAAGCGTCTTCGGCTGCCGTCGAGTCCCCTTCCGCGACATCGCTGAGCGACGAGCCGTCCGTCGAGTCGGTGTCGGTCAGCGCTTCAACGTCGTCGATGGCATCGACACCGTCCCCAGCGCCGGGCGTGTCTGAGAAGTCGACCACAGCGGCGGACTCATCCGTCAGGGCGTCCGGAGCTTCAGCGACCACGCCGAGGGACGTCGAGTCGCAGCCAACAGCCGCCAAGGCCAGGGCGACGGCGGCGACGGTCCAGTGCGGGACGATTGAGGACCGAGTCCACGGGTAACAGGAGAGAGTCGGGGCGTTTTTCACGCCGGAGAGTCTAGCGCCGAGCGGGCCCTCGTGAGAACGCCTTTCTCAAACGCAGGCGTCGCAGGTGCCTCGGAGCTGCACTTGGAGGTTCGGGCGGCCGAAGTCGTGGACCTTGCCGTCGTGTCCAGTGAAGCTGACCTGCACCTCATCGAGACACTTCACGTCACCGCAGACGGTGCAGACGAAGTGCGGGTGAGGCCCTTCGCTGTGCTCGAGCCCACGGGCTTCGAAGCGCCAGGTGTGGTCGCCAAGGTCCGTACGGTTTACGAGCCCCGCGCCGGTGAGGTCCATGAGGTTGCGATAGACCGTCGCTTGATCGAGATGTAGGTGGTCGAGCGCGTCGACGAGATCGCCGTGACGCAAGGGCCCGTGAGCGTTCAGGAGATGCGAGTAGACTGCCACCCGCCCGACGGTCACGCGGAGCCCAGCTTCACGAAGGCGCGACCGGAGCACGTCGTCCGTCACCAGTGCTCTCGGGACATGGGGTTGCACTGCACTCAACGCGGAAGCTCCTAACGTGCGCTCGCAATAGACTACCTCACGGCGGGGGCTGGCGCGAGCGATGCAGTCTCGCGGTACTCGATTGAGAATCACCCTGACTTTCGATTAGTCTCCGCGGCGTGAACTGCTTGTCCCTCTTGTTCCCTGTTTCAACCGCCCTCGACCTCGCAAGCTGCGTGGACCTCGAGTGTGGGCTAGGGACGCACGAGCGTGAAGGGCAATGCGTGCCGAACGTGCCCGTAGCGTGTGGACCTGGGACCGAATTCGAGCACGGGTATTGCGTCGTGGCGGGTGCCGACGTCGACTCGCCGGACGACGCCGCGACCGGCGACTGAGAATGGACGACTGATGGCCATCCCCTGCACCGTTCAAGCGGGCCAGTACACGGTACGCGGGCTGAGCCTCGGCGGAATCGAGACGTGTATGCAGATCCCGCAACTTGGGCTGCTCTTCGACGTTGGCCATTGCCCGCGCTCGCTCGCGGCGACGCCTCGCCTCTTCATCACTCACGGCCACGCCGACCACGCGGGTGGGCTGGTAGGGATCCTCTCGCTGCGGCTCGTTTATTCGGTCGAGGCGCCGCTCGAGGTCTACGCACCTCACTGGATCACGGACGCATTGAAAGACGTGGTCGCCGCCTTCGAGCGCATCCAAGACCAACCCTACAAGGTGAGATTCCACCCGCTCCACAAAGGGGACATCGTGCCCATCGGACAAGGGCGCGAGGTTCGTTGTTTCGCGAGCCCACATGTACTCCCGACGCTCGGCTACACCGTCTGGGAGCGTGTTCAGAAGCTGAAGCCGGAGTACAGCATGCTCGCAGGCCCTGAGATCGCCGCTCGTAAGAAGCTCGGCGAACCCCTCTTCGAGACCTTCGAGCGCCCCGTCTTGACCTTCCCCGGTGACACGACCATCCGGCTCATCGACGCCCAGCCCCATGTCCTCGAGAGCCGGATCCTACTCCTCGAGACGACCTACATCGACGGTCGAAAGACCGCGAAGCAGTGCCTCGACCACGGCCACGTTCACCTCGATCAAGTGCTCGAACGCGCCGCTGACTTTCGGAACGAGCACCTCGTCTTCACTCACTTCTCGCAAGCGTATACCCCCGGGGAGGTCCGCGCGATCGTGCGTGACCGCACCGAGGGACGTTTCAAGCCGACCATCCATGCGCTGCTCCCGGACGCGGACACATGGCCGGGCTAGATACGCGCTTTCTGCGCTTTTGCGCTGTCGGCGCGTCAGGCGTCGTCGTGAACATTGGCGTCTTCCACGTCGCGCGTCTCCTCCTCGCGGGCTCGATACAGAGTGACGACCGGTTGTTCCTCGCAGCGAACGTGGCGGGATTTCTCGTGAGCGTCTTCACGAACTTCCTGCTTAACGACGCATGGACCTGGCGGGACCGTCGGGGGGAAGCGAGCCAAGGCGCCCTCCCCCGCCTCGCCTGGTTCTACGTCGTCGCGTCCGTCGCTGGCGCCGTCCAGATCTCGGTCGCGTTCCTCTCCCGGAGTTGGCTGCCGTCGTGGCTCATAGCCACCCTGCTCGAAGGGCAGACCGACAACCTCGCGGTCCTCTTTGGGATTGGCGTCGCGACCATCATCAACTACGTGGTGAACAACCTCTGGACCTTCCGCGCCACACCAGCCTGATCCAGGCTGAACTTGGTCCTCGAAACACGTTTCGTTCCGAAAGCGAGTAGTTGCAGCGCGCCATCGGCCTCGGTAAAAGCCGCGCCTCATGACGACACCTCCTCCTGGCGCCGCCTCCCTCCCCCATCAAGCCGACCTCGACGCCGACTGGCTGTGGTGCAAGGACGCTCTCGGAAGGGTCTCGCGCACCTTCTCGCAGCCCATCGCGATGTTGCAGCCGGACCTCGAGCGTGCCGTCACCTGCGGCTATCTGCTCTGTCGGCTCGCCGACACCATCGAGGACGACGCCGCGTTGCCCCTGATGGTCCGGGATCGGCTCTACGCGGCGCTCCTCGACGTCCTCGAGGACCGTCTCGCCGCGGCCGATTTCGCTGCGCTCGCCGCTCCGCTGCTCGACGGGCCTGTGACCGCCACCCCGAGCGAGCTCGAGCTCTTCTCGAACCTCCCCGCCATCATGAACGTGCTCGGCGCCCTCCCAACGCTGCGACCGGGCGTGCTCCCGTGGGTCGCCGAGATGGTTCGGGGTATGGCCATCTACTCGCACCGAAAGCCCGGGACGGGCGACCGGCCCTTCACCACGCTGTTGACGGAGCGCGACCTCGACCGTTACTGCTACTTCGTGGCAGGGACCGTCGGTCACATGCTCACCGACCTGTTCACCGCTGCCTTGCCGCGCCTGACGTGGGAGCGTGAGCGGATCTTGCGCGAGAACGCGGAGTCCTTCGCGCTCGGCCTTCAGCTCACGAACATCTTGAAGGACGTCACCGACGACTTCGAGAGGCGCGTCTGCTTCATCCCCCTAACGCTGCTTTCGCGTCACGGCATCGCCGTCGGCTCACTGCTCGACCCCGAGAAGCGTGCCGCCGCCCATAAGGCCGTCGCCCCGATCTTCGAGCGCGCTCGCGAGGCCCTCGCCGCCGCCCTCACCTACGCCCTCGCCCTCCCGCCCGAAGCGCGAGAGCTCCGACTCTTCTGCTTGACGCCGCTCCTGATGGCCGCGCGCACGTTGGCCGTAACTCAAGGCAATGACGGTGCTTTCGAACCAACGAAGAAGGTGAAGATCTCGCGCGAAGAGGTCTATGCCATCATCGGAGCCTGCATGCGGGACGCCAGCGACGACGCGGCCATGCGCGGGCACTACGAGCGCCTCGCCGCTCCCTTCTAGCCCCGATCGTCGTCGATGGTTTGACCCACGTACAAGGTGATCCGGTGACGTGGCCGTTTCGGCACCGCCGTGTCACGTGACGCCGCCAGCGCGCGTGAACGCTTCAGCCAGCCATCGAGCTTGGTTCGCGTCTCGCCAAGAAACGAGGTCACCTCTACATACAATGGATCATCGGGCTCGATCTCGAAGCTGAAGGTCGAGCCTCCGACCAGATCGTTCATGGACGCCCGAAGCCGACCCGCAAAGTGCCTCACCAGGGCAGTCTCCTACGAGTCTGCGAGGAGTCCCTACCTTCCCGGGCGAGGAGCCGATCCTGCGCACCCAATCGCAATCTTGAGGGTTGCGCGTGGGGTCGCCTGTATAGCTCGAGCGGACGTGGAAGCGGGCCGCTTCGCCGAAGCGGCGACTCTCCTGCTCGACGGGTTACGCTTCCTTCAGGACCTGTAACGTGGAGGGACCAACTTCTTCGTCACGATGATGACGGCAGTGGGTTCACTGACCGTCGTCAGCGAAATTGAAGCGATGCTGAACGCTCCCTCGCCACTCGGGGACGCGCTCCTCGCCGACCTCCACCGCGAGCTCTCTCCTCTGATGGCGACCGAGACGCCGGCCGGTCGCTTCCTCCAAGCCGAGGTCCTCAGCGGCCTCCTCTACCGCAATCTCCCGCAAGTGCGCGGCACTGTATGGAATGCTCGAGTGGCGACTCGACAGCTATCCCGTCGGGCCCTGCGCCGCCGTGACCTTCCGAGCCTGCACCCCGTCGACTCCGGCTCAACCCTTCCGAAGCACCAGCACGAGAAAACCCGCAAAGCGCCGCAACGGCGACCGCGACAGCAGGTCTTCGAGCCCGGCCCACGCGGGACCGACGGCCGGGAGGCGGAAGACCTGCGGGAGCACGGTGGCGACACGTAGGCCCTCGATGCGCTCGACCGTGACGCCCGGTGGGAGCATGTCCCTCAGCTCGGCTTCGTCGTAGAAGCGCGTGAAGACGTCTTGTTCGTCCGTGTCCTGGCCGACAGCGCCGGGGGCGCGGAGCTTGCGGATCCAGTAGCGGGCCGAGCGCTTGTTGTAGAGCTCTAGGACGAGGCGGCCACCCGGGCGGCAGACGCGGGTCATCTCCGAGAAGGCCGTGCGCAGGTCGGGGACGTGGGCCAGGACCTTGAAGCTGTAGACGACGTCGAAGGCATGGTCGTCGAACGGGAGCGCCGTGGCCGAGCCCTGGACGACGTCGAGGCCGCGGCGGCGCGCGTGGTCGAGCATGCCGTCCGAGAGGTCGATGCCGCGGGCGCGGGCGGCGAGGCCGTGGACTTCCTTCAGCAGGAGGCCGGTGCCGCAGCCGACTTCGAGTGTCTCTCGTCCCCGTACTAGCGGATCGAGGAGCGAGACCGTGCGGGTGTCGAGCCAGCGGTGGTAGCCGTCGTGGCGGTGCGCTTCGTACTGCGCCGCGAAGGTGTCGTAGTAGCGCTGGTTCTCCGCTTCGGAGCGGGGCTGGTCGGAGATGGAGGAGCGACCCACGACCATCAGCTTCGGACCTGGCCCATGCCGTTCACGACCCACTTCTGCGTCGTCAGTTCGCGCAGGCCCATCGGACCGTAGGCGTGCAGCTTGCTGGTACTGATGCCGATCTCGGCGCCGAGCCCGAGTTCGCCGCCGTCATTGAAACGCGTCGATGCGTTGACGAGGACGCAGCTGGCACCGATGTCGGCAATGAAGCGGTTGGCGCGGCCGTAGTCCTCGGTGACGATGGCTTCGGTGTGGTTGCTGCCGTAGTGCCGAATGTGTGCGACCGCGTCGTCGTAGCCCGTTACCACCTTCACGGCGAGCACGAGGTCGAGGAACTCGTCGTGCCAGTCTGACTCAGTGGCCTCGCGCAGCAGGCTCTCAAAGATCTGGCCCGCCACCGCGGCGAGCGTGCGCGGGCAGACTCGGAGCTCGACGCGTGCCGCCTGCAGCTCGGCGAAGGCAACGGGCAGGAAGGCGGCGGCGACGGACTCGTGGACGAGCAAGGTCTCGAGGGCGTTGCACGCGCTGGGCCGCTGCGCCTTGGCGTTCAAGACGATGCGCCGCGCCATGTCGAGGTCCGCGCCCGCGTCGACGTAGAGGTGGCAGTTGCCCTTGTAGTGCTGAACGACCGGGATGCGGCTCTTCGCCACGACTGAGCGGATGAGGCTCTCGCCGCCGCGCGGGATGACGAGGTCGACCGTGTCCTGCTGCACGAGGAGCTCGTCGACGTCCGACCGCAAGGTGAGGAGCGCGAGCACATCCGGTGAGAAGCCCGTCGCTTCGAGCGCGCCGTGCACGATGCGGGCGAGGACGGCGTTCGTGTGCGCGGCCTCTTTGCCGCCCTTGAGCACCACGGCGTTGCCGGACTTGAAGCAGAGCGCCGACGCGTCGACGACGATGTTCGGGCGCGCCTCGAAGATCATCGCCACGACGCCGAGCGGGATGCGCATGCGGCCCACGCGGAGCCCGTTTGGCCGTATGGCCGAGTGCTCCACCTCGCCCACCGGATCCTGTAGCTTCACGATGTCGAGCACGGCGTTCACGAGCGCGTGGACGCGGCGGTCGTCGAGGCGCAGGCGATCGATGAGGGCCGGCGAGAGCCCGGCGGCGGTCGCGGCGTCGACGTCGCGCTGGTTCTCAGTCAAGACGGACGTGGCGTCCCTTTCGAGGTGAGCGGCGATGGTGCGCAAGAGGGTGTCTTTGCGCTCGCTCGACGCGGTCGCGAGGGCCGTCTGGCCGGCCTTCGCTGCTTTGCAGAGTTCTTCGACGGTAGCCACGACGTACTCCGGGGTTAAGGGCGCGTCGGAAGTTACTCCCCGGGACGCGCGGATGTCATCAAGATCCCGATTGCGCCGTGTCCGGTAGAACGGCGAGGTCGTACACGTGCCTCCGATTATTTGAGCTGTCGCACACCACATGGGCGACGGCTTGCAGTTGGCGTCGTCCGAGTAGACTGCCGGGCATGCCTTCCCGACACGACGCGCACCAGCGCGCCACGCTCAAGTCCGTTCTCGACGGTCCCGGCCACACGCCCGTTGCCCTGCGTCAGGCGGTCGCCCGTGATGAGCCACCGGCCGAACTTCAGTCGCGCGTCCAGCGGATCCGCGCCGAGCCGTCGAGCGTGACGACAGCTCTCGGAGACCCGCGCGACGGACCTGATCGCGCGCCTCCTCTTAGGCGAGGAGATCGTCGATACGAACGCGGCGATGCGTGCCGACCGCGTCCCTCAGCCGAACGCGCAACCCAGCTAGGAGGCCGTCCTGGGCGAACGCCGAACACCCGGACCTCCCGAACCAAACGATGATAGTGATTCATAGGCCTTATTTTCGGACACGGACCCTGCCACCAACGGCGAGTGGGTGCACGACGGGGTGCGGCGAGCACTTACGTCCAAGTACACCCGACGGCCGATCTGGCGGGCCTTCGTGCCCCCACGCCTTGCTGGGTCTGGCTGCCGAAACCAATCGAAGATCCTATCCGAAGATCCTATCTGCCGATGGCGCGGGCACTCATGCTCGTCATCTTACCCCGTCACGGGTGCCCCGAGTAGACAGTAGATGAGCTGGCGCAGCGGTCCGGCGGGCGCCCGTCGCACAGCTCAGCGTCCGACCCAGTTGGCTCGTCAGTTCGCACCCGTGACCGGCCAGCGACGCGCCGGGCTCTTATCGGCGGGCTTGGCATAGCGGGCCACTTGGTGCTGCGGTCGGTAGGCTGGATCCTGGAAGCGTAGGATCTGGTTCGCCAGATCATCACGTATGCCGACAAGCTCGGTGGTGGCCGCCATGCCCAGCACCTCCTTTTCCCTGATCTCCTGCGCATACTGTGGCAGCGAGGAGGCCATGGCGAGATAGGGGTCCCCACAAACATACTTTACCTTGCCATCCCCACTAACGGTGCGGCGATAGCCGAAACGGATGAGGCCCAGGATCTCCCTTGCGGTCACCACCAGGCGCTGTCCGTCCGCGCCGCTGTACCAAAGGTTGACCACCGCCCTGGGCGAAACCAAATGGAAGTCCGCGTGGCGATGCACGCCACCCATGACCCAGCTGTCGTTGACGATCGGAACCCATTTGTCCATCTCGAGGATGTTGCCTCTGGTGCCATGGTCGAACAAGGTCTGTCCCCGGGCGAGATCAATGTTGGCCACCTTCCGCTTGGCCGACGTCAGATCCTCCGAGCGGCCGATAAGCTGATCCCCGGATGCGATATACGCCTTGGAGTAAGCGCACCAGCAGTACTCCAGCATTTCAGCGATTACCTGCCTCCCCTCCAGCCCCGGCGAGGCAGCGGCCAGGACCTGGTTGAGCCTCCCTCTCACGTCCTGGCGCTCCCAAATCCACGACTGGGCACCGATGCCGAGTATTCTGGAGATATCATGAGACAGCCCTTCTTTTGTGTACATATTATGGTTCCTTGCTCTTTTTAATTGAAATTAATCGTATAACTTTTAACTCGGGCGGTTGGAGTGACCGTGAACGTTATGACGATGGCAGAAACCAGAACTTGGGTTGTCGGGCTGAATGGTCGAATCCGGCTCCGCCGATTAGGGAGGGTGCCTACCAGAAGCGCCTCCCTAGGTCAACAGGCCCTCAATGCCATCAAGCACAGCTTTACGGCGGGGCGGGTGGTCCGTCACCAAGGCACACTCGCCCTCACCCGTTCACCCTCTGCCCCGTCACGCTCGCGGCAAACGAAGGCGGCGCTGTGACGATGACGGCGCATGGCACGACCTCGCTCCTCGCGACGGCGGCCGACGGCGACGGCGACGCGCTGGTGGTGGTCATCCTGGTGGCGCCGGCGCATGGCGCGCTCGAGCTCTCGCCGGATGGCAGCTTCCGGTACGTGCACCACCGCTCGGAGACCACCGCTCGGAGACCACCGCTCGGAGACCACCGCGGACACGTTCTCCATGGCCTCGTCTTCGGGCAGGAACTCGAGCGGCGGGACATCCACATGTGCTGGCACCGGCGGCAGGCCTGGCAAGCCTGCACATGCCTCTCCACCGAGCGTGTGCACTGCCGCCGCACATTGAACGCCGTGCCTTAGCTCCTCGGCGGCGAAGTCGACAACGTCGCGCTGACGTGCCGCTGAGACCCCTGCCGCCATGAGCTGCGGTAACAGCCCGGCGAAGACCCGCGCCGACGCGTGTTCATTGACCATCCGGCCACGCCAGGTGGCTATCGCGACCTCTCGGTCTGCTGCCGAGAGCGCCCCAGCGTCCGCTACCGAATCAGCAGAGGGCCGGCTTGGCTGACAGGACGAAGCCACTTTGAACGAGTTTGCGCTCGAAGCGCTCACTGCCGGTGGAACGCCACGACTCGTAGAGCTTGAGGAGGGACGTCGCCGACCCGACTCGGGCCCGATCCGCGACCTCCCAGAGCACCTGAACGAAGTCGCGGAAGTGCTTGGCGAGCGACTCGTAGAGTGGCCCCATCGTGCGCCTGGCTCCCGTGCGATTCATGAGGTGCGAGACGCCCTGGTAGGCCATGCCGCCCATCCCTATCACGTAGTCCACATCGATCCCTCGCCGCTCGACGCGTTCTGAGAGGAAGCCGGACGTGTAGAGAGCCGTGTCGCCGAGGTGTCGCAACGTCTGGAGGCGTAGCGTGTCGTCTTCACACTCGAGCGCGCGCTTCAGCATGAGGGCGAAGGGCTCGATGTCGCTCTTACCCTCCACCTGAACGAAGAATGCATCGCTCTTCATGAAGCGCGAACACAGGTTCGCCACGTAGACCTGAGCTTCTGCCGGCACTGTCTTGTGAAGCTCGGTGACATGGCGGCTGACCTCGGTCTGGAAGAAGTCGTAGACCGTCGTCGCGGTCTCTACTGCCGATTCAGACTTCACGGGACACCTCCTCCGGTTGGGGCATGTTGAACGTTTTGGGGCTCTTGCTGTGTTCTCTCTCACTCTCGAGGGATGGGGTTTCCCCACTCATCAACGCTATTCGGTGCTGCGCGCCGCGGCGGGTCAGCGAGGTCGGGGCGAGAGCGCCCACTCCCTTGTGAACGCGCCTCGCTCGCAGAACTTTACCGAGAAACGATGCCGCCTTTCAAAAATCTCGGACCTTCGGACTGGCCCCGGGAGCAGGAGCGACTAAGCTACGCAGCCATGCGCCTCGCCGCCATGGCATCGATGTCCCTCCTCGGGTCTCTCCTCACCGGGTGTTGCGCACACCGGTTCGATCGACCGGCGGGTCCATTGCCCACCGCGACGGCGGCGCTCGACGCCATCGCCGCGAGACGCACCGCCATGACCAGCTTCGAGTTCGATACACGTTTGCAGTTCTTCGGCGATGGAAAGCGCCTCAAGGGAAAGGTCGGACTCCTCGGCCGCCGGCCACCGGCAGGCGATGGCGCCCAGCTCCGATTCGAGGCACTGACCCCAAGTGACGACACGCTCGCGCTCCTCATCACGGACGGAGCGCGCTTCTCCAGCCACGAGCGCGGCGCTCTGGACTGCCTCACAGGCGAGGCTTGCCCGCGAAACCTCGCCAGGTTGCTGCCGATCGATCTCTACCCGGACGCGCTCTACGACGCCTTGACGGGGACCCCCCTGACGGTCACCGACGGCGCCAGCTTGTCGTGGGACGACTGCGAAGGGACCCTCCGCATCGATGGGGTCCGTCCGAGTGGACAGAGTGGTAGCGGCACCTTGGAACGGGTCACGCTCTTATTGAGCCCCGTTGACTACGCCGCCATTCGAACCGAGATTCGACGCGGCGATGAGGTGGTCCTGACACTCGCCTACTCTGATCACGCCGCGACGATGCCCGGGTCCCCAGCCCTGCCCAGGATGATTCGAGTCACGGGGGCCGAGGCGGAGCTCGAGATCGACATCCGCGAGGTCTTCCTCGGTGAGACGGTCGGCGACGAGCTCTTCGTCCCCAATTGCCCTGCCGGAACTACCGCCCGAGAGCTCCCTTGCCAATGACGACGCCTCCAAACGATCGCGAGCCACATCCCAAGACCACGAGTCGTCGCGCTGGTCGTCGCCGCCCCCCGCGACAAGAAGCGCCGTTCATCGTGCTCGAAGGCATCGACGGCGCCGGCACGACCACCCAGCTCGCCCGCCTCGCCGACCATCTCGAGGCACAAGGACGCCGGGTCCACCGAACCTTCGAACCCTCGACAGGCCCAATCGGGCGTCTCGTTCGCTCGTATCTCAAGGGCGAGCTCACGACCGCGCCAGGGGCACTCGCGTTGCTCTTCGCCGCCGACCGCCTCGATCACGTCTCGAGGGAGATCGAGCCCGCGCTCGCCTCGGGCCAAATCGTGCTCTCAGACCGTTATGTGGGCTCGTCCTTCGCCTATCAGGGCCTCGCATCCAGCCCTGCTTGGCTCCGGTCCCTGAATCGCTATGCGCGACGACCTGACCTCGTCCTCTACGTCCGGGTAGACGCTGACACCGCCCTCGCTCGCATCGAGCGGCGTGACGGAGACCGCCGCGAGCTCTTCGAACACCGCGAGACCCTCGCACGCGTCGTCGACGCCTACGACGCCTTGTACTGTGGGCCAAGCCCGGAGTGGCCGGCGATCGTCATCGATGGGAGCCGGCTCCCGGAGGCCGTGTTTGCAGACATCGACTTCGCAGTCCGTTCCGTGCTGAGCGACTGACATTCACACTCAGAAGCGCGCCACCACTTCGAGGCGCGCACCGTAGAAGGACGGCAGTGACCGGCAGACGCCACTGACGCAATCGAAACGAGGCCCTCGTCAAGAAGGAGTTCAACGCTGCGCTGAAGGAGGTTGCGTCGCGCTTTGCGGACCCGGCCATCCCAGCTCACTCGGTGGCGGACGGACTAACCAAGCCCGGCGACGCGAACGGCGCGGGCGGCGACACACCCGAGGACTTGACGTTCCAGAAGCACAGCGGCTATGGCGCGTGAGTCAAGTCTCAGCTCAAGTGGGGCTCGTTCCTTGGAAAGAAGGTACTTTGCCACACCGAAATGCACGATCGCCTGGCGAACGCGACCGCTTTTCTGAAGACGAAATTCCCGGCGAAGACCGACGTCAAGATCGCCACAGCGCTCTGCGTTCACACGGTCACGAGCTTCAGGCCAACGGCCCCGACGTTCGACCAGATATATCACGGGCTCGGTTTCGCCATCGACGTGAACTACGCGCAGAACAACTGGCACATCTTCA
The DNA here is from genome assembly GCA_947498315.1 of Pseudomonadota bacterium. Taxonomy (GTDB): domain Bacteria; phylum Myxococcota_A; class UBA9042; genus SXOO01. The sequence continues at coordinate 1,147 of CANMLD010000061.1, read as the reverse complement.
AGGGCGACACGACCTGGACCCTCTATCGGGTGATCGGCAATGCGACCGAGCCGTTCGGCACGACCGAGGTGCGCAGCGCGCGCAACATGGCGGCCAACTCCAAGAAGGAGTCGACGGAGGACGCTCACGCCGACATCGCGCGGTCCAACGATCAGCTGAAGTGCTATCGGGTCCTCGCGAACGACCGCGCTGCGCTGGAAACATATCTGGGCTCGGCCGAGTGCCCCGAGTCCGCGCGAAAGCTCGGACTCGCCCACTGGGCGAAGGTCCTGAAGGACGACGAGAAGAAGCTGTCAGGCCCGGCGCAGAAGATGGTGGGCGCCAACGGGAAGTCTGACCACGAGAGCGGGTTCATGGACCTGAAGGTGGAGACGGTGCGGGCCCTGCGAGACGCTGGCGGCCTACGGTGGGGTGGCACCGACCTGGACGACGCGAGCGGCGATCTGATGCACTTCGACGGCGGCTTCATGCCGACGGCCATGGGTCTTCCGTCCGACGTCACCACCGCCCGCGCCCAGCTCTCCAAGGAGAAGGCCGCCGCGGCGTCGCCGAAGAAAGAGGCGGTCGCCGAGTGAGATCCTAGCGCTCGACAAGCAGCGAAGCCAGGGTCGCTCGTCGAAGCCGAAGCCGCGCGTCGATTTCGGGCTCCGGGAGTTCCAAGAGCGCCGCCCGAACGCGAGGGATATCGAGCTCCTCGCGATCCGCGCCCTGACCCAGGTCCGCCGCCAATGCGGCACGGCAATCCGTGAGATCGCGTTCGGATAATCGACTGATCTTGCTCAACAAAAAGACGGTAAAGCTCGGTCTCAGCACGCGCCCGCGGTCACCCTGCGACAGGACCACGAGGCCGTGATCCCAGTTGGGGATACGGCGGATGAAATACTCCGCGGCGCCATTGATCGCTTCGATTGGGAGCCCGAGATCGGCGGCGATGTCCCAAAGTGCTATCTGGGCGGCTGCGCGATCGGTCCGGTGGAAGATGTCGATATCCTCGGTCAGGCGACGCGGCTCCAACCATACTGACACGAGCGCTCCGCCGACCAGGATCAGGTCGCCATCGATCGCAGCGCAAGCGCGCTCGATGACCTGTTCGACTTTCTGGCTATTGAAGTCCATCGCCGCACGATATCATGGGCCCGTGGACGAG
>CANMLD010000060.1 GCA_947498315.1 Pseudomonadota bacterium | reverse complement strand
ACCCCGACTTCCGACCCCGACTTCCGACCCCGACTTCCGAGCCCGAATCCCGAGCCCGAATCCCGAGCCCGACTTCCGAGCCCGACTTCCGACCCCGACTTCCGACCCCGAATCCCGAGCCCGAATCCCGAGCCCGAATCCCGAGCCCGAATCCCGACCCCGACATCCGACCCCGACTTCCGACCCCGACTTCCGACCCCGACTTCACCTGAGATGAACCCTTGTCACGCTTGTGACGTTCTCCACGAGCGCTCGCGCCGCTTTGGCGCAATCTGGGCAGAGGGGCGCGTGACAGGCTACGACAATCCGGGCTAGAGTCCCCGCGCTGTGCTGGAGTAACGCTCCAGCAAACGCGGCTGGAGAGACGCAGTATGGTGATCGAAGGTGTTCGGCTTGGTGATGTGGTCTACCAGGACCGAATTAGAACCGTCCACGAGGGGGCACGGGCTGACGGCACCGCCGTTCACGTCACGTCGATCCCCGGCGGCGACGCCGAAAGCGTCGATCGGATTCTCGACGAGAGCCGTGCCGTTGCAGCTGCCTCCACCTATCACGTACTCCCCTACACGTCCGGTGGTGTAGCCGACGACGGCACCCCTTACCTCATCAGCGCGGTGCCAACCGGCACTTCTCTCCAACGAGTACTTGCTCACGGCGGCTTGAAGCTCGACGTCCTCGGGTCCGTCGCGGTGCAAGTGCTTCGTGCGCTCGAAGCCGTTCACGCGGTCGCGCCTCATCTCGATGTCAGCCCGAGCCACATCTGGCTGTCCGAGGGGTCGGAAGGCGGCCTCGTCCAGTTGACCGGTGCCGGTCTCCGCCACGCTGCTCCAGCGTACTCCCGTTCCCTGAAGGACGAGCGCTTCTACGGCACTCCCGAGTACCTCGCTGCCGAGATCGCCGGCTTCAAGCCCGCGGAAGCGTCTGCCGACCTCTACTCGCTCGGTTTGGCGCTCTATGAGGCCGTCACTGCCAAGCCGGCCTTCACATCAAGCAACTGGAAGACGACTCTCAAGCGCCAGGCTTATGAGAAGCCACTGCCACTTCGCCTCGTGAAGCCCGGCATGGCGAACCTCGCCGAGCTCGAGCCGCTCATCCTTCGCGCCGTTGAGAAGGATCCAAAGAAGCGCGCGGCCTCCGCCGCTGAGATGCGCTCGTCATGTGAGACGTGGCGAAGCGCGGCCTACCCCGCGAGCGTCATCCCCGTTGATCCCGGTGCGGGCGCCACCGTCGCCGAAGTCCGCGCTGCCGCGCCTTCCAAGGTCAAGGAGTCCGAAGGGCCCGAAGTCGACGGCACGATCGAAGCAGTCAAGCCGGAAGACATCGCCGACAAGAAGAACTCCACGCTCGTCTTCGGGGGGCTCAAGGCGCCACCTGCGAAGAGAGCGCCGCCCCCGAAGCGAGGCGGCCCGGGCGAAGCCACTCCTCGCGCGGCGGAGGCCGCTCCTAGCCCAGAGCCCTCCCCACGCGCCGAACCGGCTCCGCGCGCAGAGCCTGCGCCGCGTGCCGATGCGACCGCCGAGGCCCGGTCTCGTGCTCAGACCATAATGTATACCTCCGCCGTCACCGACGCGGATCTCGCTGGCGCTCGGCGCAAAGATGAAGAAGTCCCGTGGGACAACGGGCCCGCGGACCTCGAACCGGATTACCCATCGTCGGCACCCGGCCGGGGCGCGGCGGCGGCACCCGGCAACCGCGGCGTCGCTGGCCACCCGGCGGGCGCGTCGGACGCCACCGCGAGCAGGGGGCAGCGAGCTTCCGATGCGGGGCCCGTCCTCGAGGTCATCAAAGGTGGCGCTGAACTGAAGGCGGCCCAAGCGGCGGCGGCAGAGGCTCCCAAGGGACCGCGCCGCACGAACACGGGCGAGTGGTTCTCGGAGGGCAGTTCAGCCGCGCTCGATGCATCAGACGAGCTTGCCGAGCCGGCACCGTCCAAAGAGCGCCGTATGTTGTGGCTCTTCGGGGTCGCCATTCTGGTGGTCGCCGGCATCTTCATCGGGATCGAGGCCTTTAGTGACAACGGCGCCAAGGGGCCTCCGAAGCCCACGGCGACCAAGCAGACGCTGTCTAAGCCCGGAGACGTCACAACGGCAGAGACGGCGGCTGCAGCCCCTGCCGCTCCCCCGCCCGCACCCGCCGTCGCGGTCGAGCCGCCGACAGCACCGGAGCCTACGGCAGTCCCTCCGGTCCCACCCGATGTCGCCATCGCGGCACCCACTCCCCCGCCGGCTGCAGCTCCGGTCGTTGCCGAAGCCCCCGCGGTCGTCGCCATCGCCCCGATCCCGTCTCCACAGCCGGAAGCTGCCGCTCCGGTCGTTGCTGCCGAAGCCGTTGGGGCTCCCGCAGCAGTTCCGGCCGAGCCGGCACCGGCACCCGAACCGCCTCCGGTACCGCAGCCGGCCCCTGCACCGGAACCGGCCCCTGCTCCGGCGCCCGAGCTGGTCAAGGCACCCGAGCCCGCGAAGCCCGTGGAGCCCGCCGTGGTGGCCCCTCCGGCCCCGAAGCCCGCTCCAAAGCCCGTTGTGAAACCTGCGGTCGTCAGGCCCAAGCCGGAGCCCAAGCCCAAGCCGGAGCCCAAGCCGAAGCCCGAGCCCGAGCCCGAGCCCGAGCCCGAGCCCGAGCCCAAGCCCAAGCCCGAGCCCAAGACCGAGCCCAAGCCCGAGCCCAAGCCCGAGCCCGAGGCGAAGCCCGACGCGGTGGATGCCAAAGAGCAGGCCAAGACCATGATCTCCAATGGTCAGAAGGCATTCGCGAACGAGAAGTACAAATTGGCGTTGAAGTACTTCGAGAAGGCAAAGGCGCTCGACCCCGCCAACAAGCTGGTCGACGCCTTCATGAGCAAGGCTCGAAAGGCGATGGAGTCGGCCCCGCCGGCGCCATGAGGCTTGTCTCACATGGGCCTCGGCAACGCTCGACGGCGCCGGGACGCACTCAGCAGGCTTGACCTGCGCGATGGCGAACGCTCAGCGTTGCTGTTGCGCGACCGGTGCCCCGATTGACCGAGCCCTTCTCAACCTCTCCCAAGTACGTCCGAAGCGCCGCCCGAGCCGCACTGCCAAGCGCTCTTTCGGGCGTCATCGCGCTCGTCTTGACCGTCGGCTACGGCCTCGCTGACGGCCTCGCGGCCACTCTTGGCGTGGCAACGCTTCTCATCGCGCCGCTCGTGCTCACCGGGGCTCTCTTTCACAGTCGGTCCGCTGCCACCGCCATCGGCGTCGACGTATCGCTCCTCGCAACGGCGAGTACGTTGTGGCTCCTGGGCATGGATGGTGCGGCCGCTGTCGCGCTGAGCGTGTGGCTACTCATCGTCGTCGTTCGAGTTCTCCGAGCTACTGACGAGGGCAAGGAGGCGCTCGACCGACTGCCGGGGCAGCCCTCCCGCCTCCTCCTCGTCTCCATCGTCAGCACGATTGTCGTCGGTGCGCTCTTCCTGACCTTCCCTGCCGCCACCCTCGACGGTCAAGGGACTACCTTCGTCGACGCCATCTTCATGTCGACCTCCGCGACCTGTGTGACAGGGCTGTCCGTGGTGAACTTGGTCGCCGATGGACTACACAACCCTTCGCTGACGACGCTCACACCATTTGGGCAGTTCGTCCTGCTCGTCCTCGTGCAGATCGGTGGCCTCGGGATCATGACCCTGAGCGCGGCCGTCGTCATCGTCCTCGGCGGCCGAATCGGGCCTGGGGCTCACAAGGCGCTACAGTCGTCGGTAGAAGAAGAGCATCGTCGCCACCTCGAACGCAGCTTGCGTAAGATATTTCAAATGACGCTAGTCATCGAGGCTGTCGGGGCGGCGTTGCTCTTCCTGCGCTTCTACCCCGTCATGGGGGACGTCGGGCTAGCGGCGTGGCACAGCGTGTTCTTGTCGGTCAGCGCCTTCAACAACGCGGGCTTCGCGCTCTTCTCAGATAACCTCATCTCCTATCGCTCCGACCTGCTCGTCAACCTCGTCGTCATGGGGCTCATCACTGCCGGTGGCCTCGGCTTTCTGGTCATCGCCACCCTGACTCGATGGAAGCTCTACCGACAATCAGCCGAATCCACTTGGCACCGTTTCCCCCCGCAAGTCCGCGTCGTCGTGACCTTCTCGGCGCTCTTGACCTTGGCAGGGACGGTGCTCTTCTATTACTTCGACTTCGATCGGTCGCTCGACGGGCTGTCCCGCGGTGACAAACTCGTCGCCGCTGCATTCCAATCGGTGACCTTTCGCACGGCGGGGTTCAACACCGTCGACCTCTCTGAGATCTCGCGCGTGACCCTCGTCATCTCGCTCATCCTGATGTACGTCGGAGGCAGCCCCGGTGGTACCGCCGGCGGCGTGAAGACGACTACGGTCGCAGTAGCGGCCTTCGCGGTCATCGCCATGCTTCGAGGCAGAGACGATGTCGAGATCGGTGACAGAACCGTGCCCAAAGCCGTCGTGTACCGGTCGATCGCGATCCTGCTCTCGTTCACGGGCATGTTCGTCGTGGGCGCGATCTTGATGCTAATCGCCGAACCCGACAAGTCGCTCGACTCACTCCTCTTTGAGACGATGTCGGCGCTTGGGACCGTCGGGGTCAGTTTCGGCATTACTCCGTACTGCAGCGCCGTGGGCAAAATGGTCCTAGTCATGTTGATGTTCGCAGGACGCGTCGGCCCCTTGTCCATGGCGCTTGCAATCGGTGAAGACATTCGAGGCCGGGCGGGAGTGAAGCTCCCCGAAGGCAAGATGATGGTGGGCTGATTCATGAGACGTTTTGCTGTGTTCGGGCTCGGTCGTTTCGGCGCGCACGTCGCGGTCTCCCTCGCGGAGCTCGGCGCCGACGTGCTCGCGATCGACATCGACGACGAGAAGTGCGAGGCGCTGAAGCGCTATGTGGGGATCCACCCCCTCTGCTTCGACGCTACGAACGAGACCGCGCTCAAAGCCAGCGGCGTCGACGACGTCGACACCGCGGTGGTCGCTATGGGCACCGATCGAGAGGCGTCGATCCTGGTCACTGCCCTCTTGAGACGGCTCTCGATCCCGCGAATCGTCGCCCGAGCCGTCGACGACCTCCACAAGCAGATCCTCCAGCTCGTCGGCGCCGGCCTCGTCTTCAACCCCGAAGTCGAGATGGCCAAGCGGGCAGCGCAGCAGATCTTTGCGACTCAGCTCCACGAGCGGCTGAGCCTCCCGACTGGCCACCACCTCGTCGAGGTCGATGCGATGGACCCACTCATCGGGAAGACGCTCGGCGAGCTCGACTTGCGGCGACGGATGGAGCTGACGGTCATCGCCATCAAGTCTCGCTCGCCGTGGGTCGACGACCTTGGGGAGAGTCGTTTCCGAGTCCAGTCGAATCTGAGCCCAGGAGCTGACGATCGCGTCGAGAAGGGTGACACGCTCGTCGTCATCGGGACCCCAGCTCGTATCCGGGAGTTCCTTGAGCTATGCCGATAGGCGCATCGCGGGAAAAGCCTCGCTCGTTTCGGGCGAAGATCCGGCTTGGACTCGGGCTCGTCGGGCTCGTGACCTTGCCGCAGCTCCTCCTCACGCTGCACTATCTCGATAGCGCCCGGTCCACTGCCGACACGGTCGCCGCTCAGGTCACGCTCCTGCACGAGATTGAGCGTATGCGCGGGACCTACGCACGGGTGCCAGGACTTCAGGGAGCCGCGACCTTCGAGGACGTGCTTCGAGCGGAGCGACTGCTCGGTGAGCTCGCTGACCGTGCTATCTCGATCACCGAGAATTATCCGGTTCACGTCGAAGGCTTACGTCGCGTCGCGAGCTCCTCCGATGCGCTCATCAAGGCCATCACGGCGGATCAGGTGGCCGCACGCCAACGTCGAGCCGCACAGCCCTCGCGTAGTGGGCTCGTCCCCGGTGCCGTCACGCCGCCCTTGCTCGCCCTCGATGTTGGCGCAAACCCTCAGCAAGCTGGACCTGCCCGTGCATCAGCCGCTGTCGTCGCCGCTCGTACCGCTCTCGACGACGCCTTGTTCGGGGTCGTCGTCGCGCTGCTCGACGAGCTTCGTGCCGAGAACGTGGCTGCGGACGACACCATTGCGCATGCCGACCGTAACCTGGTCACCCTCGTGCTGGTTGCGTTCGTGATCGTGACCATCTTGATTCTCGTCCTCCCTGGGCGCCTCATCGCCCCGGTGCGTCGGCTGACCCGCGCAGTGAAAGCCGCCGCCTCCGGGCGCACGGGGGCGCCGATCGAAGCGCCGAGTGACGACGAGATCGGGGAGCTGGCCGCCGTCCTCACCGAGACGCTCGACACCTTGCGCCGCTTCGACTCCCTGAAGCGAGACAGGATCATCGAAGACGGCGGTAAGATTGACGCGCTTCTCAAGCACTCGGGCGGTCCTGCCGCCATTCTGACGCCCCAGTTCTGCGTCGAGGCCGCCAACAAGGAGTTCGCGACCCTCTTTGGACCCACGGCCATGGACGGCGAGCTGCCGGTCCCCGAGACACTTCGCTCTGGACGTAACGAGCTTGTGGACCTGCTCGTGCGCGGTCGTGAGCATCGCCACGAGATACTCCACCACACAATCGATCTTGCGGGGATGGACAACACCTTGAAGCGCTTCTACGCGACGGTCGACACGTGCCGCGATCGGCGGGCCCGGCCCACGCACCTGCTTCTACTGCTGCATCGTCAGGGGAAACAGGCTGATGAGATGCCGGGGGCAAACTAGCTTGGGTGCATGTCCCGATCTTCACCGAAGGCCTTCAGAGATCAGCCTCCAGCTTTCAGCTTCCAGGCAGCTTGACGAGCCAACTCCGGCGGACGGCCGTTTCGATCCACTCGAATGTTGCCGAGGGCTATGGCCGGGGAAGCGACGCGGCGGCTCATGACTGAACGCCGCGTTCAGGGCCGGCTGAGTGGGTCGGACAAAATGGAGATTGAGCGTACACCGCGCAATTTTCGACGCAGCGAGTTGGCGCCGATAGGCGCGTACTCGATCGACGAAGGCGGGCTGCATCGCCCGTCGAGGAGCGAGAGCAACTCGATGCTGGAAAATTGCCGGTGGACGCCAATCGGAGTTTTGTCCGACCCACTGAAGCGGGCGACGCCGGCGCTGGGACTGACCGCTGACCGCCGACTGCTGACCGCTTGGCGGAAGGTACCGACTGCAAATTGGGATATGCACCCAAGCAGCGTCACTCGGGGAAGGTCACCCCGCAGCCCGTGAGGGTCGCATCGCACTCGCCCGCCGCGAACTTGGGGTCCATGCACGCCTTGAATGCTGAGTAAGAGTCCGGACAATTCTCACTCAGGCAGCCGTCGAAGCCGCCCCCAAACGCGGTCGCGCCGACGCCGCAGTCGACGAGGCAATCGCGTGTGGCGAGCAGGTTTCCGAGGCAGGTGGTTGCGCAGGATTGTGCGGACTTAGCGACGCACGTGAGGCAGCTCACACTGGTCTCTTCGCATCCGATGATGCAGCTCACGGAGCGTGGGTCTTTGCACTTGGCGACACACGCATCGGTGGAGTCGCACGGCGTCGTCGTGACCGGTGTCGGTTCCTCATAGGGGCGAACGACTGCGATGTAGAAAAGGCACATCTCGTCGAGAGTGCTCTCACCCCACGACACGTCACGAGGGGCCAACTGCTCGCCGTTGACCGTCGCCTGATGACCGGCGCTGTTGTCGAAGGTGCACGTGAGCCGCACGCCGTCGCCCGGTGCGATCACGGTCTCTTCGCCTGGCAGAAAGCGGTACGCCTGCTGCCAGTTGAAGTCCCAATTGGCGATGCGCACGAGACACTCCTCGGGGTCGCCTTCGCGCTCGACCTTGGCTTCGATGAACGTGCCCAGCAGGTGCATGTGGCCAGTCCCGCCCGTGAGCGTCACTGGTGACGAAGACCAGTTCTTGAAGACCCGCGTGTGGGTCGAAGCGGCTTCTCCCGCCGGGATCGCGAGGCTGGGGATGGCGAGCGGCTTCGTCTGAAAGAGCGTCTCCGGCTTGGTCTCCGTCAGCCGCATCTTCAAGGTCGACCGGTCGGCGATGGGCTCAGTCGTGAAGGTGCTGTAGTGCACCTGCATCACGATGACGCTGTCCTTCAGGATTCGGATGGCCGTCCCTTCAGGGAAGATGGTCGGCTGGATCCCCGGAACCCACGCTGCGAGCTGGTTCGGGAAGCCTCCGGCGCCCCCGAAGCCCGCCCCGACGCCACCGCCGCCGCCTGACGCGGGGTTCGGCCCACCAAAGCAGGTGTATCCCGCCCCGGCTTCGGCCCCGTCCGCCGCTTCGAGACTCGCGCGTTGACTACCGTCGACGGCATAGACCAGCGCGTGGTGCACGACCGGCTTGGCGTCGGGGACGACGGTCGCCGCAGTCATGTAGAAGTCGCGGTCGATGTCGACGTCGAGGATGAAGCAGCGCCAGTCATCCGGCAGCGCCGGGTTTGGCAGGTACGCCTCGGCGGAGCGTCCTTCGTGCGTTGGCTCGAAGGCGAGGCGTGCCGGCGCGGTAGGGGCTTCGCCGGTAGCGACGCCCTCCGGCATGTCGGCCGCTATCCAGGCGCGCAGCGCGTCGAGCTCGGCAGGCTCCATCAAGCGTTCATCGATGTAGCTGCGGCAGTCCCGATCGGGCATCCACGGCGGCATACGCCCGCCTTCCACGGCCGCCACGGCGGCGGTCGCATAAGTCCGCATCGCGTCGACGGTCTCGAGCGCGAACGGCGCCGACTCACCCTCCTGATGGCAACTCATGCACCGCTTCGCGATGATTGGACCGATCTCGCCATGCCAAGTCGGCCCCTCAGCCGCGCCGTCGCCTTCGCTCTTGCCGTCGCCTTCGCTGGAGCCGTCGCCCGCGCTCGTGTCGCTGGTGAGCCCGAGCCCGCTTGAATCCGCGGTCGTCTCGTCGGCCGCACACCCAACCAATCCAAGTGCGGTAATCACCGCCATCGCTTGCGTCGCCCGAGTCCTGTTCAGCAAAGCGCCCCGTCGTATGGACTTCATCTCGCACCCCTCATGGTCTGACTTTCGTTCGCCGGGGCGATTCGCCCCGTGAGCATGACTCCACGACTATTCGACCACAGTAGCATGTCGGTTTTGTTGCGGACCGGCCTTTATGTCCCACAGCGCTGGCGACTTTCGCTACTGTCGTGGCATGGACGAAACGCTGACAGTCCTCGTCGTCGAAGACGATCCGCCCATCGCAGGTCAGCTCGTGCGAGGCCTCAAGCGAAGCGGCTACGACGTGGTCCTTCTGACCCGTGGGGACGAGGTAGTTCAGACCGTGCGGCGTGTGACCCCGGCCGCCGTCATCCTCGATCTGATGTTGCCCGGGGCTTTCGGGCTCGACATCCTCGTGGCGCTCCGCGAGTTCACGACCATCCCCGTCCTCGTGCTTACGGCTCGCACGACCTTGGACACGCGCGTGGACAGCTTTCGTCGCGGTGCCACGGACTTCATCGCCAAACCCTACTTCTTCGAAGAGCTGCTCGTGCGCCTCGAAGCTCGGCTCGGCGACCGACGGCGCGACCCGCCCGTGCGATTCGCGGACGTCGAGGTCGACCTCGCGGCGCGACGCGTGCGGGTCGCTGGCCACGACGCCGGTCTGACTCGGGCTGAGCTCGACATCTTGCTCTATCTCGTCTCCCGCGCCGGGACGGCCGTGGCCCGTGAACGCATCGCGGAGCACGCGATCGCCACGGAGAACGACCGCACGGAGCGGGCCGCTGACGTCCACGTCTCTCGCCTTCGGCGGAAACTAGGGCGCGGAGCCGACCACCTCTGCACGGTCCGCGGCTTCGGTTATCGGCTCGACCTCGTGGCGCCGAACACATGACGCTCGTTCACGGTCTCAGCCGGCGCGCCGTCGTCGCGTGCGTGTTCTGCGCCCTCGTTGGCGTCATCGGGACCGCCGTCGTCTTCGTCCTCAGTGGCGGCTACGCCATCGAACGTATTGCGGCCGACGGGCTGCTCGGCTTGATGAACTCCGAGCTTGGCAACCTCTGCCGACAAGAGCCCGAACGCTTCGTCTGGCGCACGCCCTCAGGCGGTTGGGCTGGCTTCTACGACCGGGCTACCGGCCTCGCCGCCAACCCCGACGCCCCACGCGCAGACGACGATCTCATAGCCCGGCTTGGCCCCGATCGCCCCGCCGCAGCCCGCATCATCCCCGGCGGCTCCGGAGGCGGTGCGTACGTCGCGGGCCTCGGTGAGAGTGGCCCCTGTTCGCTCTACTACGCCCGCTGGCCATCCGTCCCAAACGCCCGTCCCGTCGTGATCGCAGCTCTGCTGCTCTTCATGGTGCTCGCCGCCGCGTTCTCTGGGTTCTTCGCGCTTCGTTATGTCACGAGGCCCGCTTTCCGGCGTCTCGAGTCCGTCGCGAGCTCCGCTCGGCAGGTCGGCGAACACGCGCCCGCTGCCGACGTGGAGCGCGACGAGCTCAGCGTCGTCGCCGACTCCCTCAGTTGGGCCCACCAGCGCATCGCCGCCGACCGCGAGCGCCTCGACGAACGCGCCCGCGCGCTCGAAGGCCATCTTGCTGATCTCGCTCACGATGTGAAGACGCCGCTCACCTCGCTCTTTCTCACCTTGGAGGGCATCGCGGGGGATCCACTGGCAGGCGCTGACGCACGGGAACAGGCACAGCTCGCGCTCGGGGACGCCGTCTACCTCGCAGCCATTGTCGACAATCAGCGCCTCGACAGCCAACTGAAGCACGACGCCACGTCCGCCGCAGACCAGCAGTACGAATCGTTCGACCTCGTCGAGGTCACCTGGCGCGTGGTCCGCCGCTATCGGCTGGTGGCGAGAGGTCGCAAAGTCGCCATCTCAGACGACATCTCAGCGCCCACCGCCGTCGTGACCGGGAGCGCCGTCCTGGCAGAGCAGGCCATCGCGAACCTCGTCCAGAACGCCGTCACTTATGGCGATGGCCACGTCAAGGTCACGCTTCGTGCTGTTGCAGAGGGCTTCGAGCTGATCATCGAGGACGACGGCATACGACTCGACGAGGAGACTCTCTCGCGCCTCGGGACGCGTCACTATCGCTCCGACGCCGCCCGAACCCGCGCCCCGTGGGGGTCCGGCCTGGGTCTCGCTATCACTCGTGCCGTCGCACGGCGACTTGGCTGGACGCTCGCCTTCGAGCACGGACTGAACAACGGCCTGGTCGCGACCCTCCGGGGAGAAGTCGGCTTGGAGAGCCACACCACTAGCCACACCACTGACGGCACCGTTCAACGCGAGCGATCTTAGAGCCGACCTCGAGCCGACCTCGAGCCGACCTCGAGCCGACCTCGAGCCGACCTCCAGCCGACCTCCAGCCGACCTCTGTCGAATCGGTCGGCTCCATGCTCATCTACGCTGGCGCCCAGACGGAGGGCAACGCGGCCGCCATGAAGTTGGCAAATGTGAGGCTCCACCGCGGGACCCTGCACGCATCGCCGTCGAGTCGGGTGGCGCCGCGCGACTGCGCCCGAAGGTAGAGGGCAGATCGGTCGAGAGCGTCGCCTCGTAGGCAGTCGGCTTAATCGCCGCCGCCTGCCGGCAGGCGATGCCGTTCCCCAACTCCGCCGCGACCCCGAGCTGCGGCTGAGCCGAAGACGGCGCGCTGCGCGGCGAGCCCTGGCTCTGTCGAAGCCGTGATAAGCGGCGTATCGAGATTGAATTCTGTTCGGGGTTCCTGTAGGGCGATTTGCCCTTTGCAGGAGGTCACCATGAAGACGTCACTGTTCGATGCCGAGACGCTGATACGCCTGAACCGAGTGTCGGCGTTCGCTGTATCTCCGTGCGGCACCTGGGCTGCTGTCGCCGTGGCACGTCTCGATGGCGATGGCGGGAAGTACCAGTCCGACCTCTGGCGCGTCCCGGTCGCGGGAGGCCCCGCCGTCCAACTCACCCGCGGTGATAGCGACGATACGGCACCCTGTTTTCGACGCGACGGCGCTCTCGGTTTCCTCTCGAACCGAAAGCCCGGCGACAAACCTGTCGATCGTAAGCAGGTCTGGCTGCTCCAGTCGGCTGGCGGCGATCCAGCTGCATTGACCGACGAAGCCCTCGGGGTCTCTGCGTTTCGCTTCGCCCAGAGCGCGCCTGCGCTCGTCTGCGTCGCGGGCGTCCTCCCCGGCGTCGAGGCTGCCAAACAACGCGACGAGGCCGAGCTTCGCAAACGTCGAGGCCCGACCCTCCTACGCTATAGCCGCTCGCCCGTCCGTTTTTGGGACCACTGGCTCCCGGAAGAAGCCCCCCACCTCATCAGCTACGCCGACGACGGCACTGGACGTCGCGATCTCACGCCGGACGCCACGCGCGAGCTCCAGATCGAGCTCGGCTTCGCGGTCGATCCCCACGGACGCTTCGTCGTGGCGACGTCGGCCCATCCTGCAGACGATCGCATCGATGACGTCGACCTCGTCCGTTTTCCTCTCGACGGCGGTCAGCCCGTGCGGGTCGTGGGCGCTCACCATGCTGTGCACTGCGCCCCCGTGCTGTCGCCCGACGGGCGCTGGCTGGCCGCGACCCGCAGCGTACGGTCACCCAACGCGCACGGGCCCGTGACCCTCGTCCTCACCGACATCGAGACCGGGCAGGCACGTCAGCTCAGTGGCCTCGAACGCTGGCTCACGCCGCAGTGCTTTGCTGCAGACGGTCGCTCGCTCTTTGCCGTGTGCGACGATCACGGCCACACGCCGGTCGTTAGAGTCGACCTCGAGACCGGCGAGCTCAGCCGCGTCAGCAGTACGGCCTCGGGAGCTCACTATGCGTCTGTGACGCTCGTGCCGGGTGACGGCCGCCTCGCGGCGCTCCGGGACCACTTCCTGAGCCCTCCAGAGCTGGCGGTCCTCGGCACATCGGCCGAGAGCGAACCGTCCGTTCTGACGACGCTCTCGGGCTTTGATGAGAGCGCCGTCCGTGACCACGTGACCATCACGTCGCAGACCATCGACGTCGACGGCCGGCCCATTCAATGCTGGTTTGCGTCGCCGAGCGCTTCGGCAGCGCCCGGTCCCGGCCTCGTGTGGGTCCATGGTGGCCCCCACACGCAATGGACCGATTCTTGGCACTGGCGCTGGAACCTCCTTGTCGCCGTCGCCCGCGGGTACACCGTCGCGATGCCGAACCCCGCCGGTTCGACCGGCTTTGGACAAGCCCTGGTGGAGGACGTCCACGGAAACCGCTGGGGTGAGCAGTGTTACCGCGACGTGATGGCGGCCACGGACGCCTTAGCCACGATGCCGGGCGTCCACCCGGGTCGCCTCGCGCTCATGGGCGGGTCCTTTGGCGGCTACATGGCGAGCTGGGTCGGCACGCAGACCACGCGCTTTTCGGCCCTGGTGACTCACGCCGGGCTCTTCGATCTCTCCGTCTTCGCTGGAACCACCGACAGCCCGGCCTGGTTCATGAACGATCTCGGGGGGCTGGACCCCGACCGAGACCGCGAGCGCGTCGAGCTCTATTCGCCGCGTCGTTTCCTCGACGCCTGGCGAACGCCGGTCCTCATCCTTCACGGTGAGCGCGACTACCGCGTTCCGATCAGCGAAGCGCTCGTGATGTTCGACGCGCTCGAGCGTCGAGGAGTCGACGTCGAGCTCGGCGTCTTCCCGGACGAGAACCACTGGATCTTGCGGCCCCGAAACACCGTCGCGTGGTACGAGCTCGCGTTCGACTTCTTGGGGCGCCACACCTGACCACCCATGGAGCCCGCGCCTGCCGGCATGGAGTATGACTACTCCAGCCGGCGGTGACGCGACCGCCACTGGCTGGCCCGCAAGTCTGGCTTCTGAATCGATAGTGCGATGACGACGGCGTCGCAGGGGTGGGTCTGCAGGCCCCACTTCGGTTGGCACGAACCTTTCATAGGAGTGACAGCGGTTCTCGAATCGGAGCACAGCTGCTCCACTTCGAACCCTCAAAACAGACGCTGGCTCACTCCTGCCACGGAGGCGACTGGCTGCAGGCGAAGACGATGACGACGACGACGACCGCGATCATTCTGGCAGCAGGGCGTGGTAGCCGGCTTGACCCGGGTGGCAATCAGACGTCCTTTTCGAAGCCCCTCATTCGCGTCGCCGGCCGCACTCTCCTCGGCCGTACCATCGATAACTGCCGCGCCGCGGGCATGAAACGGATCATCGTCGTGACCGGCTATAACGCGGAGCTCGTCTCCGCCGAGGCGCGCCGCCTCAGCCGTGGCGACGTCGAGACGGTCTTCAACGCCGATTGGCAGCGCTCGAACGGCCTCTCGCTCTACGCATGCCGCTCGCGAGTGAACGAGAACTTCACGCTCATGATGAGCGATCACATCTTCGACGCAGGGATTCTGCGCAAGATGGTGAGCCGCACGCTCCCCGAAGGCAGCGTCGCGCTCGGCGTGGACTACAAGGTCGAGAGCGTCTTCGACATCGACGACGCGACTAAGGTGAATATCATCGACGGTCGCATCGTGGCGATCTCAAAGACCCTCACTGAGTACAACGCCATCGACTGCGGCGTCTTCCACTGCACCCCGGCCATCTTTGAAGCGCTCGAGATCGCGATGGGTGATCGCGGTGACTGCTCGCTGTCGCAGGGGATGGCCGTACTCGGCGGCCGCGGCCGCTTCCAGCCCTTCGACATCGGCGGCGCTTGGTGGCAAGACGTCGACACGCCAGACATGATGATGCAGGCGGCCCAGCTCCTCGAGTCGATGGCCGAGCCGGCCTACGCTCAGGCGGCGTTAGCGGGCTGATTGGGTGGCCGCCTTCCGCGGTCAGCTTTCTGCGGTCGGCCCGGGTGCGTCCGCGTGAAGCTCGCATCCACGGGGACCGCACGACGACCTCTTGTTGCGCCTTGAGGCTGTCGAGGGCGCCACGGAGCCCACCTTGACCTCCGCCATCTCCGATCTCGTCATCTACTGCCCCTCGGCCGCGTCCGGCAAGACGCCGGATTACCTTAGGCGCACCCTGCTCGGGCTCACCGTCGGTGAGCGCGTGCTCCTCGCCGCTTCCTTCGGTGGGGTGAAGCGCGTGGCGTTCGTTGGGCCCGGGACGCCGCCGTCGTCGGCGCGAGCCTCGCTGCAGGTCGTCTCGCTCGACCTCATTAGCGGGACGGGGCGCGCCCTCTTCGTGACGGCGGACGCCGTCTTCGACCGAAAGCTGCTCGGCAGCCCTCACCTCGCGCCAGAGGGGGGGCCGCTCCGGCGCCTCAGCGCGACCGAGCTCGATGCTCTGCAGCGTGACCCCAGCGTGGCCGCCGCTGGCCCTGGTCTTGCCGATAGTGGCGAAGGCTTCGCGCTCCGGGTCACGGACGACGCGAGCGCTCGCTGCGCTGAGTGGGCGCTGCTTCAGTCGCTCAGAAAGCCCATCGATGGCGTGGTCTCGCGCCACTTGAACCGCCACGTCTCGACCTTCCTCACGCGCTATCTCGTCAAGACCGGCCTCAGCCCGAACGTCTTCACGGTGATCTTCCTCGGGATCGGGCTCCTCGCGGGCTATTTCGCCCTTCAGGGTGGCCCTTGGTGGGCGCTCGTCCTCGCCGGCTTCCTATTTCAGGCGCAGTCCATCCTGGACGGGTGCGACGGCGAGATCGCGCGGCTCACTTACCAGTTCTCGAAGGCTGGGCAGTGGCTCGACTCCATTGGGGACGACATCACGAACTACACCTTCTGTTTCTGCCTCGCGCTCGGGCAGGCGTGGGCCGGCGGTGGCGACTGGCTGGTAACGGCGGGAGCCATCACGCTGGCCGCCCAGGTGTTGGTGTCGGGCATCCTCTATCGCCGACTCATCATGCTCGGGACGGGCGATCTGCTCGCCATCCCGGACCTCGTGACCAAATCGCCGACATTGCCACCGGGGGGCGGGGCCGCGAGCGCTGCGGACGCCCAGTCGCCGGTGCTCGCGTTCATCCGCGCGATCTCGAAACGCGACGCCTTCGTTGCCATCATCGCCGGCCTCACGGCGCTTCAGCTCCCGGTCGCGGCTTTCGTCATCTATGCGGTCGGGACCGTCGGGATCCTGTTCGGGGTTGCGCTAAACGACTACCTCATCTCGAAGCGTGACGCGGCCTCTCGGAGATCGGCGTGACCACGCTCGTCGAACGTGCGCGTTCTCTCGCTGGGACGCCGCTCGGACGCTCTCTCCTGTCTTATCTCAACCTGCCACCAGTGGGCGCCATCGCGGACGGAGCCCCCGGTGACCTCATCGGGCCGAAGGTTTCGCTCCCGACAGGCACCGACGCCCTCTACGAGCTCCCGAGCCGGCTCCGATCGCCGCTCGCTGAACGCCGCCGCACCCTCCCCGGCGCTCGCTTTCAGACGCTGGAGGACCTCGACGACCTCCCGGACGTCGATGTCGACGACCTCGACGCCATGGCCGCGCGGCTCAGCGACCTCCGCCGCTATGGCCATCGTATCCGGCCCGTCTGGGGTGGGCCGGAGGGGCGGCGTGGGCTCCTCGACCTCATCGACAGCGCAGAAACGTCAATCAACATAGAGATGTACATTATCGGCGGTGAGATCGGCCGCGAGCTGATGAGGCGCCTCGTAAAGAAGGCCGACGCCGGCGTCGAGGTGCGGCTCCTCTTCACCGCGAGCGGCTTCATCATCTCCGGCGGCCCATCCGGCACCGGCGTCGTCAGTCAACTCTCGAACCTGCGCAGCTACCTCGTCGCCGACATGTACTACCGAAAGCGCATGCTGGCCGAGCTCTCGGCGACCCGCGTCAAGGTCGTCGACTCGGCACCCATCGGCCGCCACTGGCGCCGCTCGTCGTTCAAGGCCAAGGGGATCCGGAACGAGGCCGACTACGTTCGCTGGGCGCGCGCCGAGGCCATCCCGGAGCCCTGGCTCGAGGAGCAGCTCGCCGTTGATGAACACTGCACCTTCGGGTTCAGCAACGTCGACCACCGCAAGATGATATTGGTCGACGGCAAACGCGCCTTCATCGGCAGTCAGAACATCGCCGACGCCTACTTCTACGACAACGAGCTCTCGGAGGACCCCAAGGTCAACCGCGAGCGTTGGCAGTGGCACGACAGCTCCTCCATCCTCGAGGGCGGGATCGTGGGGGAGCTGAACCGCATCTTCGCGAGCCGCTGGGTCGTCTCCGGAGGGGATCGCTTCGACTGGGAAGCGCCGGCCTACCGCCCCGAACAGGAGCGCGTCGGCGACGCCATCGTCGCGACTCAGGCGACGGTCCCGGGGCTCCTGAGCCTGCCGAACAAACAGAACCTGCCGCGCCTCGTCGCGTCGATGTTCGGCGCAGACCTGAGGCCTATCGCCGTGGGCGACAACCCGATCCGCACCCGGATGATGCAGCTCCCCGACCTGGCCCAGCACGAGCTCTTCGTAGAGCACTGTTACCCGTCGGACGCCGAGCTGCTCAGCACCTGGGCCAAGCGGGCAGGGCGGGTCCCGAACTTCACCTTCGTGGTCCCGAAGCACTATGACACCGTCCTGCTCGGGCTCGAATGCGACCGCTTCTTCCCGGAGCTGCTCGCCCAGGGCGTCAAGCTCGCCGGCTACGACCGCGCGATCATGCACAGCAAGATCGCGGTCGTGGACCGCTGGTACACAGCGACGGGCTCCTACAACCTGACCTTGCGCTCGGCCCGCGCGGACCTCGAGCTCGAGTTCTACGTGCAGAGTGAGGAGTTTGGCGGTGCCGTCAGGGACGCCATCGCCGGCGACATCGCCCTCAGCACGCCGATCGCGCCGACTGCCCTCGACCGCTTCCGCAGCCGGCGCTCGCTCCCGATAATCGACGCGCTCGTTCGCTACTGCTTTTTGTAGCCCATAGGCGACCCTCTCGACGGCAAGCGCGATGGCCAGGACATTGTAGGTAACGCGAGCGGGCTCCTTGCTTTTTAAATTACGTTATTTTGTTAATTATTTACATTTAAATAATTAATAATGTGTTGTCTGTTCGAATTTGAGGGTCAGGCTCCGACGACCGTGGTCTACCGTACCCTGACCCGCCGAGTTACGAATCGCGGCTGCTGAGCTTGCCGTGGCGGAGCGACTTTTCGCGGCTGAGAGGATAGCCACGAAACTGGCTACGACGAGGAGACTCAGAGGGTCAGACAAAATGGAGAATGAGTGTCCGCCGCGCAATTTTCGACGCAGCCGTCTTCGTCGTCCGCGAGATCCCGAGTTCCTTCGCCGCGGGGCGAACGCCGATCACCGCAATCCGCTCCAGCGCCTGAGCGAGCTGGGCGTATACACCTTGGCGACCCGTGGGCGCCGAGTGCCCGCGACGGTGCGAGCGGGCGGCGGGACGAGGCCCGCTTCCTCCGCCTTCGCTACGGGCACCGTCGGAGGCACCGGCACGACGGGCACAGCCAACTCCGCGGCTGCCGCCGATGACGCGACGGTGCCGCCCTCAGTCTGACGCGCATGAAAGATCCAACACGAGAGCGTCCCGGCCGGCACTCCCAACTCGATACTCGCCTTCCCCGCTCCGATGAGCCTCGCTCGCTCCGTCGCTTGATGCTTCTCCTCCGGTGTGTAGTTCCGTCCTGTCCTCGAACCCATGGCTGACTCCAGCTAGGCCGCCGCGAGCCGAACGAACATGTCCGGGGTTTCGGGTCAGCCAGGCAGGGTCAGGGTGCGGGAAGAGCAGCTAGCCCCGAGCCCGAACCTCGCCCCTGGCCCCCGACCTCACGCCACCATCGCTTCCGAACAGGGCATCCTGGGCTCAGCACCGCGTACTTGGCACCAACACCTTAGACTGGAGTTCCTCGCCTCCCATCCATGTCCGTGAAATCATTGATCCCGATTCTTGGCTACAATCAACTCGACTCCAATGATTTCAGGGACATTCCCGCTCGAGCGAGGAACTTGGGCTTAGCACCAGCGCGTGTACACTCCCGCCGGGGGTGACGCATGAGCTTGGTGAAGCGGTCGTTCGGTACGGGTCTTTTGACGTTGGCTGCTGCTATCGCTGCGTTAGGCGGGTGTGACTCCGCGGGCGACAGCTCGATTCTGGACTCCGACGCGACGACAGAGACGACCTCACCTGGTTCGGACGGCAGCGACTCTGACGCGGCCGTGGGCGACGACGGCGAAGAGGTCAGCTCGCTCCCGGACGACGCCACGGCCGACGGCGGCGCCGGACCGGACGTCGCAGACGACCCGGCGGCCGCGTGGTGTGCCGGCGAGAACCGGGCGCTCTATTCACCGCTCAAGGGAAAGGCGCTCGAGACGTTCCCGGACGACTACTACACGATGGAGTCGCCATCCTCGCTGACGGGGATTCAGGTCCAGATGAACACGGCGATCGCCCCTTGGCTCCCCGCGATTCCGGGCGCTTACAGCGAGGTCTTCGAGCAGCTCGAGGACTTGGACGGGTTCGGGACGACGGCCGGCGTCATCTTGCGGTTCTTGCGGCCGCTGGGGCCGGTTCCGAGTGGCGAGGTGGGCTCGATCGCGAGCGAGTCGGTTCGTTTCATCGATCTCGAGTCGGGTCAGCGGGTGCCGTACGAGGCCGAGCTCACCGACAAGGGGACGACGATGATCCTCTGGCCGATGGTGCCGCTCCTCCCGAAGCATCGCTACGGCGTGGTCGTGACGACGGACGCGCTAGACGCCGACGGGGCCTGCATCGCGCCTTCAGCCACCTTGAAGGAGCTCTTGACGGGGACAGCTACAGATCCGCGGCTGACGCGCCTGCACGAACGTTACTCGACGCTACTTGCGAAGGCGGAGATCGAGCCGGCGGCGGTCAGCTCGGCGGTCGTCTTCACGACCCAGAGCATCGAAGAGACCTCGGTCCAGATCGCCAAAGACATCGCCACTCGAGCCTATAGCTGGTCGACCCCCGTGACATGCACCACTGGCGACGTCATGCGCACCTGCGAGGGTCGCTTTCTGCCCACGGATTATCGCGAGGGCGGAGTGATCACGGCAGCTGCGCCGGTCACGACCTATGAGCTGCGTGTCCGCGTTTGGTTGCCACTCGCGCAGGGGCCCTATCCGGTTCTGGTATTCGGCCATGGGCTCGGCGGGGACAAGGACCAAGGCGAGCCGCTCGCGGTTGCAGCCGCGTCGATGGGTCTCGCGACGATTGCGGTCGACTCGGTCATGCACGGGCAGCATCCCGCCGCGGCCAGCGATGTACAACTGCTTCAGATCATGAGCTTCTTCGGCATCAAGGTCGAGTCCCAGAACCTCGACGCCCTGGTGCTCCGCGACAACTGGCGCCAATCGACCTACGACAAGCTGCAGCTGGTCCGGCTGCTGACCA
Source organism: Pseudomonadota bacterium (assembly GCA_947498315.1). Classification (GTDB taxonomy): domain Bacteria; phylum Myxococcota_A; class UBA9042; genus SXOO01. The sequence continues at coordinate 3,785 of CANMLD010000060.1, read as the reverse complement.
CGAACCCGTCTGTCAACGCGGACTTCGACGGCGACTCGGTAAGCGACATCGACGCGACGCGTTTCGCCTACTTCGGCGTCAGCCTCGGGGGCATCATGGGGCCGGAGCTGCTCGCTCTGACGGACGTCTTCGGCGCCGCGATCCTCTCAGTCCCAGGAGGTCGCGTCTCGACGATCATCCGCGACGCGGACCAGTTCGCCGTGGTCATCGCCCTCATGCAACCGCAGGACGCCGTCGAGGGCGATGTGCGGCGGTTCTTCCCGGTGCTCCAGACGCTCATCGAACGCGGCGACTCGTCCAACTACGCGCGCTACGTTACCGGGAAGAGGCTCGACATCGGGGGCGCCCGGCACCCGCAGCTGCTGCTCAACTTTGCGCTGAACGACGATACGGTCCCGCCTGGCTGCAACCGTTCGATCGCGCGGGCGCTAGGTGCGCCTCACCTCGACAAGATCCTCGAGCCGATCGGCATCATCCCTCTTGGCGGGGGAGGGCCCATCACGGGCAATGTCGACGACGGAAAGGTGACGGCTGGCGTCTTTCAGTTCGACCGCGTCACGAAGGACGACGGCACGGTCCAGGTCGCGAAGCACAGTAACGTGGCGCGCAGCCCCGAGGGCATCGAACAGACGAAGACCTTCCTCCAGACGTGGCTCGACACCGGCATCGCGACCATCGTGGACCCCTACGTCGTTCTGAGCACGCCGGCCCTCCCGGCCAAGGCGGACCCGGAGTAAGGGGTCTCGGGAGGCCCAGTCCCGGGGCTCCCACTTGTTCAGCTCGACAGGGCCCACAGGCCCCAGGCCATCTGGGATGGCCGCAAGACGTGGATCGACAGCGCGCCACGTCCCCACGGCGGACGCCTCCGGCCCCCAATCGCGCAGACCACATACATCACGCCGTAGAGGGCGATCACGGCGACGCAGACCTCCCGCTGCACGACAGTGGGCCACCGCGTCGCGAGCACCATCACTGCACCCATGAAAGTATTGGCGGTCGCCGCCCACCAAAGCCACAGCCGGCCAAAAGGGCCGTGCTCGTAGGGCACGGCGACGGCCTCGGTGCCCCGACGCATCACCCAGTCCGCGACGTGCTCGTTGTGCATCGTGAAGAGCACGAGCGATCCCAGCAGGTTATAGAGGCCAATCCAGAGAAGAAAGTCGACCATGTCGCACCTCTACGCCGCAACATAGGCGGTGCGCCCACGCGATACAAAGCTGGCGTCACACCGCGGCCCCGCGCCGATGCTGAAGCCGGGAGGGCTTCGGTATGTTGGTCGTCTGTGCGAGCTAGGTTAGCCGCCCTGCAGGTAGGACTTGCCCTTATACATGTACGCCAGCCCGGCGAAGGCGGTGGCGGCGCCGGCCATGAGGACGGCGAACAGGCCGAAGAACTCGGACAGCGCCAGCGTCTCCTCGAGCGGGGCGAGGAACACCACGAGGAGGTTGCCGAAGGTTACGCAGAGGAGCCAGAAGCCCATGATGGTCGACTTCATCGAGCGCGGCGCTTGGGTGTAGGCAAACTCCAGGCCCGTCACGGAGACCAGCACCTCGGCCGTCGTGATGAGCCAGTACTGAATCATCTGCCAACTTACCGGAACGGAGCCCTTCGGCGCGGCCTCGATGTGCGCCTGGAGCCACGTCGCAGCTCCGAACGCAACCGCCGTTAGGAACATGCCCGCCGTCATGCGACGGAGCGGCGAGAAGTTGAACCCGAAGCGTTCCAGCGGGCGATAGACCCCGAAGTTCAGCAGCGGGATGATCATCATGACCATGAGCGGATTGAGGGCCGGGATCTGCGACGCGCTGAGGGCCATGGTGTTCCCGAACAGGTCGATGGTCAGGTTCATGAGCCCGGCCTGCTTGATCCAAGTCGAGGAGTGCTGGTCGAAGAGCGCCCAGAACACGCTGACCATCGAGAAGACCAACATGATCCGGAGCACAGCGGGCGGCCCTTCGGCGCCTTCTTGCCCGTAGCGCTCGGTCGCTACTTCGAAGAAGCCCATACCCGGCTGGCGCTTCTTCTGGTTTCGAAATGAGTAGAGCATCACGGCGAGGAAGCCCGGGTCGGGCTCGAGCTCCTGGCGATGGTTGAAGACCATGATGCCCGCGCCCAGCGAGACGACGCTGAAGGCGCCGATGATCGACCAGACCGCTTTCCTGGTTGTTCCAAGCAGGTCCGCGAGCGCTGAACCTTCGACCCCAGCCTCGATGAACTCGCGAGCGAACACGGCCGCGACGAACGGCAGGAAGAACAGCACCGCTCCGATGAAGTCGAGCATTCCGAGCCGACCGCCGGGCTTCGGCGGGATCTTCACGAACCTGTTCTTGCCGAGCCAGAAGATGAACGTCGCGATACCCATCAGGACGCCGGGAACGGCGAACGCGACCATCGGGCCGTACTTCGGGCCGAGGTCCGGGTGCTTGTAGAGCCACGGGATAAGCAGCGTGGAGAAGAACGAGCCGAAATTTATACTAAAGTAGAACATCTGATAAACTTTCGGTATTAGATTGGCGTTCGCGCTAGTGAACTGGTCGCCGACGTTCGCGGAGACGCACGGCTTGATGCCGCCTGCGCCCACCGCAATGCACGTGAGGCCGATGTACATGCCGAGCGCGGTGTGGTCGCCGATGCTCAGGACCCCGTGGCCGACGCAGTAGAGCATCGAAATCCAAAAGATCACCTTGAACTTGCCGAGCAGACGGTCGGCCAGGATGGCGCCGATCATTGGGAAGGCGTACACGCCGGCGTTGAAGAGGTGTGTGATCGCGGTGGCCTTGGACTCCGCGGCCGCCAGGACCGCCTTGTCGAGCCCCTCCTTGTCCTGAAAGCCCACGTACAGCGACACCATGTGCGCGTACAGGATGGCCTTCATGCCGTAGAAGCTGAACCGCTCGGCAGCCTCGTTGCCGATGATGTATTTGACGCCAGGCGGGAAGCTCGTCGCTGCAGCTGGCTTCGAGAGGCTGACTGAATCGCTCAAAACGGGTGACCTCACGGGACGATACGCAATCCAGTGCTTGTAGCACCGAAGCGCATCGGAGCGGAAGGTGGGATTTGATTCGTTAAATCTTCGCCCTCCGGTGCGCGAAATCGCCTCGCCTCGCGCGTCCAGGGCGTCGTCGTCGGCTCACCGGGCAAGGAGCCCGCTTTCGCCGCCGACGACGCTCTGGTCATCGCGATATCAGTAGATTGGCCGCCGCGGCCAATCTGCGGGAGGGCGATTTTGCGGCACCTCCGACCGACGATTTAGGTGAGCCCTAAATCGTCGCCCTCCGGTGCGCAAATTCGCTGGGTGCAAATCGGGATTTGCACCCCAATGATTTCAGGGACATTCCCGCTGGAGCGAGGAACTTGGGCCTAAGGAGTCGCGCAACAACTCGAACCGGCCGGCAGCCAACCGAGGCGGGGTCAACTCCCTCCTCGACAGACCCAGTGGTACCCGGATCGAGCCCCTGCCAGGTCCGTTCGCTTTCAAAAAAGCTAGACCCTGAGTGAGATTCAGTGGGGATGCTCGAGAATAGAAGTGGTGCGCGCTCGTCACACTCCAGGCGACGCCGGCGATGGCGTCGGGCGCACTAGACTATGTGGAGCTGCAAGTGATGGTTGGGCCCGTCGACAAGGCAAATTTCTGGTGGTGTCCCGGCCGCGGGGCACCGGGCCGCGGGGCCCGTCGCCGGGCCAGAGCGACTCTTCGTTCGGCTCGGCGGGGCTGGTGGGGTCCCGCCCGGCTCTCAGCACCCAAGCGCCTGATTTCTTGACGTGATTTCTATCCGACGCGGTCA
>CANMLD010000059.1 GCA_947498315.1 Pseudomonadota bacterium | reverse complement strand
AGGTCATCGACTCTCCCGACGTTACGGACTCTCCCGACGTTATGGACTCTCCCGACCTTGACGAGCCCGATGTCGGTCCGGCACCGACGCCGACACTGATCGACGCTGGAGCGCCACCCGACCTGGCCGTGCAGGAGCTCCTCGTCCTGCCAACCCACGCGGTCGGACCCCGCGGCGCGGCGGTGCTCGCGTTCACCGACGATGGGGCAATGTTGTTAGAGGGCGCCGTGAAGACGCCGCTCGGCGCCGCTCCCACCATGCCGGCTTTCGTGGAGGCGCTGTCGGATGGGCTCGCTGTCGCGGCGGGTCCTGAGGGGGTGTGGGTGCTCGACGACGATGCTTCGCTGGCGTCCCCGATCGGCGACGCCCTCGAGGGCTCACCGATCTCCGGACTCGCTGTCCGTCCGGGCGCGTCGCCGACCCTGTGGTTTGCCTCAGGTTCCACGCTTTGGCGCCACCAGAACGGGCTCCTCCAGCCCCTCGACGCCCTCAGCTTCGACGCGACGGGCGCCGTCTTGGCGATGGACTCCGGCGGCAACTTGTGGGGCGCTGGGCCCACGGGAGTCTTTCGAGTCGTCACGACCGTCGCTGGCGCGGACATCGTGTGGGTACGCCCGGACCTGCTAGCGACCGACATCGCCATCGACGGGCTCGGGCGAGTCTGGGTCGTCTCGGAAGGCGATCTCCACGTCCTCGACGCCGGGGTTTGGTCGTGGCTGCGCCTACCGGCAGCCGTGTCTGCGGTCGATGCTTCGCCCTCCGTCGAGGCCGTCTGGATGGTCGCCGGTTCGGACGCGTGGTTCATGCTCTCGGGCCAATTTCTGAACATCGCGTCGCTCGAGGGAGCTGCTTACGTCGCCGTCGACGCCCAGGGGCGTGGCCTCCTCGCCGACAGTGCCCGCCTCCGCCGCGTCACCGTGTCCCCGAAAGAAGAGCTACCGCCCGAGGTCACCTGGACGGACGACATCGAGCCGCTCTTTCAAGCCAAGTGTTCGCAGTGCCACGGAGAGGGGCAGTTTGCGAGCCCGAAGTACACGCGAGAAGCCTGGATTGAGCAGTTCGAGAACATCCTGACCTTCGTCTCGATCGGCGCCATGCCCCTCCCGCCGAACCTGCCCCTCGAATCGTCCGACATTCAGCGTATGGAAGCTTGGAAGATGGAGGGTTTCCCGGAGTGAGGGGAGCCCGAAAAATCTCCCCGACACCTCTCCGAAATCCGCTTCTTCCGGCCTTCGCCGTGCTAGCTTCGCTCAGCGTTGGTTAGCCGACACGCCGGAGGCCCATGTTGCCACTCAGTCATTTTCTGCCGGAGCTCTCGTGCCTGATCGCTCCGCGACTCACCCTACGCCTGCGCCGCTTGGCCTCAGCGGCACTCGCGTTGGTTTGGATCGCCGGCCCCGTGGCCGCCGAGGTGCCGAACGAGTCGCTCGTCTGCCCGGCCGATCCAGTCGAGCTCGATCCGCATCGCTACGCCCGCTCGCTCGCGCTCGACCTGACCGGCGCTGGGCCGAGCGACGTCGACTATCAGCTCGCTGAAGAGGGAGAGCTCGACGCGCTCCTCGACGGTCTCCTCGAGAGTGAGGGCTTCGTCTCCCGGATGGTTCGCCGTCACGATTCGCTCTTCTGGCCGAACATTACCAACGTCAACCTATCAAACGCCCGGATCGGGCTCGGCGTCACCGGCGGCGTCTACTGGAGCCGCAACCGGGCGGCCCTCTATCGTGGCGACACCATCGAGTGCATGAACAAGCCGGCGACGTGGCGCGACGATGGCACCATCGTGACCGAGCCGTACCTCAACGCAGCGACCGGCAAGACGTCCCAGCGCGAAGGTTACGTCGAGGTCGTGCCGTATTGGCTTCCGGCCACCCAGGCCCTGAAGGTCTGCGCGTTCGATGCCCAGAGCACCGCGACGGCGCCGTCTGGTCTCACCTGTAATAGCCGCGAAGGGTTGAACGATGCAGGTTGCGGCTGCGGCCCTGAGCTCCAGTGGTGTCAAGCCGGCACGGCGAACCGGCAGGTGGCCGAGGCCATGGCAGAGGATCTACGCCGCCGCGTCGCTGCGCTCATCCGCGAAGACCGCCCCTACCTAGAGCTCTTCACATCGACCCGTGCCTATGTGAACGGGCCGCTCGTCCACTTCCTGCGGCATCGGGCAGAGGCGCTCACGGCCAACTTCCGTTTCGATCCGCTCCCCATCGACGTGGCGACGCTCCCGAACCTCCACTTCCGGGACGCGGCGACTTGGGTCGAGATCGAGCTCCCGCCCCATCACGCCGGCATCCTGACGAGTTGGGCCTTCCTCGCTCGGTTCCAGACTGACCGCGCCCGCGCGAATCGCTTCTACAACGCGTTCTTGTGCCAGCCATTCCAGCCGCCGGCGACGGGGATCCCCATCGACCCGACAGCCGCGCTCGAGCCCGACCTGCAAAAGCGCGCCGGCTGTAAGTACTGTCACGCGCTCCTCGAGCCGTCTGCGTCCTACTGGGGACGTTGGGCCGAGACCAGCGCGGGTTACCTCGCGCCTGTGACGCATCCGGCTTTCCGCGAGGACTGCTGGACTTGCGCCAAGCTCGGTACCGCGTGCCCCGCCGTGTGCCGTTCGGATTACGTCGTCGCCGCGGCCTCTCCGACCGAAGTCCCCAACCTCGGCAAGATGACGTGGTACGCGTTCCGCCGGCCGGAGCATGAGCTCAACATCGAGAAGGGTCCACGCCTCCTCGCGTACCAGGCTATCGTCGATGGCCGCCTCCCAACGTGCGTCGCCCGCACCACCGCGGAGTGGTTACTCGGCCGAAAGCTCGACGAGGCGGAGAAGCCCTGGGCAGACCAGCTCGCCACTGACTTCGCGTCGGACGGCTACCGGATGAAGTCTCTCGTCAGAGCCATCGTGAGCCACACGACGTACCGGAGGGTCCGATGAAGTCTTGGTGCTCTCATCTCGTGACCGCTGGCCGACACGTCATCGTTGCGGCATTTCTTGCCGGGTGTGCTGGCGATCCGGCGTCCCTAATCCCCGCTGACCCCGAAGCAGTCGATCCGCCAGGGGTTCGGCACGCGTCAGGTACCTCGCATAGTGGCGCCGTCCATACGTCTTCGGCGATGGCCACCAAACCCGAATCGACCCCCGAGGGTGCGCCCGAGGCGGCCGGCAGTCCGCATGAGCCCGTCGCTGGCGAAGTCGTGCATGGGACCTTCGGTGACCCCATCGCCGTCGATCTGAGCCCGAAGCCCGTGGTGGTCGAGCCGCCCTTGCGCCCCCGGAAGCGCCTGGACCTCGATCAATTGAACTCGGCGCTACGCGGCGCAACCCTTGGGATTGGCTGGGAGATCGCGAGCAAAGATCAACTTGTCGAGCTCGCGCTCACCCTGGGAAAGCCCGACTACATCGACCAGACGATCGAGAACCTCGAGCCGTCGGCGCTCTTCCTGAAGTTCCTCGGCGACGCGTCTCGCTCAGCGTGTGACGCGGTTCGGAAGCGCGAGCTCACGCTCGCCGTGGGGGATGGAGCGCTGCTCATAGAAGCCAATGAGACGCAGACCAGTGCGACGGCACCCGTGGCCATCGACGACAACCTGCGGGCACTCCTGTTGCGCTTCCATGGCCGTTCGGTCGCCGCGGGCGCTCCGGAGCTCGAGCATTGGCGCTGGCTCTACCAAACGGCGGAGCTGAAGCTGGGTCAGCCGCTCCTCGCATGGCAAGCGGTCTGCGTCGGCCTCATCAACCACCCCGATTTCTACACGTACTGAGAGGAGGTTCTAAATGACCTGCATGCGCACCCCTCTTCTCGACGCTCGGGAGACGAGATGAACCCCAACTTCACCCGTCGTTCGTGGCTGCGAGGCGCCGCCGGACTCTCTGCGGCGCTCGCGACGCAGTCTTCGCCGTTTTTACAGCTCGCGCGCGCTGCCGGTCCCGCCGGACCGGTCCCTCGCCACTTCGTCTTCGTCTACTTCTCGGGCGGCTGGGATATCCTGCTCTCGCTAGACCCGCGTGATCCAACCGTGTTCACCGACGCGCAGTCGGCCGTCACCCGCATTCAGCCGGGCTACGACCTGCTCGACGACCCGACGAACGACGGCTCGCCCATCTTCACGCCAAACGGCACCATGTTCGGTCCCTACCTCGGGGACCTCGCGAAACACGCGGACAAGCTCGCTGTCGTGCGCGGCATGAGTATGGACACGCTCACTCACGAGGTCGGCCGACGCCGCTTCATCACGGGCAAGCCTCCCAGCGGTCTCCTCGCTCGTGGGTCGTCCGGTGCGACCTGGCTCGCGTCACTCCTCGGCGGGAACGATCCGGTCCCGAACATCGCTATTCGGGTCGAGTCGTACAACTCGGATCAGCCGAACTACGCGACCGGGCTGTCGGTCTCGCGGGTGCCGGACCTCGTCCGTGCGTTCCGCCCGGTCGACCCACAGCTCGATCCGACCGTGGACGCCGTTATCGACAGCATCCTAGCCGAACGCGCCCAGTGCGGCTCCGCCAAGGCGTCCCCCATGCTCCAAATGGCCGAAGCCGGTCGTCAGAAGGCGCGCGACATGGCCTCGAAGGGCTACGACGCCCTCTTCGACTTCCAAGGCAAGTCGGATGCGATGGCGGCGCTACGTCAGCACTACGGCATCGCGGCAACGGGTGCTGCGGCTCTCGACACACCCGAGGCTCAGGCTGCCGCCGCGGCGACTGCTCTGACGGCGGGGATCAGCCGCGTCGTCAGCTTCGCCGCTGCTTCGGGTCTCGACACGCACTACGACGACTGGACAACCGATCACGGCCCAATTCAGCGCCGTGGTTTCAACACGGTGGCGCGTCTCGTCGAGGACCTTCAGGCACGCGAGTACGGCGACACGGGTTTATCGTGGTACGACCACACGGTCATCGTAGGGTTCAGCGAGTTCAGCCGAACGCCGATGCTCAACACGCGCCTCGGCCGCGACCATCACTTGAACAACAGCTGCTTCTTGCTTGGCGGACCGATTCGCGGCGCCACCGTCATCGGGGCATCGACCGACGTGGGCATGCTCCCGCAGCCGGTGAACCTCGCGACTGGGCTGGTCGATCCGGGCGGCGAGATCGTCCGACCCGAGCACGTCCTTCAGACACTGTTCCATGAGATTGGGGTCACCGACGACCGGGCCGACCTGCGCGTCGGTCCCATCACCGCGCTCCTCAAGTAGTCGGTGATGCAAGAGAGACGCGCCTGGCCGGTCCCGGGTGGCCTGATGCTCCTCGTCGGCCTCGGCCTCGCCTTCGGATACGCGCCGTGGCTCTTCTTCGGCTTCGTCGTCCAAATGACGGACCTCACGGAAGTGCCGGGCCAACTGCCCTCCATAGAGCAGTGCAAGCCCATGGGCTACGCCTTGCTCGCCTTCATCGGCGGGCTCCTCGTACTCAAGGGTCTCTTCGTTCAGGGGCCGAACGAGGCGCGAGTCCTGCAGCGCTTTGGCCGCTACGTCGGGACGGTACGAGCGGAGGGCCTCCGCTGGACCAACCCGCTGAACTCGAAGCGCCCGATCTCCTTGCGGGTTCACAACTTCGAGACGGCGAAGATCAAGGTCAACGACCTCGATGGCAACCCAATCGAGATCGCGGCTGTGGTCGTCTGGAAGGTCAGCGACACGGCGATGGCCTGTTTCGCGGTCGAGGACTACCAGAACTTCGTGCACGTGCAGGCCGAGTCGGCCGTCCGCAGCCTAGCCATGCACTACCCCTACGACGCCCACGAGCCCGGCCAGGTCAGCCTGCGCGGCGCGACCGACGTCATCGCCGCACAGCTCGAGCGGGAGATCACGGCACGCGCTGAAGCGGCTGGCGTGACCATCGTCGAAGCCCGCATCGCCCACCTCGCGTACGCCCCCGAGATCGCGCAAGCCATGCTGCAGCGCCAGCAGGCCGGCGCCATCATCGCCGCCCGTTCGCGCATCGTGGAGGGCGCCGTCTCGATGGTAGAGATGGCGCTCGCCCAGCTCGCCGAGCGCGGCGTGGTCGAGTTCGAGCCGGACCGAAAGGCCCAGATGGTCGCGAACTTGTTGGTGGTCTTGTGTGGGGAGCGGGCTACTCAGCCGACCATCAATACCGGGAGTTAGTCGGATCGGGTCCTGAATCGACGTGATTGAGCGGCATGTGATGTGAGGTACAATCGTATGGGTCGAAACTTGCCTATTGTGGCGCCCTCGCACTTCGCCAACATAGATGCGGTCTGCCACCTGCTTGCCGATCTGAACGTGGATGCCGTCTACAGTCCGGACATCAAGATGGGGCACGTGAACTTTCCAGGGCTGTGCGCCACACTCCTACTCCACGATGCACCACAATGGGAGCTTGAGGAATTCGCTCGCGACGTTCACGAACGGCTCGGGTGGAAGGCGGAAAGCGGAGTGAATGTCCGCTACTAGTACTTCGACATCATGACCATTTCGCGATTCATCGCGTCCGTCATCACGAGGATTCCGCCCAAGGTGATTTTTGCGATCATTGATGACAGCAATGCGACATTCAGTCGGTCAGAGCTCGAGTCATTTCTTCTCGCTGATCCCACCGCAGTGCTCGGCCAGGCTTGATAAGTCGCGACTTCACGTCGGGCTCTTGGCCTACGTTGGCTCCGCCCTCGGTGTGAACCGACTCACGAAATGGCGTCGCCGGCATGAACCGATTGAACCGGTTCACAGGCAATTTCGTTGGGGTGGGCTTGCGTAAATGCGTCGATCCGGCGCGTCAATCTGTGAGCCCGGGCTGCGGCCGGGGATCCCAGAGGGGAGGCGCGGCCAGGGCCGGCCTCCGACGGGAAGCGTTCCGTCGTGCTCGGCGCCATCAAGCCGCCCCGCTCGCCGTCCTCGCCGGGCGCTCCGCTTGCCCGCCTCCGGGCGGCTCCGCGAGGCGGCTTGGCAGCGCCTGCGCTCGACAGTGGCGGTAGCAGGAGAGGTGACGAGGTTCATATGACGAGGTCGCTGGGGTGGGCTTTCATGGATGCGTGGAGCCCGGCGCATCAATCACGGAGGTGCGGCCACGGCCGAACTACGAGGGGTCGGTAGCGTGGCGATGAGGGAGAGCGGCTCGATGGTGACGCCAGGTTCCGATTGAACCGGTTCACATGGCGAGGGCGCTGGCGTGGGCTTGCGTAGTTGCCGAGCTCCGGCGCCTCCCCTCTGTGAGCCCGGGCTGCCGCCGGGGCTCACAGATAGACGCGCTGGGATCCGAGTCCCGCCGCGAGCGTCACCGCAAACGACGCCTCCATGTGAACCGGTACACAGGAACTTCTCGCCGTGCGCTCCGCCGGCCCACGTCCGTGCGAGGCGGCTCGTGCGAGGCGGCTGACACGCAAACACCGGCCGCTACTTACCCGATGTATCGCTTCCGCCGAGCCCACAAATGGACACGCCGTAGAATCACTTTGCCTGTTCGTAAGCCCGCGCCTTCGTGGCCTTGATGGTCGCCGGTGCCATCGACGAGTCGTCGAAGTCGTACTGGAGCTTCTCGAGGACCTCGACCTGCACGTTGACGCGAGTCGAACCGCCGAGGGCCTTGCCCTGGACGCGCAGGCGTTGCACCTCGCCCTTCATCAGATCCTTGGCCTCTTCTCGACGGCCGTCGCGTAGCAGATCGGCGGCTTGAACCATGACCGTCGCCGCTCGGATCTCCTCGATTCGCTCGGCTACGATCTTGTTTCGACCGGCCTCGACCAGTTTGGCGTCCTTCGTGACCTGCGTGTCGATTCGCATGTTCTGGCCCGTCTTCTTTCCGTCCTCGCGCACGTCGAGGTAGTCGAGCGAGACGTTCACGACGGGGAAGCGACCCTCTCGGATGAGCGGGAGCTGGACCTCGACCAGGATCGAACGGCGCTGCCCGCCAAAGAGCTCGGCGAGCGGGATGGTCACCACGTCGCCCTGCCGGGTGAAGGTGTAGCCGTAGACGTTTACGAGGTCGACGCCGTCGTCGAGGTGGATGGAGACCGACGTTGCCTGCGCGACCGTCGAGAACATGCGGTCTAGCTCGGTCGAGAGCACCCCCGCGATCTGCTTGGCGTCCTGGATGAAGTAGTAGTTGCCGCTGCCCTGGTCGGCAATGGCGGTCATCAAGTCCTCGGCATAGTCGGTCCCGACGCCCATGGTGGTCACGGAGATGCCGCGCTGGGCGTGGGTGCGTGCGAGCTGCGCAATGGCCTTGGTGTCCGTGATGCCGCGGTTCGCGAGGCCGTCGCTCATCAAGATGACGCGGTTGACCTGGCCCTGAGCGAACGCGCGTTCCACCTCCTCCTGGCCGCGCACGAGGCCGCCCGACAAGTTGGTGGATCCGGCGGCGCTCATGGCCTCGATGACGGCGAAGGCCTCCTGCCGGGCCGCGGCGTTCGCTCGGCGCGAAGGAACATCCACGCGGACGTCGTCCGAGTAGCTGATGATCGAGAAGGTGTCGTTGTCGCCGAGCTGTCGGACGAAGGCCGCCGCCGCCGCCCGCGTCTGCTCCATCTTGTCGCCGAGCATGGAACCCGAGCGGTCGATGACCAGCGCGACGTTCATTGGCAAACGTTCGTTTTTGTTGGCTTTGTCGGCGGTGAGGTCGATGGACAGGGCGAGCCGCCCATCCCCCGGCATGAGCACGTGGGTATTTGACGTGAGGGTCTTGAAGTCGAGGCTACCGGCCTGAGCCGCGCCGGTGTGAAACAGGGCCGGGAGCAGGACGGCCGTGAGAGCGGCGAGACGGTGCATGGCGTTCTCCAGGGGGCAAGCGTGAGGTCGCTCGTGGAAACGCACCTCTCGCCCCGAGGATCTTTCAGCCTCGACGATTCTTGCTGCTGTCACCCCGCGCTGAGCTTCAACCCCACAATCGCGATGCCGAGAAGCGCCAGAAAGCCAATGCGGGCCGCGCTAGCGGGCTCGCCAAAGAGCGCTATCCCGAGGACCGCCGTCCCCGCCGCGCCGATACCCACCCAGACCGCGTAGGCCGTACCGATGGGTAAGGTGCGAGCCGCGACTGAGAGCAGAAACATGCTGAGGGCGATTGCGAGTCCGGTCAGGACACTCGGCCAGAGGCGGGTGAAACCATCTGTGTACTTCAGCCCAATAGCCCAGGCGACCTCGAGGAGGCCCGCAAGGACGAGGCAGCTCCACGCGGCGGTCGGGCTCAGGACGCGCTCTCTGTCACCGGCATGTTCCTACTTCGCGTGGTCGCGAGCTGAACGACGGTCCGCAGATAGCCCTTACTCGTCACGAGACCGGGAGCGTCGTAGTGGCCGATGGCCTGGAGGCGACGCCGCACCTCACCGAGTCGATGGTAGGGAATCGCCGGGTACAGGTGGTGTTCGTAGTGGTAGTGGAACCCAATGGGAGCGATTAGGACCCTCTCGAGGAGCCCTGCGTCGACGATTCGCGTGAAAGGCGGCAGCGTCGTGGCTAGCTCCGGACCCGGTACACTGCCGAGCGGCTGGTGCTCGACGATGGTGCGGAAGTTCGAGATCATCGGGGCGATCGTCACGAGTGGGAAGCCCCACACCACCGCGTAGATCATCCATTCTCCTTGCGCGGCACACAGCGTGAAGAGCGCCGCGTTGACGAGGCCGAGTCCGAGCCACGCGGCGCGGCTGCGAGGTGGCGGCGCCCCGAATCGTTGCGCTTTCGGACCTTGGCTACGGAAGATGATGCTCAAAGCCACCGAGCCGAAGAGGTGGCGGGCGACGTGGCGCCACAGCAGAGCGCCCTGAATCGGGTAGTACGCCGAGAGCTCGATCTCCTCGCGTCCATCTCCGAGGTAGCGGTGGTGACGTCCGTGATGCCAGCGGTAGGAGGCGATGTAGACCCCAATCGGGCCAGAGATGAGGAGGTCGGCGAGATGGTCGTTGCGGCGGCGATCCCGGACGAGGTTTATGTGGGCGCCTTCATGCGTCCACAAGATGAGCCCGTTCTGCAGGCAGCCGATGAGCAGGGAGATCGGGACGAGCCAGAGAGTCCACGAGACCAGGACTGCGGCTTCCACCAGGGCGAAGATGGCCAACCAGAACGCGGCGAGCTCGACCCCCCAGCGCCAAGGATCGGGTGCTGACAGCTCACGGAGCTCGTCCCGAGCAAGGCCCGGGCGGCCCATGTCGTTGCCCGCGAGGATGGCGCCTTCGGCGGACACGTCCCCCATCACCGCGTCGCCATCGCCGCGGCTGTTTATCGCCACCGGAGTGGCGGGCGGCCCTGCTCGTGAACTCACGGCCATCAGCAGTCGCAGGGTATCAGAAAGCGTGGTAGACGGCGCTGCTGATTTCACATCGAACCTTGAGCGAGTCCATGGCAACGAAGCTTCCCCTCGTCGAATCGTCGGTCTCTCTCGTCGGAAAGCTGGCCGTCGTCACCGGCTCGAATACCGGGATCGGCAAGGCGACCGCGCTCGAGCTCGCCCGTGCCGGCGCACGCGTCATTGTCGCCTGTCGCTCGAAGGACAAGACGGACACCGCCATCGCGGAGATCAAGGCGGCGGTGCCTGGCGCGGTGGTGGAGTTCTTGGCGCTCGACCTCGCGTCACTCGTCAAGACACGGGCAGCAGTCGCCACCCTGCGCGCCGGCCCGGCCATCGACATCCTCGTCAACAACGCCGGTCTCGCTGGTTCGAAAGGGACAACCGCAGACGGTTTCGAACTCACCTTCGGCACGAACCATCTCGGGCCCTTCGCCCTCACTCACGGCCTGATGGATCACCTCGTCCCGGGCGGCCGCGTCGTCGTGGTTGCGAGCAAGGCGCACTACCGCGCCAAAGGAATCAACTTCGAAGCGGCGCGAAAGACCACCGCGTCGAAGACCGGCGTCGCCGAGTACTGCGAGTCGAAGCTCGCCAACGTGCTCTTCGCTCGCGAGCTGGCGAAACGCCTCGCAGACCGCCGCATCGACGTCTACGCGCTACACCCCGGCGTCGTCGCGTCCGACATCTGGCGCTCGCTCCCGGGTCCTCTAGAGCATATTGCCAAGCTCTTCATGATCACGACGGAAGAAGGTGCCCGCACGTCGCTTCACTGCGCGACGTCGCCTGCGCTTGCCGGTCAGACTGGGCTCTATTGGGACAAGTGCACCACGCGCTACCCGTCTCGCATCGCTCAGCAGGACGATCTCGCATCTGAGCTATGGCGGCGAAGCGAAGCGTGGTTGCAGGCGGGCGGCTGAAGAGGCTAGCTTCCGCCCCATGACTGAACCGTCGTCATCGCCCTCATTCGTCTCCGAGATCTTCGACCCTGAGGCTTGGGACGCCGTCCCCGGCTTCGAGTTCAAGGACATCACGTACCACCGGGCGAAACGCCAAGGCACAGTGCGGGTGGCCTTCAATAGGCCCGAAGTCCGCAACGCATTTCGGCCCCGTACCGTCGACGAGCTCTTCACGGCGCTCGATCACGCCCGCCAGTGCTCGGACGTCGGCACCGTGCTCATCACCGGCAACGGCCCATCGCCCAAAGATGGCGGTTGGGCCTTCTCGTCCGGCGGCGATCAGCGCATTCGGGGCAAAGACGGGTATCAGTACGAGTCCGACGGCGACGGAGGCACGGTCGATCCCGCACGACTCGGCCGGCTGCATATCCTCGAGGTGCAGCGGCTCATCCGCTTCATGCCCAAGATCGTCATCGCGGTCGTGCCGGGCTGGGCGGTCGGCGGCGGGCACAGCCTCCACGTGGTGTGCGATCTCACGCTCGCCAGTGCCGAGCACGCTCAGTTCAAGCAGACTGATCCGGATGTCGCCAGCTTCGACGGGGGCTTCGGCTCTGCCCTGCTGGCACGACAGGTGGGCCAAAAACGAGGTCGTGAGATCTTCCTCCTCGGCTTCGACTACTCGGCTCAGCAAGCCTACGAGATGGGCATGGTCAACGCGGTCGTGCCTCACCAGGACCTCGAGAAGGTGGCGCTGGAATGGGCCGACATCATGAACCGCAAGAGCCCGACGGCGATGCGCATGATCAAGTACGCGTTCAACATGATCGACGACGGTCTCGTCGGGCAACAGCTCTTCGCTGGGGAAGCGACGCGCCTCGCCTACGGGACCGACGAAGCCGTTGAAGGCCGGGTGGCCTTCCTCGAGAAACGTCCTCAAGATTACCGCCGCTTTCCCTGGCATTTCTGACCACGTTTGCCATGCCTCGAGTCCTCCTCGAGTGCGTGCCGGCCTCTAGAGCCCCGGAGCCGCCATGATCGACGATATCGAAACCGCAATGCGTCAGTTGGTTGAGACCTATGGCCGGGATGACCTCGCCGGCGCGCTGACTGAGGCGGACGAGATCCTACTGGCCGACCCAGACAACCCACTCGCACTCGTGGTCAAAGGCGTCATCGCCGAACGCGAGGGCCGCCACCTCGGGGCACGCGAGCTGCTCGAACGCGCCGTGTTCGTCGCTCCCGAGTACGGCGACGCACACAACAGCCTCGGGATCGTGCAGTTCCGGCTCGGACAAGCCGAAGAAGCCGGGCGGCGATTCGCTCGCGCCATGGCGCTCTCGCCTAAGGACTCACGGCCACGCACCAACCTCGCCAACCTCCGCCGGGTGGAGGGTCGTACCTCCGAGGCCCGCTCTCTGTACGAGAAGGCGATCGCGCTGAACGGGAGCGACATCGACGCGCTCACCAACCTCGCGATGATGGCGCTCGAGGAGAAGAAGCTCGCGGAGGCTCGGGCGCTCACAGAGAGAGCCTTTGCGGCGCATGAGTCCGCGACCACCTGCTACGCCCTCGGCGTCGTGGCTCTCAAGCAAGACGACGTCGCCACCGCCACCCGTTTGCTGCGCCGTGCGGTTGAGCTCGATCCACGCGACCGTCGCGGCGCCGGCTTGCGGCTCGCGGCGATTGGCGCTGCGGCACTGCCCGATCGGGCCTCCCCAGACCACGTGGCTCAGCTCTTCGATGGCATGGCCGACGGCTACGATCGTTGGCTCGTCGACCGCCTCCGTTACTCCGGCCCGACGGCTGTGGCCGAAGCGCTGGACTCCGTGCGTCCCGGTCAGAAGCTACGCATCCTCGATCTCGGCTGCGGGACCGGGCTCTCTGGGCAGGCGCTGAGGGCCAAGGCCTCCGTCCTCGAAGGCGTGGACCTCTCGGTGCGCATGGTCCGGCTCGCGGAGGCGCGTCGCGTCTACGATCGGCTTGACGTGGGCGACCTCCTCACCACGCTCGAGCGCCACGAGGGCGCGTGGGATGCGGTGACCGCAGTCGACGTGTTCGTCTACCACGGCGATCTCGAAGGGCCACTGCGCGCCTGCTATCGGTCGCTCGCTCCCGGCGGCGTGCTCGTATTCACGCTCGAAGAAGCGAGCTCGGATGCCCTAGCGGCAGGAGCGAGCTACCTCATTCAGTCGACGGGACGCTTCGCGCACTCAAAAGCGGCTGTCGAATCCCTCCTCACCGCGGCTGGTTTCCACGTGACGCTGATGGAGTCGATCTCCATCCGCAAAGAAGAAGGCAAACCCGCGCCCGGTCTCGTGGTCGTGGCGGAGGTAGCACCGTGAGCAGAAACGCACCCCCTCTTCACTTCGAGCTGTCCGTCGCCGAGGCCTTTCGCGATCTCCTCGACCGCGCTCGGTTCACCTCGGATGGCATCGGTCAGTACATCGCGACGACCGAGACCTTCGTCGTGAACGAAAAGACGGTCCCGCGTGTACTCAGTCGCACTGCGGCGGGCACACCGACAGACACCTTCATCCGCCTCTTCTTCTTGAGCGTACCCGTCTCGCGTGAACAAGCCGCGCTGGCGTTTGCGCCGCATCCCCTCGAGGACTTCGCCCGAGCCGGACTCATCGCCCTCTCGGACACGGAGGTGACGCCGCTGATTCAGGTCGTCCCTGACGAGGGAGGGCGCTTGCTCTTCGACCCGGCGGGGCTCAACTCGGAGATGGATCCCGATCACGTCATGGGCATCGGCCCATCGTCGAATGAAGTCGGGCTCATGATGCCCGGGCGCTTCGAGAGCGCCGCCGATCTTGGGACCGGATGTGGCGGGCTCGCCGTGCGTTGGGCTCGGCGATGCGGACGCGTCCTCGCGACCGACATCAACCCGCGCGCCGTGCTCATGTCGCGATATAACGCGGTCGTGAACCGAGTGGACACGCTCGAAGTTCGCGAAGGGTCGCTCTTCGAACCTCTCCAAGGCGAGCAGTTCGACTTCATCTCGATGAACCCACCCTTCGTGCTAGCACCGGACCGCAAGTTCATCTTCCGAGATGGCGGCTTCGACGGCGATGGCTTCGTTCAAGCGGTCATTCGGGGCGCGCCGGCCCACCTCGTGCCGGGTGGCTTCCTCCGCATGACCGTCGCGTGGGCTTGCGTCGAGGGTCAGCGCTGGCAGGACCGGATTCGAAGTTGGATCCCTCCGGGCTGTGACGCGTGGGTCACGACGCGTATCAAGCAGTCGGTACCCACCTACGTCGAGAGTTGGATCCACGAGTCAGAAGGGCTCAAGGGCGAGGCGTATCGCCTTCGATTCAATCAATGGACCGAGGCCCTCGAAGCCAATGGAATCGAGGAGATACGAACCGGACTCCTCTGCATGCGTCGGCGGCCCGAGAGCGCCCCGGGGGGTAGCGCCGCGACGTGGTTCGAGGCGGCGGAGGACATCGACGGTGCCGATCATACCGGCGGCTTGCTCCTCGATCGATTCTTCGAGACCCGAGACCGCCTCGCTGGCTTGGACGACGATGAGGTCCTCGATCTGCCCTTTCGCGTCGCTCCGGACGTTCGCTTCGTTCAGGACACCTATTCCGTCGGCGAGGGTTGGGTCCCCGAGTCGGTCGTCCTCAAGATGACGCGTGGTTTCCACTTTCGCGTCGCCATCGATGGCCGAATCGCCGGGGTGTTGGCGTACTGCAATGGCGTGCGCACCCTTCGGTCACTCGCCGATGAGCTCGCGATCTCGCTCGGAGCGAACTTCGAGCAGCTCTTTGCGGCCGTCGCCAAGGGGTCGCGACGTCTCGCC
Organism: Pseudomonadota bacterium; assembly: GCA_947498315.1. GTDB lineage: Bacteria > Myxococcota_A > UBA9042 > SXOO01. Next base: position 9,016 of record CANMLD010000059.1, on the reverse strand, counting down.
GAGCTTGGCTTCCTCCTACCGCCGGGCGTGGAGGTGACCTCGGTGCCCGAGGATCGCAGGCCCATTACGACGATGACCTAGCCGCTCGGAGGGGTTTACAACCGGCCCCCCTTGCTGGACCATGAGAGTTCATGAGCCGAGGTCGATGAGCCAGCCCGCAAGTCCAGTCATGATCGGTGGGTACGAGATCCTGGACCGGATCGCGTCGGGCGGTATGGCTGAGATCTTCCTCGCTCGTACTAAGGGCTACGGCGGTTTCGAGAAGCGGCTCGTCGTGAAGCGCCTTCACGATGAGTACGCGGAAGACCCCGCATTCGTTCGAATGCTGGTCGATGAAGCCCGCATCACCGCCCAGCTTCAACATGCCAACATCGTTCAAGTCACCGACCTCGGTATGGACGGTCCCCACGTCTATCTGGCGATGGAGCTCGTCGACGGACGCGACCTGTACCAAGTGCTGAAGGAGCTGCACAGCCGCGAGCTGCTCATGCCGCTCGAAGCTGCCTGTCACGTCGTGGCCGAGACCTGTTTCGGCCTCCACTTCGCGCACACCCGTCGAGACCCCCACACGGGTGAGTCGCTTCAGATCATTCACCGCGACGTGAGCCCGCAGAACGTCCTGCTGTCGTGGCAGGGCGACGTCAAGCTTGGCGACTTCGGAATCGTCAAGGCAACGGTGCGGGCGACCCAGACGCAAGTTGGCGTCATCAAAGGTAAATTCTACTACATGAGCCCCGAGCAGTCGCGTGGAGGTGATCTTGACCACCGCAGCGACATATTCAGCGCGGGCATCGTCCTCTATGAAACGCTCACGTCGTCGCCTCTCTACGATGACACAGACGAGGCAGTCCTCATGGACCGGGTGCGCAACGGGCTCGTCCGCTCGCCTCGTGAGGTGAGACCCGAGATCCCAGAGGCGCTCGAAGCCATCTGCATGAAGGCGCTTGCACCGCGGCGAGAAGACCGCTTTGGCTCTGCCATGGAGCTCGCTCGGGCCCTGAACGCCTTCGTCAGTCAGCGCAACCGAAGCTTCGCCAAGGTCGATCTCGCCGACTTTTTGAGCGCCCTCTTTGATCAGAACGCCGACGCCGCCGCTCTCGGCGATTCGATGCGCGTGCAGACCAAGCGTGACTACGCCGGTCCCGCGACCGATCCGGAGCTTAGGGCCGCCTTCGACGACGACCCCTCCGACAACAGCGGGCAGCCGGTGACGGCGCGAAAGAGCGGGTCTGAGCTCACCCGAGACCCGCGACCTGCGATCGCCGTTCCTTCGGCTGGGGTCGAAGACGACCTGACACAGCGCCGGAGGCTCGGCGCCCGCCCGCAGCCCGTTCCGGCAGCGCCGAGCTCGCCTCTCCCTCGCCACCCCGGGCCTACAGCCGGAGTTGGCGCGGCAGTCGCGCCGGAGAAGGAGGAGCCCGAGCCGCACGACGCGACCACACGCATGAGCCGCGAACACATCGCCGAGCTCAATCAGAAGATCTTGGAGTCGATGCGGCAGCGCGGGACTCACGCGACCACTCCGCCTCCGGTACGCGACGTTGACCCTGTGCTGGTTCCGTCCGTCGCTGGCGCTGTTGAACAACGCAGCGCTCCCCGGGCGTCTCGGGCTGCTGCGCGCTCCGATAAGGCCGCGAGCGAACGGCGCTCGTCTGTCGAGCGACGCATCCATCCGAAGGACCGTCTGATGAAGGCCCTCCTCGCCAGCGTGACCGTCGGCATCGTAGCCGTGACCGGGGCCATCATCTGGCTCGTGACCCATCCGGTGACGGCGACGGCGGCTGAGGGCGCTGTTCGGCCTGCCGTTGAGTTCGAAGAGCGCCAGCCCCGACCCGACGCCAGTATGTCGAAGGCAACGCGAAGCAGCCCAACCGACTCGGCGCGGCCGCCCGCCACGCCCGCCTTCAAGGTGGCGTCAACGGCGTCCGGGTTGTTGATCGTGCGACCTCCGAGGCCAGGACAGGCGCTTCGTCTCTACATCGACGGCGAGCTGACGACCGAAGGCCGTGAGCCCCTTCGGCTCGCGCCAGGCGACCACACTGTCTGGGCACGGATCCAGCCGGATGGCGTCGGGACGCGCGAGACGGTCGTCCGAATCGAGCCCGGCCGCACGGTCGAGATCACGCTTCAGCCGGAGTGATGATTCGGCGTGGCGCCGTGAGGCGCATGTAGACGATCAACGTCCCAAGCACCATCGCGCCGCCGAGGATGACCGCCGGTTCTGGGCGCTCCCCGATCCCCAGCCAGACCCAGACGGGGCCGAGCACCGTCTCGAGCGTACCGATGAGGCTCACGTCGGCAGCGGTCAGCCGCTTTGCCGCGGCGACGAAGAGCGCCAGCCCAACGCTCAACTGCACGACTCCCAGCAGGGCGAGAGCCGCGAAGGAGCCAGCGTCGACGGCGAGCGAGTCGGCGAGGGGCGCGGCCGTCATGGCGCTCAGAAACCCGGCCAGCGCGACGGCCGGGACCATGTCGACCTCCCGATGACGGCGCACGACGAGCGTATTGACGCCGAAGGTGACCGTCACCAGGAGGGCCAAGAGATTGCCGGTCCACGCGCCGGAGCCGAAGCCGTCTCCGAACATGATGGCAATGCCGACGAGGACCACCGTCATCGCGATCCAGGTTGGGCGGCTCGGCCGCTCGCGGAGGAATGCCCAGCCGAGTAGCGCGACCACGAACGGCGTCGCTGCCATGATGACGAGCGTACTGCCCACGGACGTTCGGGTGATGGCGAGCACGAAGAGCCCAAAGGTCGTCGCCAGGAGCGAGCCGGAGAAGACTCCGGGCCAGCCCATCGCACGGAAGCGCGCCGTCGTGGCCGCGAGGCCGGCCAGGACGCCACGTGCTCGATACACCTGTAGCGCTGCGATACCGAGGCTCACGCAGACCGCCATGATGGCGGACCGCCACGCGACGATGGCCCAAGGATCAGCGTCGACGAGACGAATCAGGAGCCCCGCCGTGCTCCAACAGAGCGCGGCGAGGACCATGAGCACGATTCCGGAGTTGGTTTTCAGGAAGAGTGGCGCCGTGAGGCTGGGGAGGGTGGACGCGGGCGCATCACTTCGGCTGAATCGAGACCGTGCAGGCCTTCTGGCACTGATTCACGTCCGCGAAGAACTCGACGCCCATGTCGGAGCAGCCGCTGACGGTCTGGCAGACGCCACCCACGACGGCGACGCCGAGGACCATCTCGCAGTCGCCAAAGTCCATCTTGCCGATGTCTTCGCAGGTCGGGCCGGCGGCGCCGCATTGCTTGTCGCACTCTTCCTGCGAGCCGAACAGCGGGTAGCCCTGGTTGCCGCACCCGGAGATCATCTGGCACTTGCCGCCGACGACGCCGTAGCCGAGGATCGCCTTGCAGAGGCCGAAGTCGACTTCGGACAAGTCGGCGCAGGTGTCTACGGGCGTCCAGCCGCACGCCTCGAGGCAGGCCGCTTCGGTCTCGTAGAAGTTGAAGCCTTCACCATCGCAGCCCGACACGGCCTGGCACTTGCCGCCGACGTTGGTCCACCCGAGGAACATGTCGCAGAAGCCGAAGTCGACGCCTTCGACGTTGTTGCAGAGCGGGCTGCCGCACTTGTAGTCGCACTTGTCTTCGAGGCAGACCGAATAACCAAGGCACTTCACGGTGATGTACGAGTTGCCGTCTGTCATGCAGTCCTTCTGGGTCTTGCACGCGCCGTCGTCACGGCACACGTCGCCTGAACCGCAGTACTCGTTCTCGGCGCAGTCCTCGAAGCTCTTGCACGGCTGGCGGCAGATACCCGGCGCGTCGGCGATCCAAGGCGGGGTGTCGGTGCAGATGAGGCCAGGCGCGCACGCGCTGACCATCCAGTACGGGACGAATCCGCCGCAATACTCGCCTTCGCCCGCGTACGGGGTACAGGCGCCAGCGCCCAGCTCGCCGCTGCCGAAGTCACCTTGCGTGGGTCGGCACCAGTTCCCCTTGTTGCAGTCCTCGTTGGATGTGCACGTCGCCACGCATAGGCCTTCGCTGCAGGCTTGACCCCACGCGCAGTCGTTGTTCGCCTGACAAGGCAGGCACATCTGGTAGCCGGACTCGTCAAAGAACTCGGCCTTGCAGCCGCCGCAGTCGTTCGATTGGCACTCGCCCGATGGACAGCCGGCGACCGAGCACGGGTCAGCGAAGCAGTTCACAGGCGCTTTGCCGTTCGTACAGGCGCAGGTCTTGCCGCAACAGTTGTAGCGCGTCGTGAGGAAGCGTCGGTCGTGCTTGGTGAGCTGACTGATGGGCCGGTTGTAGCCGCAGCTATTCACGTTGATCACCGGGATAGCCCACGCGAAGGAGGTGTCGGCGCTCCCGTTCAACAGATACTGCGCTCCGTTTGGAAGAGTCAGGCCGCACGCCGCGGAGCTCGACCCCGTGCGGACGTAGATCCACGAGTTCGGCTTTGCGCAGCCTTTGAAAGTCCCAAGAACCCGCGCGAGGTGCCAGCGGTCGTTGCCTACGGTCGCCCCGTATACGATCTGGGCCCGGACCACGTCCGTTGCGTTTTGATAGGACGAGCTGACGGTCGGTGGGATGCACTTGCACGCGTCCGCATCTGGCGCGTTGGCAAGCACGAAAGCCGCGGTGAGCGCTGTGAGCAATGATGATGTCTTCACGATAGAACCCCCAGAATCACTCGCCCCGAGGAGCCACCGGCGGCGCGAGCGTTTGTCGATGATAACGCCATCCTTGCGAGATGGCACTGAATATGGAGGCCACGTTGGCTACTCCCTCAAAGGAGAGGGCGTTGTGACCAACGGCCTGAGAGCTCACTCGAGGCAGAGCGACTCGGAGCACTTTTCGCCTTGGAGGTGACTTCCGCCGATCTCCGTGCACGAGGTGGCTGCGAGATCGGGGATGCAGAGCCCCATCGGCGTGCAGCAGGCGCCTGTCGCCGGCGGTTCGGCGCAGTCGACCGCCCCGCAAGCTTCACCCAAGACGAGCGTCCCCGCCTTGGCGCTGCAATCGGCCGGCGATAAGGTCTGGCAGGTGCTCGCGACGCAACAGGCCCAGGTGTCCTCCTGAGTCGCCGCGCACATCGTAGCGTCGCACGAAACGCCCTCGGATGCTTTGCCGCCGAACTGGGCGCACTCGTCGGCTGAGCCCTCCACGCAGACTCCGTCAGGCAAGCAACACGCGTCCTCTGGGGGGGCGCAGGTGTCCGGTCCGCAGAGCTTACCCTCCGAGAACGTGCCGCCGAGCTCGAGGCAGCCCGTCAGCGACGTCTCGGCGCATTCGTTCTCGAGGCAACATGCACCCGTCGCGTCGGTGCCGTCGGCGCCGTCGGTGGTGCCGTCGGTCGCGTCGGTGGTGCCGTCGGTCGCGTCGGTAGTGCCGTCGGTCGCGTCGGTGGTGCCGTCGGTCGCGTCAGTGGCGCCGTCCGTCGCATCAGTGGTGCCGTCCGTCGCATCAGTGGCGCCGTCCGTCGCATCAGTGGCGCCGTCCGTCGCATCAGTGGCGCCGTCCGTCGCATCAGTAGCGCCGTCCGTCGCATCAGTGGCGCCGTCGGTCGCGTCGGTCGTGCCGTCGGTCGCGTCGGTGGCGCCGTCCGTCGCATCAGTGGTGCCGTCGGTCGCGTCCGAAGACCCATCGGTCCCATCGCTCACGTCGTCACCCTCGGCGACATCGTTTCCGTCCTGGGCGTCACCGCCATCCGTCTGCTGAAACTGCGGATAGGTCTTCGACTCGCAGGCGAGCAAGGTCGTCCCGAGAAGTCCGGCCGCCAGCCACCCGATCCACCGTGTCGCGCTTCGCATCGTTCATCTCCCCGGAATCCGCAGTTTTCGAATCGCCCTAGCGAGCGTGTCCCAGCATCCTCGCCGAGGGCGCGTTGTAACGATCGGACCGGCGCTCGTCCAGTCCTCATCGGCACTCGCGCGAAATGCCCTCGCTCGGTGCATTTCGAACATGGACAGAAAGGGCTTTCAGTCGTATTGCGGCTCCCACGTCGACGCGGCTCGTAATTCGCTTGCCCGCCCTAAAGCCTTGAAGTCACGGACTTTATAGGTGTTGACGCACTTTAGAGCCGGTGCTAACGTCCCGGCCCCATTCACGGCACAGAGCGCCGTGCGCGCGCCCGCACATCAAGTCGAGCGGGTCGCGAGAGCGGGGAGATCAGGTGACTGCGTTGGACATCACCCCATTCGAGTTTGCATTCCTGGTGCTCTACGGCACCTTGCTCGTGCTGCTCTCGATCTACGGCGGGCATCGGTACTACCTTGCGTGGCTCTACAAGCGCCATAAGCAGAACCCGTGGATCCCCAAGGCGACCTACGACGAACTGCCCCGCGTTACCGTGCAGCTGCCCATGTATAACGAGATGTTCGTCGCTGAGCGCCTCATCGACGCCACATGTGGCATGCGCTACCCGCGCGACCGCTTTCAAGTTCAGGTCCTCGACGACTCCACGGACGGGACTACCGAGATCGCACAGCGTTGCGTCGACAAGTGGAGAGCCACAGGTATCGACATCGAGCTCATCCACCGGATTGACCGCTCCGGCTTCAAGGCCGGCGCGTTGGCGAAGGGCCTCGAGACGTCGTCGGGCGAGTTCGTCGCCGTGTTCGACGCCGACTTCGTCCCTCAGGCCGACTTCTTCGAACGCACCATTCAGTTCTTTACTGACGCTCGCATCGGCATGGTGCAGGTCCGCTGGGACCACTTGAACCGCGACTTCAACCTGCTCACGCGGGCGCAGGCGGTCATGCTCGACGGTCACTTCATCATCGAGCACACCGCCCGCAACCGTTCGGGCCGCTTCTTCAACTTCAACGGCACTGCAGGCGTCTGGCGCCGCGCGACCATCGAAGATGCGGGTGGCTGGCAGCACGACACCCTCACCGAAGACCTGGACCTGAGCTACCGGTCGCAGATCAACGGCTGGCAGTTCGTCTTCCTCCCTGACGTGCTCGCGCCGGCGGAAGTGCCGGTCGAGATGAACAGCTTCAAGAGCCAGCAGCACCGCTGGGCCAAGGGCAGCATCCAGACGGCGCGCAAGCTGCTTCCGCGCATCTGGCACAGCAAGTTGCCCTTTGCGACCAAGGCCGAGTCGTTCTTCCACCTGACGAACAACCTCGCCTACCTGCTCATGGTGGTGCTCTGCCTCATCATGCCGGTGAGCATCGCCATTCGGTACAAGCTCCAAGTCCCGTGGCTGATGTGGCTCGACCTGCCGGCGTTTCTGCTGTCGACCCTCTCCATCGGCTACTTCTACTACGTGTGCCAACGCGAAGCCGGCGTCAGCCGCTTCGACGCATTGAAGTACCTCCCCGTGGTCCTCAGCGTCGGTATTGGCATGTGCATCAACAACACGAAGGCCGTCATCGAGGCGCTCATCGGTCACCAATCCGGCTTCACCCGCACTCCGAAGTACGGCGTCGTGAAGGCCAGCGACAGCTCCTGGAAGACCCGCACGGCGTACCATCGCCGCTACGACTGGACGCCCATCGTGGAGCTGGCTCTGGCGCTCTGGTTCACCTACGCGGTCTACGCGTCGATCGAGTACGGCGCTTGGATGGCGTTCCCGTTCATGCTCATGTTCCAGTTCGGCTTCACCTACATGTCGGTGATGAGCCTCTGGCAAACCAAGCATCGCTTCGCCCAGGAGATCTGACGCTAAGCGGCCATAGCCGCGGCGCGGCTACTCCCCCTTCTTCCCTCGCTCAGCTATCCAGAAATGTAGTCAGCATGGCGTTGAACGCGCCCGGGTGCTCCTCCATGGGGCAGTGACCACATGCTTCGAAGAGCTTTAGCTCTGCGCGCGGGAGTCGCTTCACGATGGTGGGAGCCGCACTCGGGCTCAATAGCCCGTCGTGGTCGCCCCAGACTACCAGCGTTCGCTTGAAGATGGACGGCAGCGCCTCGTGCAGCTCGTTCATCTCAGCAGGGAGCCCGCGGCTGATGATGCCCGCTGCGACAAAAGTCTCGCCGCTCGCTAAGGGCGCCCAGAGCTTCGCCATGAACTCGTCGTCGACGATAGGCTGCTTGTAGGCTCGATGCGTGAGGAAGCCCCGAATGACGCGCTCTCTCAAGACAGTGCGATAGAGCGCGCCGAAATGGGTGCCCTGGAGTGCGAGCAAGGGTGCGAAGGCCGGGATCGGCATCGCGGCCGGCGCAACGAGAACCAGACGGCGTACGCGGTCGGGGTGATCGAGCGCCATCCGGAGCGCGACCCCTCCGCCGAGCGAGTTGCCGACGATGTCAACCTGGTCGAGCCCGAGGTGGTCGAGCACGCCGACCGCCGCCCGCGTCAGCTCGCGGATGCTGTACGAGCGGACCTTCTTCGAGCTGAACCCGTGTCCCGGATGACACGGCGCGACAAGGCGCCGCGACGACGCGAGGCCCGACAGTGTGTGTCGCCAAGCCCAGCTCGACACCAAGATGCCGTGGAGTAGCAGCACCGGCGGCGACGAACCCGCCCCCACGTCGATGACGTGGAGGCGATGCTCGCCCACATCGACGTGCTTGCCCGCCGGGTGCCAGCTGCCAGGTGCCGCCGCAGTCCCTCGTGCGAATCCCTCAGGCGGCCATCGCCATGGATTGCTGCTCGAGCTTTTTGACTGCCTCCGCATGGAGTCCCTTTGGTCCTTCGACGAGGTCGAAGTCCACCGCGTCGCCATCGGAGAGGGTACGGAAACCGTCCTGTCTAATCACGGTGTGATGAACGAAGATGTCGAGCCCGGGTCGGTCGTCCGAAACGACGAAGCCGTAGCCCTTGGCATCAGAGAACCACTTTACGCGACCGATCATAACCACGATCTCCCGTCGATGCGCGCGAATCTCGTGACGCTCCCCAAAGCGCTTAGCGTGGTGGCTGCGGCGACGTCGCCGAGACCCACACCCCACGTAACCCGCACCGTTATCACCTACTGTGCACTCGTTACACCCCGTAGAGACCAGCGTCAAGGTGGGGATATTCATGAGATTGCGTTCCATTTCCGTGATTGCGATACCGAGACAGGTCGCCGCTGTTCGATGACCGGCACCTCGGGTTCTTGCGAT
>CANMLD010000058.1 GCA_947498315.1 Pseudomonadota bacterium | reverse complement strand
CCGCGCGTGTCGTAATGCAGGAAGGTGGAGTAGAGCCCGACACCGCCTTGCTTCATTCGACCAGCGGCGATCAGCGAGAGCACCTTGGCTCGAACCTGACGTGGGGTCATTCCAGCGACCGTGATGTCGGCTGCCATTCCGCGAACGTGGTAGCTGTTGCGAGCGCCACCGACGGCGCGGTTGTGCGCGGGCGAGCGGTAGCCCGAGGTGATGCTGATGGGCCCCACTTCAGCGCGGAGTACCTCGAGGTTCTCAGCGAGCTCGCGCAGCACCGGGATGACGCTGCGAGGGAACCCGGCGCCATCTTTACTTCGGAACTCGTTGAGCGAGAAGCTGGCGGTGAGCCCGCCGTCCCGTATCGGCTGAGGGTCGGCTTCGGATTCCTGCTCGGGCTGATGGGGCGCGGGCGTGTCGTGGTGCACCTGCGCATCGAGAGTGCGCTTCGTGCCCGGGCCGATCTTCCCGTCCACCTCGAGCCCGTTCTGCGACTGAAATCGCGCGACCGCCTCCACCGTGTTCGGCCCGAATTCGCCGTCGTCCGTCGTCCTCATGACGTTCTGATAGCCTCGAACGGTCTCACGCGAGAAGCGCTTGCCACGGTTATAGGCAATCGCATTCTGTTCTTGCGCCGGGGTGAGCAGGTTGGGGCGTGCCCGCGGCCGAGGCACGGCAGCCGAGAGCGCGGCCGTGCCCTCAGCGTGGGTGGCCGTTCGGAGCGACGCGGCGGACGCAGTGCCGGCGGTCGGTGCCGCTGCGGTATCGGGTGTTGCGGCGGCGACCGTGTTGTTTTGGAACATTTGGGAGCCCCTTGACCCCACCTTGGGGTGTTCGGTTCCGGGTTTCGATCCCCCACCGACGCCATGAGCAATCGCTGTTGGCTGAGGAACGCTGGTAGCCAATGCGCTCAGCAAGGACCGTGCCGGGCAAAGAGGGTGTCGATCTCGATGGAACTTGGTAAACGTCGCGCGTGAGCTCTCCGTTCGACCCCAGCGGCTTTGGCCTGCCACGCAGCACCCTCCTGCTCATCACGTGGGCTGGCGCGGTCCTGGCCGTCCTCGCGTTCTTCTCGGACGGTGCCTACCACGACGACGACCTCACCCATTACCTCTTCGCGCGCGACTCCTGGCGTGACCCATCGTGCCTCCTGAATGCGTGGGGTCGTCCGGGCTTCACCATCCCGTATGCGCTGGTCGCCTGGTTTGGTGATACCGCCGCTGGATTCACCGCATGCCGGCTGCTCAGCGCCGCCATTACCGCCTACACGTTGGTCTTGGTGGCGCAGATCGCGCAGGGGCTGCAACGCCCGCGTTCCCAGGGCGCCGGCGACGCGGAGACGGCGCTCGGGAGCGAGACTGCGGCCGTTGCTTGGCTGCTCGCCGCGCCGCTCTTCCTGCACCTCGGCACGACGACGCTCACGGAGACCATCTGTGCGCTCTACCTCGCGGCCGGGACCCGAGCGCTGGTTCGTGGCCGCCCTAGTGTCGCCGCGGCGTGGATGGCGCTGGCGCCCCTGGCCCGTCACGAAGCCATCGTCTTGGTCGTCGCCTGCGCTGTGATCTTTGCCTGGCGCCGAGAGTGGCGCGCCGTGGTCCTCCTCTCCTGGGCGCTCGTCGCGGCCAATGTCACCGCGGCGGTGCTCGGCTGGCCGCTGCCGTCCGCGGTGCTTACGGAGGGACAGCCCGAAGGGGCGGCGAAGTACGGGACCGGATCGCTCACCTTCTATCTCGTCCGTTGGGTCGAGGCCTGCGGGCCCCTGCTCGTGGTGCTTGCCGGCGCGGGCGGTGTGAGGTTCGTGCAGAGCGCCTCGCCGGGCTTCGCTCGGGTCTTGAGGTCGAATTGGCAGAGCGATGATGGTCGGAGGCTCACCGGGGCGCTCATCGGGCTCGGCGCCCTCGGCTACGTCGTGCTGCAGACGCTCCTCTACTATCGAAACACGCACGCCAGCGGAGGTTACGCGCGCTTCCTGGTGCCGGTCGCACCTTGGATGGCGCTTTGCGCGTGGGAGGGCGCGCGTCGGCTTGCCGCAGCGCCACCGCGTTCGCTCCGCATCGCCCTCTTCGCCACCGGGCTCCTGCTCGCGACTGCCGTGGTCGCTGAACGCGGCATCTTCCTCGCCAAGCTCGAGACCATCGCGCCTCCCGGCATCTTGGGGGTGCTCCCTTCAGTCGCCGACTGGGTCACGAGCCTCGCGGTGCTCGGCGCCGCGCTCCTCCTCGTGGCGTTGCGCTGGCCGCGAGCGGGGCAGGGCGTGCTCGCCGCGCTCCTGGCTCTGCAGGTCGTTCAGGTCGCCTTCTCTCTAAGGCCGCATCGATTGGGCGCCCGCCCGCGCGCCGTCGTGGAGGCCACACGCGAAGCGCTTCGAGCGGCGCCAGCATCGACGCCGCTCTACTCGTGGTCCGTCTGGGCGAGCTATGAGACTCGGGACGTGCTCGGCGACGGCCCCATCGGCCCATCGGCGCACGCGTCGCTCTATACCGGCCTCCACGGTGATGACGTCGCGCCCTGGCTGAAGGCGCCATCCGGCTCGCTGCTGGTCTGGGACGACGGCCCTGAGACAGGCGTTCCGCTCGCGGCACTGCTTCAGGCTGTACCCGCCGACGTGCTGGCGAGGGCAGGCGGGCAGGGCACGCCAGAGGTCGTCACGCTCGTTCGGCGCTGACGGCCATCGTCAAATCAGAAGTTCGAAAGTGCCGGCGATGGTGTCTCGGCCGACCGTCATGGTGTGGACCTCGTCCGGGCCGTCCGCGATCCGCGCGGCGCGCGCGTACCGATACCAGCGACCGAAGGGCACATCATCGCTATACCCGAGGCCGCCGTGGAGCTGCATCGCGTCGTCGAGGGTGCGGCAGAGCAGGGCTGCGACGTGGTTTTTGCACATCGACGAGTAGGGGCGTGCTTCGATGTCACGCCCCTGTTCGAGGAGCCACGCACAGTGGAAAGCCATGAGATTGCCGGCGTGTATCGCAGAGGCCGCGTCGGCGAAGACCTTCTGGACGAGCTGGTGTTTGTCGAGTGTCTTGCCGAAGCTGACGCGCTCTTGGACGTAGCGTCGGCTGAGCGCGATCGTCCGGTCGGCGAGTCCCAGCCAGCGCATGCAGTGAGTGAGGCGAGCCGGCACGAGCCGCGCTTGCGCTAGCCGGAACCCGTCCCCGACGCCGCCGAGGAGGTCGCCTCGCGGCACGCGTACGCCGTGGAATCGGAACTCCGCTTCCCGGTGCTGCAACAGGGGAGGGCCGAAGGTCGGGATGTCGCGCACCAGCTCGACGCCGGCCGCGTTGCGGTCGACGAGGAACAGCGAGGCGCCTTTACGAGGGTCGTCGGACGTGCGGGCCATCACGATGAGGAAGGCCGCATGGGCGCCGCCCGTCGTGTACCACTTGTGCCCGTCGATGACCCATTCGTCGCCGTCGATGCGTGCGGTGGTGCGCAAGTTCGTCGGATCCGCGCCGGCGCCCGGAGCGGGCTCGGTCATGGCGAACGCGCTCGTGATCTCGGCGCGTGCGAGAGGGCCCAGCCAACGTTCCCGGGCGTCGGGGCTCGCGACCCGTAGTAGCAGGTCCATGTTGCCCTGATCGGGAGCGTCACAGTTGAAGACGCGGGCGCCTACCAGCGACCGGCCCATCTCCCGAAACAGCACACACATGCCCATAGGGCCGAGACCTCTTCCGCCCCATTCCGGCGGAAGATGCGGCACCCACAGAGACTCGTCTCTGGCGCGCTGCTGCAAGGCGAGGAGCGTCGGCGGCGTGCGACCTGCTTCATCCTCCGCGATGATCTGCTCTTCGACGGGGATGACGTGCTCATCCATGAACCCCCGAACGGCGCGACGCGCGGCGGCGAGCTCGGGTGAAAGCGCAAAGTCCATCATTGGCCTCCTGCCGGTCCACGGTCCCGGTTCCAAGCGATGTCGAATCGGGGATTGACGGCTGACAGCATCTCGACGAGGGACGCGCGGGCATGGGCCCAGGCCGCCGACCCAGGGCCGCAATCGCCAAGATCACCGCGTCGGACGGCCGCCACCAGATCCCCTTCTAGGCTCTCCGTTCGGCGAGCGCCGTCCTGAAAGCCGAGGGAGCCCAGCCGGGAGCGCTGCGCTGCATCGATGGCGCCGCCGAGACGTTGCTCAGCGGCCAACGTGGACGCGACGTTCGCTGCAATGAGGGTCCTGAACGCAAGCCCCGAATCGGTGACGGTCGGCCGGAGGTCCCGGGCGAGGAAGGTCGCAAGGGCTTCGAGGAGCTCTTCACTCGTGGGTCCGATGATCAGGTTGCCGCCTCGATGAGTCTCATCGCCTCGAAGGCCATCTCGGAGGCGCGCCTGCCGATGGCCAAGAACTCGAAGTCGGCCTTGCCGGCTCCGCGTGGGCCTGGGAGCGCGGCTGCGCGGTAGCGGTCGGCCTGATCGAGGCACCCGGCCGCCCAACGCGCGTTTCCATAGACCTCCCACCAGTGGATGGTACGTCGGTCAACCTCTCGCCCGGCGGCCGACTCGTAAGCGCTGTAGAAGTCTTCGCGGGTCGCGAATCCGCCGATGGGGCGATCCAAGTGACCGAAGCGCCAGTCGCGGACAGCGATCCAGCCAAGATCCTCTTCTGCAGCGCCGAAGTGCGCGAACTCCCAGTCGAGGATCGCGGTGAGACCACTCGGAGCGACCAGGAAGTTCCCGGTTCGGAAGTCGCCGTGGACGAGGACGCGGGGCGCTGCGGCTGGCGCGTTGCCCACGAGCCACTGAAAGACCAGCTCGAGCGCGAGCAGTGGGGTTGTAGACGCGCGGAGTAGCCCTTCGAGGCGGCCGAGAGCGACCGTCGCAGCGTCCTCTTTACCCAGGCCCGAGATGGGGAGCGCCACCTCATCCGAGACCGAGTGGATTCGAGCAAGCTCAATGGCGAGCGCCGTAGCGAGCCCGCTCCGCGCGGCGGCGAGCTCCGGGCGTTCGAGCACTTGCCGGCCGATGGCGGTGCCGGCCGCGAAGGCAGAGAGGTAGCCAAAGCCCGGTCGTCCGAGCAGCCCTTGGCCGAGAAAGCGAGCCTCTGGCGTCAGGACCCCTGCGGCCCGAGCGGCTGCAACGACCGCGAACTCGGCGGCCCGGTCGATGGAGCCCGCGAGGGAGCTTGGCGCGTCGTGGCGTAGGACCCAGGTCTCTTCCTGGCCGCCCCGGGTCAGGACGAGCTTCAGGTTGTCCTGACAGGCGCCGCCGGCGAGTGCGGTGACCGACCGTATCTCGATCGCCTCGCCCGAGAGCTCCGAGAGGACTGAAGCAGACACGCTCGTGACCGGCGCTGGTTCCACCCCCACCGAACTCATGACGGACTCATCATCAGTAAAGGGTGTAGGTCAGGTTGCAGCTGTACGAGCCGTCACCCGCGAGCGCTGGATCATCTCTCACCTTCTCGAAGATCGCCTTCAGGCAGTCCTGAACGGCGGCCGGCTGGCCCGTCGACAGGCTGCTCGACGTGGAGCCGGCGTTGCGGTTCATCGACGCCGAGACCGAGGCCGAGATGAACTTCGGATCGGCTTTCGCTCCGGCTTCGAAGCAGCCGGCGATGTCCTTGCTATGGGGCATGAAGAGGCCCTTCACGACCTTGTCGTCCCATCCCTCGACCTTGCATTCAGTGGGCAGGATGCGTGGGTTCTCTGTTGGTTTCATGGAGTCGCAGATGGACTTCACGAGCTCCTTGTGGGTCCCTGCGGGGCCCGACTTGCACATCCACGTCTTCTCGGGGCCCATCATCTTGACGGTGATCCCACCGCTCCCAGTCGAGGACATTCTGCCGACGCCGTTCCCTTTCTCGCCGATGGAGATGGTCACGGTGGGGAAGCCCGGTGCCTCGAGCAGGAGCTCGGTGCCTTTCTCTTGCGCGGTCACGTTGTTCGGGACTGACAGCGACAGGTCGAGCGCGTCGAAGCGCTTCGTCTCGAGCGCACCCGGTGTGTAGGTCGGCTCTGTAACCTGCGCTTCCTCTTTCTTACAGGACAGCGAGAGAAGCGCGGCGAAGGACAGGGTCAGAGGGAGCTGGCGCGAGGCTGACGGTGTGCGAATGAACATGGGAGTTCCTCGAGGATCAGGCCGGTTCTGCCAATGGCACGGGCCAGCGACCACCGTGCTTTCAGCGGGGCGCTGGGTCAGTTGTGTGAGGCGGTGCCCTGGTCGAAGGACCCGCCTAGCCAGCGGAAGTTGTCGATGAGCACGAGCGAGTCCCAAGACTCGTCGCTGGTGTCATGGATGTGGAAAAGTAGGGTGAAGGTCTCTCCCGCCGCGACAGGCCACTGGGTCGTCAGCCAGCCGGTCGAGCTGCCGTTCGGGCACTCGTAGCCCGTGCCGGAGATATCAGTAGCCGGAGCCACGCAAGACTCTGAGAAGGCGGTGTTGATCGCGATGAAGCAGTACTTCTGTCCACCATCGAGGTAGTCGTAGTAGGCTCCGGGGTCTGAGCATGTCGTGAAGTTGATGACCTTCGGAGCGCCTGCCGTCGTCGTCGGTCCATTCATGACGATGTAGAACTTGTCGTTGAAATCACTGCCGATCCACTCTTCGTACTCCGCCGACATGAAGATGTAGTCGAGAGCGAAGCCAGTCACTCCCGGCGGGGCCGTGAGGGTGACCTTGAACTCCACGATGTCGTTCATCTCGGAGCCGATCTCACTGTAGGTGTCCGCGCTCGGGAAGCCACCCGACTGGTAGTGAAAGGTCGTCGGCGCGCTCGCGTTCGTACCGCTATCGACGAACGCGCCCGACGTGAGGACGCCGTAGGACGTGCCTTTGAATGGCGCGAGATCATTGCCCGGGTTGCCGAAGTGGCTGACCGCGCCGTAAGCGCCGCTGATGTCGTCACCGGCCGGGCCGGTGACGTTGGCGGGGCCGACGTAGCCCGGGTAGCAGATCTCCATCGCGCAGAGCATCGACTCCACTGACTGGCCCTGACAGATCGATGCACCGCAGTTCGGCTCGATGGTCCCGCCGCCCTGCTCGCCTGCCTTGATGCCGTCACAATTGTTGTCGAGACCGTCGCCGCCGATCTCCGCGACGCTGGGGTTCACCGATGCACTGTAGTCGAGGCAGTCGCCGCCACCTTTGGAGCAGATGGCGGGCACGCCTTCGAGCGCCAGGGTAGCATCGCAGTAGCCGTCTTCGTCGTCGTCACAGCCGTCATCGACGAGGAGGTTGCAGTTGTCATCCGCACCGTTGCAGCGCTCTGCTAGGAGCGGGCTCACGAGCGGGTTCGCGTCGTCACAGTCACCGGAGATGGCCTTTTGGTTCGGTGACGTGGCCTCACAGAGGCAGAGTCCGCTGTCTTTGGTGCCCGCGCCGTCTCCGTCGAGATCGGTGAAGAGCCAGATGCAGCCGTCACTGTCCGCCACGTCGGTGTCGCCGTCGCAGTTGTCGTCGACGCCATTGCACCGCTCGGGGCCGCCCGGGCTAACGCCCTTGTCGTAGGGCGCGCAATCGATCTCGTTCATCGCTTGATCGCCGTCGATGTCGGCGTCGCAGACGTCGCCGACCTGATCGCCATCGTCGTCCGCTTGGTCCTCGTTCTTGTTCTTCACGCAGTTGTCGAGCGAGTCGAGGAGACCATCGCCGTCGCTGTCGACCTCAGGCTTCGGGCCTGACGTGTCCGGGTCCTCGAACCCATCGGCCCCGCCGCTGCCGCCGACTTCGTTATCCACGTCGCTAGTGGGCTCGGCGACGGCGTCGCCTTCACCGCTCAAATCCGACGCTGTGGAGTCGGGCACGTTCGTGAGGTCGCTGCCATCCGTCCCGTTTGGGTCAAAGCCGCCGGGGATGACGGCTGATGATGCGTCTTGCGAGCCGCCACCCGAGCGGCCTGACGCCCCGGAGCACGCACCGAACATCAATAGGATGGCGAGCCACATGGCACGCCGGGGACTGGCTAAAGTTCGCTTCTTCAAGGCTGGCCCTCGCTCAGGATCTTGAGCCGTAGCCCACCCGGGTAGGCATAGCTGACGTCGCAGTCATAACCGTAGGCGGTCAGGCCGAACTTCTTCTTCCCGGTGACCGAGTGGACACCCGTCTGTACCGGTATGCGGGCCACCTGCCACTCCGTGCCGACGACCGCGGTCAATTGCCCCGCAATCGAGAGGCCGTCCACCTGGACGTCGGCGTCCGATGGGGCCACGACGTTGAGGTAGTTCTCGAGGTAGCCCGGCGGCGTGAGCACTGTGTACTCGTCGAGGTACTGCTGGGTCGGTACCACCAGTGTCATTGCGGGATCACCGATCCCGGTGTT
The DNA here is from genome assembly GCA_947498315.1 of Pseudomonadota bacterium. Lineage (GTDB taxonomy): Bacteria > Myxococcota_A > UBA9042 > SXOO01. Next base: position 15,763 of record CANMLD010000058.1, on the reverse strand, counting down.
GCCACAGGTCTTCGCGTGGCCAGGGTAGCTCGAGCCGATCATGTAGTGCCCCACCAAGATGGGGCCGTCCGCGATGACCTCGAGGCTCTCCGAGGTGGAGAAGGTCACGTAGGTTCCACGCTGAAGTACCAGCTTCTCGTAGCCCTTCACGGGGGGCACTGTCTCAACAGTGACGTCGTTGCCGCCGGCCATGACGCGCACGAGATCGAACTGGCTCGGGCTCCGCGCCTTGAAGGTGTCCACGACCACGCGTTTACCCCAGGCTCCGACCGGGACGAGCTGCTGTTCGATGTGGTCGCATGCGGCGACGCCGAGCGGTATGTTGGCGCACTCGTGCCCCCCGAACGCAGCGACCTTACGGTCCGACACCACGCGCGTGCCAGTGAGGTCGGCGCCGTGACCGCCATCTGCCTCGAGGTTCAGGACCTCTCCTTGCGACAAGATGAAGCTCGCGGTCTGGCCCGGCGCGAAGGCGTTCACACCCGAACCTTCGGCGCCGGCGACGATCGCAGCCGTCGCTTCGATCTGAACGGTGGTTTGGCCAGGCTCAGTAGCGATTACAGTCAGAAAGCCTCTGAGCGGCACGGCATTGTCAGTGCGTAGCCCCCAACTCATCGCGTAATACTCGGTGCCGCCGCCCGCGGTTGGCAGCAGCAGCGACGCGTCGTTCGTGAACACGCCTTCGCCGTTTAGCGGGTTGAACTGGTGGACGGTCGCTGGCGACGTCGTCGTCAAGTGGAACGACCGCATCGAACGCCCCGAGCCGTCGATGTCATAACCTAGCGGAAGGTTGAAGACTTCGAGTGTTCCGGCTGCGACCACCATGTCGGCTACGCCGAGCTGGCTCGGGCCGAGCTCCGCCGTGTTCGCGACGTCGACGATCTTCACCGTGGCGTTTTCGACCCCGGTGGGTACGCTCACGACGACCGAGACCGGCTTGAACTGCCCCTCCTCGATGTTGTCGAGATCGACTGCATAATATTCACAGCCGCGGTAGGTGAGCGCCTTGATGTCGACGTCGCAAGCGCTGACGCACTTCCCGTCCAGGCAACTCCCGCCCTTTTCGCAGCTCTCCACCTTCACATAGCCGCTGCCATCCGGCTTGCATTCCTGAACGCCGCCAAAGCCCAAGCAGACGCGCGAGCCCGGAGTACACACGAAGGCACCGCACGTTCCCGCGTAGCAGACCTGACCGTCTGGACAAGGCACGGACTGGGGTCCCGTCCCCGAATCGTTGCACTGCAAGACCGAGTTGCCGCCTATGCACGAGCCGAGCGGGGCGCCCGGGGCACAGCTCGTTGGGGCGCAGACGCCTTCGTAACAGGCTTCGCCCGAGGGGCACGGGGCGTCCACCCACGCGCCCGAGTCGCTACATTCCTGACGGACGCCTTCACTACATCGAGAGGTCGCGCTGGCCGCGGAGCCCGGAACGCACTCGGCTTCGGCACCACTCGCGTCAACCGGACCATCCACGCTGGTGTCGGGGCCGAGCGAGCCCGTATTCGAGCCCGCGTCCACGTTGCCGGCATTCGGGTCGAAGCTCGAGCCGTTCGTGTCGGTCTCAGCTGCAGAGCCGGTCTCGTTCGCTCGCCCCCTAGACGGGTCGGTGCACCCAAAGGCAAGGGCGACAAGCGCGAGAAAGACGAACTCTGACGTCGCCTCCGGGCGCGAGCGAGGGTCTGGCTCGTTTACCCGCATCCTAGAATGCGACCCTTGGAGATTCTGTTTCGGCTTCTGAACCATGTCATCGGTTCTACGCGACCGCGGACTCCGGGTTCAAGCGGGCACTCGTTCTTTTTCGGTGGCGAGGTCAGTCTTACGACGAGTGGACGAGTGGACGAGTGGACGAGTGGACGAGTGGACGAGTGGACGTGTCCCGTTTGCTCACGTCGGTCGAGTTTGATAGGACGCGGATTATGAGGCAGCGCTCGCTCTCCCATTCCCACGTCAATGTCAGGCCGGTGAAGCCTCCACTCGGCTCGCACGCAGCCCAGTCGAACGCCGCCTTCAGGGTCGTCTTCGCCTTCGTGGTCGGGATCAGCCTTACGTCTTCGTGCGGGAAAGCGCCGCCTCGGGAGGTCGAGCCGGAACCACGGTCCAAGGTGGTCTTTCCGGAACGGCCCGGTGCAGCCGGCGTTACCGGGGACGACCGCGGCACTGAGGCAAACGTCTCTGGCGTAGCCGGTTCGGAGGGGACTTCTCCTCCCCTCGACCCAGCCCCCGGCAGCGAAACCGAGGGTACCATCGCCCCGAGGCTGGCTCCGTCTAGCCCGGCCGGAGACGGCGCTGCTCAGCCTGAAGGACCCGACACGGCCGTGCGGGCCCCCGTTCCGGCGCTGGACCCAGTCATTCAAGCGGACGTCGCGGCGATGGCCGCTACGCTCGAGATCTCGGGCGTCGAGCTCGGGATCGCCGTCCTCGACCTCTCGACCGGCGCCGTCATCGCCGAGTCCAATGGCGCGCGCGCGCTCAACCCGGCCAGCAACGAGAAGCTCGCCACGACCGCCACAGCGCTCACGCGGCTGGGCCCCGATCACCGCTTCGAGTCCACCCTCGAGCTCGTCGGGACGGACCTCGTGCTCCGCGGCAATGGCAACCCGACGCTCACGACAGCCGCCCTACAAACCATGATCGACACCGCGAAAGTGACGCTCGGGAAGAAGAGCTACAAGGACGTGCTCGTTGACGAATCCGGCTTCTCGGGCTCGGCGTTGCCTCCCGGCTTCGGTAAGAAGCTCACGGATGCCGCCTACCGTGCAGCGACGGGCATGACGGTCGTGGACGAAGGCACCTTCAAGATCCAGATTCTACCGACCCGCGTCGGCGAGCCGGTCACGTGGGAGCTCACGCCTCCTGGGGACTACTTCACCATCGACAACCGCGGAAAGGGGGTCGCAGGCAAGAAGGGCCGCATCGGGGTCGAGACTGCCCTCGAGGCCAACCGGACGCGCCTCGTCATCCGCGGCAAGCTTGGGGTCGAGGCCAAGACCAAGCCCATCACGGTCCGTCGCGTGGAACACCCCTCGCTCGCGACAGCGTCAGCACTACACGCGCTCGCGAAACGAGCTGGGATAAGGCTCTCGGGGACCGCACGAGTCGTGAACACCCGCCCTGCGGCGGGCCAGCTCCTCGCGAGCGTCACATCACCCCCTCTCTCCGAGATCGTGACGCGAGTGAACAAGGAGTCGAACAACTTCCTCGCCGAGATGCTGCTGCGCGCGTTGGCGCTTCACGGACGGCTCGATGCGGCTCCCGCGTTGGTAACTCCTCCCGTTGCGCCGGGTGCAGCGCCTCCAGTAGACCCGAACTCAGTCGCCGCAGTCCCGCCGAGCACCGCCAAGGTGCCTACGCTCCCTGACTGGAGCACCGGCACCGCCGTCGTCCGCGACTTCCTCGAGAGGGAGGTCGGCCTTGTCGAAGGCACCTACACCTATTCGAACGGCTCGGGTCTCTACGATGGAGGGCGCTTCTCCGCCCTCGATCTGACTCGAATCATGAGCGCGATGCACCGGCACGCGAATGGCCCGCTCTTCTTCGAGTCTCTCTCCATCGCCGGTAAAGACGGCACCCTCGCGGGACGCCTGGGGACTCTCGCGGGCAAGGTCTACGGCAAGACCGGCACCCTCGACGAGGTCTGCACGCTCGCTGCTCGCGTCGAGACGCGCAGCGGCCGAATCATCGCCGTAGCCATCCTGATGAACAAGACCCGCAACAAGAACGTGGCGATGCGCAAGGCGCAGGATCAGCTCATCACCCTCGTGGCGGACAAGCTCTGACCTCGGTTAAGGCGAGCCGTCATCTCTCGAGGATGTAGGCCGTTTCGGCTCCGGCTTCGACGACACACTCTGAAGCGATGCCCAGCCAAAGCGTCGCCGTCACCCGAGTGAAGTGCCCGAGCGAGACGCAAACGGACAGAAACGCGGACCGTCTCTCGATGAGGTATAGCCCGAGTCCAGCACCATCGGCGGCGCGCTCGAAGGTTGCCGGTACGGCACGACGCTCCTCCCGAGCTCGCGAGATCGCCGCCTCGAGCGCGCTCAATGTGTTCGCGCCTGCGCGGTCGACCACGTCGATGACGATCCAATCGCCCTGCCGAGTGACCGTGCAGACGATCGATGATGACACTCGTGCCGCGTTCCGAATCAGCTCGGAAGCGACGAACTCGAGTAGCTCCCGACGACGCCCCAGGGGCAGCAGCGCGAAGGCCTCACTCTCGCTCCGGACCGTCGCCGAGCGCGTGGTGCCGCCGGGGAACAACATGGGTCCGAGCGGCGAATCACCTCGGTGGCGTGTCGCTTCGACTCGCCAGCCTCGCGTCAGGGCGGCCGATTGCACGAGCTCGCCCTGTGCCGTGGCGTCGCTCACCTGCGCTGAGAGGCGCGGTTTCGTTCGAGAGCTTCCACAACGCGGGTCTCGACGTTGACCCCGTCGAGGCGGTTCACCTCATGGATCCCCGTGGGGCTCGTGACGTTGACCTCGGTCAGGTGCTCGCCGATCACGTCGATGCCGACGAAGAGGTGACCGTCTGCTTTGAGGCGAGGGCCCAGGGTCGCTGCCATCGCTTGCTCGCGTGCCGTGAGGCTCGTCTTTTCTGCAATGGCCCCCCGCACCATGTTGCCGCGCGGGTCCTTGCCCTTCGGGACCCGATTGACCGCTCCCGCGAACTCGCCATCGACGAAGAGCACGCGCTTGTCTCCGGCTTGCGCCTCCGGGAGGTAGCGCTGTGCCATCACCGGGCGTCGGCCCTTCCGGGTGGAGAGCTCCATGATGACGTTGAGGTTCGGGTCGCCCTCTCGCACGACGAAGATCCCTTCACCGCCGTTCCCGTCGAGCGGCTTCACGACGATGGACCTCCCCGCGCCACGATCCGAGAGCGACTCTTGAAAGGCTCTCACTTCGGCTGCGTCGGAGGTCACGAGCGTGTCGGGGCAGAACTCGGGGAACGCAAGGGCGTAGAGCTTCTCGTTGTGGCTCCGGAGACTCGCGGGACGATTAACGACGAGCGCGTGCGGCTCGGCGGCTTCGAGGATGTAGGTGGCGAAGATGTACTCGATGTCGAAGGGCGGGTCCTTCCGCATGAAGATCACGTCGAGGTCGCGGAGGTCCACCGACTGCGGTGGCTCGAAGCGTGCGTGATCGCCGCCCTTCTTCGATGTCAGAGTGACTCGCTGCACGGTGGCAGCCGGGCCCTCTCCTCCGCGCAGTCGCAAGGACGGCTGGAGGCAGTAGAGGACCTCGTGGCCACGGTGCTGGGCCTCGAGCATGATGGCGAAGGTCGAGTCGTGGTTCACGTCCACGAGCTCGAGGGGATCCATGACGAAGAGAATGCGCATCCGGACAAGTTAGATCGATGTAGAACGGTCGCAAGGGCCCTGGGGTGTGCGAGCGGTGTCCTTGGTCTTGAGCTATACTCGACGCGCCTCAGCGCTCTCGGGCGACGAGCCCTACCGATTGAAGGACGTCCACATGCACTTCTGGAAGTACCACGGGCTTGGAAACGACTTCATCATCGTCGACCGACGAGGCTCACCGGATTTCACCCCGGACGAGACTCGCGCGCTGTGCGACCGACACACCGGGATCGGTGCAGATGGGATCCTCGGCTACTTTCGCGAGTCTGACGGGCGCCCTAGTGACGGTCAACGTCGTGACGGGCAAGCTGGCAGCGGCGCGGCTGTCTCGTCCCGAATGCGGGTTTACAACTCGGATGGGAGCGTCGCCGACATGTGCGGCAATGGCCTTCGATGCTTTGCGGCATGGCTCGTGGAGACCGGCCGGGAGGACATGGCTCCCTTTACCGTCTTGACCGACGCTGGTCCTCAGCACTGCACGCCAATCAACGTGGCGGGCGGGCCGATGGAGGTGCGGGTCAATCTCGGCCGGCCGGAGTTCGAACCCCACACGACGGTAGACATCGATGGGCGGTCCTTCGAGGGCATCCCCGCGAGAGTCGGCAATCCCCACTTCGTCATGGTTCGTCCCCCGGACCCGAGTGAGGCCTTCGAGTTCGGTCATCGGCTCTCGACTCACCACCGATTCCCACGCGGGGCCAACATCGAATGGCTCGAGGTTCAAGGGCCACGTTCAGCGAAGCTCGTCGTCTGGGAGCGTGGTTGTGGCCTGACTCGGGCTTGTGGCACCGGCGGCGGCGCGGCCGCGTCGGTCGCGGTCAAGCTCGGGCTCATGACGCCGGGCGTCCCGCTCGCCGTGACTCTCCCAGGAGGCACCCTCACGTACGAGCTCGAGCCAGACCTCGGGTCCGTCTGGATGACAGGGCCAGCAGAGCGCGTCTTCGAGGGTGACGTCGGCTGAATCGTCGGGACGCTGCCCGATGCCGATTAAGGTCGCCGTGAGGGACCTTTCGGGCTCCAATAAAATGGAGGCGAGAAAAGAGCCTAGATCAGATAGTATTGCTCTTCTGGCGGGGGTACCATCTCCCCTGCCATTACGCAGGAGCCCCCCTATGGCCACGACCCACTTCGTTTCTGCTTGCAAGTTCTCGGTCGTGGATGGCGCTCATGCGTGTCAATGGCGGCGTGCGCTCGTCGCGATGGTCGTCACCTTTGGTGCCGCTTGCGGAGGCGACAGCCCCCCCGGGCAGCAAGTCCTCTACACCGACGCCGTCGTGACCGAAGGCGGCGTCAAGGACGTCGGAGTCGATACCGGGCCGTCAACCTTTCCCGATACGACGCCGGGCGCTGGCGAAGATACTGGGCTTGCTATCGCCGACACGAGCGGCGAAGAACCCTCTTGGTTTGGAAAGGCCTGTGCGAAGGCGTCCGACTGCCCGTCGGGTTGGTGTCTTGAAGGGCGCTGCACGGACACCTGCGTCGATGAGTGCCCGACGGGTTGGACCTGCAAAAACGTCTCAACATCGGGCGCCGACGTCGCTTATGTGTGCGCGCCGGATGTGCCCGTGACCTGCGCCACGTGTGTCCAAGACGTCGACTGCGCCGCGACCGGTGCTCGCTGTGTGGCGATCGCAGATGAGGGAAAGTTCTGCTCGCTCCCGTGCGCCGATGGGACCTGCGGCCCTGGGCTCGAGTGTCGGCAAATCGACGGGACATCGCAGTGCGTGCCGGCGACCGATACCTGCCTTTGTGGCGAGAAGACGAAAGGGACTAGCCGAGTGTGCTCGGTCGACTTCGGCACCGCGACGTGCCAGGGCCAGAAGACGTGTAACGGCATAACCGGCTGGTCGGAGTGTTCGGCGGGAGAACCCACCCCGGAGATGTGCAACGGCATCGATGATGACTGCGACGACCTGGTCGACGAAGTCGACGCCGTCGGGTGCGTCGACCGTTACGCTGACTCCGACGACGACGGGTATGGCATCGACGGGGATTCACGTTGTGTCTGTGAAGGAGACCCGCTCTACATCGCAGAGGTAGGGGGGGATTGTGACGACGACGAAGACAACATTTTCCCCGGCGCGTCTGAGATTTGCAACACCATCGACGATGACTGCGACGGCCAGACTGACTCAGCCGATTCAAAGGGCTGCACGAACTACTTAGCTGATGGAGACGCCGACGGCTTCGGAGTCGTCGGCATCGGCGCTTGTGTCTGCCAGCCCACGGCCCCGTGGACGGCGCTCATCGGCGGGGATTGTGATGACGAGGTCCAGTCCACGAGCCCAAACGCACCGGAGGCATGTAACCTCGTGGATGACGACTGTGACGGCGACACCGACGAGAAGATCGCAGGGTCGCCGTGCATCGTGGAAAACGAGTGGGGAGGGTGCTCCGGGGTCGCGACCTGCGAAAACGGGGCCGGTGTGTGCAAGGGTAAGGAGCCTGGACCGGAGTCATGCAACGGGAGTGACGACGACTGTGACGGTAGTGTCGACGAGGGTACCAGCGGGGAGTTGTGCATCGCCGACAACCAATACGGTTCGTGTTCGGGGACGCTTCTCTGCCTCGGCGCCGCTGGGCTCATCTGCGACGCAGATGACGCCAAGAAGGAGGTCTGCAACAACGAAGATGACGACTGTGACAGTCAAATCGACGAGACCGGCTCCGAGGGTTGCGTTGAGTACTACGCCGATCTCGATAGTGATGGCTTCGGAGCCGACGACATCATCGACTGCTTGTGCAAGCCGACGGCGCCCTTCACGGCGAACTACGGCGGCGACTGCGACGACGGGATCAAGTCGACGTACCCCGGCGCTTCCGAAGTGTGTGATGGCGCTGACAACGACTGCGACTCCGCTACCGATGAGGCGGGCGCACAGGGATGTACCATCTACCTAGTCGACGCCGATGACGACGGCTACTCGCCTGCGTCGGTCGGCCCATGCCTTTGCGAATCGGACGGCGACTACACAGCGAAGAAGAGCGGCGACTGCGACGACGGCACGGCCCTGCTGAGCCCCGGGGTCGTCGAGATCTGCGATGGGCAAGACCAGAACTGCAATCAGATCGCGGACGAGACCTGCGACAAAGATGGCGATGGGTTCTGTGACGCCAACGCGGAGGTCGTGGGGACGCCGGCGGTCTGCAAGAACGGCGGTGGCGACTGCAATGACTCCGACGCCCAGACGAAGCCCGGTGGCGTCGAGGTCTGCAACGGTCGCGATGACGACTGTGACGGCGTCGCCGATGAGGGAGTGACAGCGCCCTGTGGTGGTTGCGCCGAGGTGTGTGTGCTCGGGGCAGGTCCTGGACAGCCTCTCGCGTGGATGGCTGATCCGGAGGCCTACGACGGAACGAACACCGACGAGGCCGGGTTCGTGAAGCTCGATGTCGAGACCGTCCAACTACGCTCTGTTTGGATCGCGAACAGCGGGGAGGGGACGGTGTCTCGCCTCGACACCATCAGCGGTCGTGAAGTCGCTCGGTACAACGTCTGTGCCGACCCGTCCCGGACCGCCGTGGCGGGCGATGGCAGCGTGTGGGTCGGGTGTCGCGGCGACGGCAAGGTCGGGCACATCGCGCTCGATCTAGAGAACTGCGTCGACCGCAACGGCAACGGCGCCATCGAGACCAGCAGCGACACGAACGGCGACAAGGTGATAAACGGGCTGGAGATGCTCGCCCAGGGCGCCGACGAGTGTGTCCTGCTCGTGGTGCAGCCCGACGGGGCCACCGTTGCACGTGGCCTCGCCATCGACAAGGAAGACAAAGTCTGGGTCGCCTTCTGGAATAGCCAGCGTCTCCTGAGGCTCGACCCCTTGACCGGGGCGGTGCTGAAGTCAGTCGACTTCGCCGGGTCCGGCGGTCGTCCTTACGGTCTCGCGCTCGATCAGGACGGCGGCGTGTGGGTAGCGCTTCGAGATCTCGGCCGGCTCGGCTACTACGACGCCACAAATCCCGCAGCAGAACCGAGGTGGTGGAATCTGCCGAACGGCTACAATGCCTACGGGATGGCAGTCGATCAGCTCGGTCAGGTCTGGGTCGCCAATGGCGAGAATCAGACAGTCTCGGCCTTCGACCCGAAGACCGAGCAGTTCACCGTCGTCGTCCCCAACGTCGCCGTGAACACCCGCGGCGTCGCGGCATCACTCGACGGCTTCGTCTACTTGGCGCATCACTCATGGGACAAGGGCTGTGATGCCGCGTACTCACGCTGGATCACCAAGATCGACTCCGCGACCAAGCAAGTCGTCGCGTCATGGGACCTCGGCGGACTCCACGGCACGGTTGGCGTCTCTATCGACTTCGAGGGCCACCTGTGGGCCATCAACCAATGTGTTTCGACTGCGACCAAGATCGACACGAACACCGGGAACATCCTCGGTGAGTTCCCCACAGGCCCAGGCCCCTATACCTACAGCGACATGACCGGCTTCGCGCTGAAGACGGTCGTTGCGCCAGTCGGTACGTACAGGCACGTCTTCGCTGGGTGGGAGAACGGAGCGACGTATTGGCAGACCATCGACGTCGGCGCCACCGTGCCAGACCAGACCCGCATCGAGCTCCGATATCGCACCGCTGCGTCTGTGGACACCATCGACACCGCGCTGTGGAGCCAGTGGTTCGGCTCCTTCCCACCCGAGCCCATGCCGTTCCAAGTGCCGAGCTGGGCGCCGGCGGTCGGAAGGTATCTGGAAGTCCAGGTCCGCCTTCGGACGGATGACAAGAAGCTCAGCCCGCAGCTCGAGCGGCTCACGGCGACGGCATCCGACGCACCCTGAGCGTGCGCGTTCGCTCATGACAGACTCGATTCCTAGGGCTTCTGCCGGCTGAGCCGGCGTGTCGCTTGGACCTGCCGCGGGGCTATCAGCGATCAGTCCCAGCGCCAGCTTCAGCCGGAGCTGACGCCGGGCTATCATCGCTCAGCGTTCAGCGGTCAGCCCGGCGAGGCCAGGGAAGCGCAACGCCATGCGAGACTTGTAGCCCGGCCGGCCGACCGACGCTGACGGCCTACCCGACATCGCCGACCGCTCAGAAGCAGCACTAAGCGCCGCGCCGGCATCGCCGGCAGCAGCCCCGGACATCGAGTCAGTCACGAGCTGTCGCCTCCAGCCCCGGCCGGCCGAGCCTTCACGGTGGGTCGATGTAACGTGGTTGTTGCAGGCGGAAGTCCTCAACGCTGGCCGAGGTTGTCGTGGGATCGTTAGCCTGCTGACGGCGACTCACACGTTCATTCCTGCACGGTCGAAGAACAACCCGGGCGTTCTCGATAGAAACGCGAATGATATCGGGTTTATGACTGCGAACGTGACGGTGGAACGAAATTTGCTTACGCCAGCCTCGCGCGATGAGGCAACCCCACAGCCATCCTAAACTTTCCCATCCCGCAGGCTCATTGGCTCAGGGGGCGACTTTCGGCTTGCGAAAGGTGCAAGGCCATGACTAAAAGAGCCGCTTCTGAGATGGCCGCCCGTGGAAGGCACGTGCGTCGTCTTGGGGACTATCCCCTGCTGCTGGGGCCCGGAGGAACCGAGTGAAGCTCTCGACCACGTTACTGATGAGTTCGACCGCAATGGTCATGGCGCTGTCCGCCTCTGCCTCGGAACGCCAGAATGCCGCGGGCGAACAACGAGCCGAACGACGGCAAGAAGGCCAGCAAGCAGATGACGCGACCAAGCCTGCCGCCACCGTGACCGAAGCGAAGGCTTCGGACAGCTGGCTCGGCAATCTCGGCATACGAATCATCTACGAGAACGCTGTCGGCATGGGCACCTTCACGACGACGGGCGACTCGGCCCAGCCGTCCTGGAACATGTCCTATTCGATTCTGCCCAGCTACGTCGTCGACAAGAAGCTGAAGATGAAGGTCGGAGCGCGCTTCGACTTCGACCACAACGTCGTCGAGAACTACGCGTCTGGCAACACGGTCCCGAACGAGCTTCAGTTCTACGACATTCGGCTGTTCTTCCAGCAAGGCAGCATCGTCTCATTGAAGACGGACGCGTTCGGACCGCTGAACAAGGAGACCGGCGAGCGCTCGGCAGTCTTCGACCTCGGCTATACCTTGCAGATGTTTCTGCCGACCTCGAAGGCGAGCCAGATCTCGAACAAGGTCATGGGCCTTGGCCTCTCGGTCGCTGGTACCTTCATCCCGACCGATTTCATGACGCTGTCCTACGGGTTCGGCGTCACCAAGAACTTTAACCAGTACACGCAGCAAGCGCTGGACACGAGCAACTTCTCGGCGCCCTTGCCGTCACGTGCAGGCGGCGTCGAGCAGCTCGCTGATGGCCTCGTCGCCCTCGGTGGGTCGAACCTCGAGTGGTCGGTGAGCCATGACCTCTCTCTCGGCTTTGCGTGGCCCGTGGGCCTCGGCGACATGGGTCTCACCATCGGCTGGACCTACTTTCAGAGCTTCACCTACGCCAACAACACCAAGGACGAGTTCGCCTCGGTCAATGCGCAAGCCGGTCGTGGTTACACCGACCTGATGCGCGGCGTGTTCGAACTCTCCTGGGACCCGATCCCGCAGTTCGGGGTCGCCCTCGGTTGGCTCGTGGATCAGACGCCAAAAACGGCTGATAACGAGGACTTCCGCTTCCCGTGGTGGGACACCACCAACGGCGCCGACAACCGCCAGACGTTCTACCTCGACCTCGTCGCCAACTTCTAGGCGCAATGGTCGAACACCCCGATTCACGAAGTCAGCTAAATCAAAACGACAGACAGAAATCCACGACTAGGGAGAAACGGATGATCATGCAACGGACCGGAATGGGATGGCTACGCGCCGCTCTCGCGGTGAGCCTGATGGGGCTCTTCGCCGCGAGCTGCGCTGAAGAGGTCGGCGACATCGACCGAACCAGCCCGAACAAGATCAAGAAGACTCAGTTCTCCGGCCTCTGGTACTACCTCCAGACCATGGTGGACGTGCCCCAGCAGTCGGCCCAGGGCTTCATCGGTAACACCAACTTCGGCAACGCGGCCAAGGTCGTCTTCGACCTCACGGAGAGCTACCTCTACGTCCTGCCCGTCACCGAGACCGTGCAGTTCTCGGAGAAGCCCTACCAGTTGAAGAAGCTCCGCAACTTCTGGGACGCGGGCAAGAGCAACGAGTTCGTGGAGATATACGTCGGGCAGCCCCTCGCGGCGTTCCCGGTCACGCACTTCGACGTCATCCGCGACTACAACACGTCGACCGGCAAGCAGGGCAACACCCTCTCCGAGAACACGACGGACCGCGTTTGGCACGAGCGCGACTACGTGCGAGTGAACTGGGGCGGTAACTCCATCCTCGATTGGGCCTTCCCGGCCGGATCGAGCCAGTTCTCTGCCGTGGACCACTACGTCCAAGAGGTCGAGGATCCGTTTCTTCGCCCCGCGGGCGCCGGCGAGAACCCGGACCTTCCCGAGTTCGAGGAAGGCTACATCTCGTTCGTGACGAAGGCCTTTGCGCCGCCGTCGAGCGCCAACTGGCAGGGATACATTTGTGACCCTTACGGCGTGTCGAACACCGACTGCGCCGGCAGCGTGCTCAAGCTGCGCCACAGTTTGAAGCGCGCGCCCGCGACTCCGGACGTCGAGACCTTCGTCTACAAGAACAGCGAACACATGGACAAGTTCGGCTTCTTCCTCGCGGAGCGTCACGCTTACGACGAGCTCTGGGACATGACCGAGTCGGCTCGCGATTACAAGGGTCAGCGCTGGAACCTCTGGCAGAAGACCTGGGAATACACCGACATGACGAACGCGTCTGGCAAAGCCATCGCGTGCCAGGACAACGCGGATTGCGGGTCGGACGACAAGGTCCTCGACTACCAAGCGCTCCGCTGCGTCAAAGACAGCGTCTACAAGCCCGGCACTTGCAAGAAGGGCGAGCTGCTGCCCCTCGCCGAACGCGGGCTCAACCCGATCATCTACCACCTCAGTGCGTCGCTCCCCCCGGAAGGCAACCGAAACAGCATGCTCCGGCAGTTCTACAAGAGCGCTGACGAGTGGTCGCGAGCGTTCAAAGATGCGCTCGCCTGGGGCCTCCTCCTCGAGGAGAAGGGCCAGTACTGGACTCAGGCTTGCGAGACCAACACGGACTGCACCAAGGGCCGCGAAGACGTCCTGGTCGACACGACGGTCGCGATGCCGCGCACCGTCGTCGGCTCCAAGACCTGGATCACCTGTAACGCGGCCACCCCATGTGACAAGAACCAGCTCTGCAAGACCGATTCGGACAACGTCGACAAGTGCTTCGACGCCGCCGGAGAGCTCGTCATCGACGAGGAGTTCGTCGCCGGCACCCGCCGGGCCGTCATGGTCATCTACCAGAACGCGGGCGTGAACGTGATCCCGGTCAAGGAAGACCAGAAGCTCACGGGTACGAAGCCGTCGGTTCGCTTCGTCAACGCATCGGGCGGCTCGCAGACCCTCACGGCAGACGGCCAGAGCGTCGCGACGCACGAGACCAAGGCCGGCGAGTGGGTCACCGAGGTCGCTCAGCTCGACGCCAAGTCGACGGTCCTCACCGTCGGTGGTGCATCGCAGACAGTTACCCTTGCGAACAACTTCGACTACCTCGTCGTCTTCACCGGTGACTCCCTCATCGTCTCGGGCACCGCCCGTGCCGCGGCTGAGGGCGTACGTTTCCTCCACGCGGTGCAGAACAAGCCCGTCGATGTCGGCGTCAACGCCATTCGGGCGGCCGAGGGTCTTCGCTACGAAGGCGTCACCACCTACGCGCCACAAGACTTCGACGAGGCTCGTATCACTGTGACCGAAGCGGGCGCCCAGGGCGATCTCACCTGCTACTTCACGGGTCACGAGGGCCGCTGCACGGGTTGGTCCGCTGGCTGGACCGAGGCCGATGATGACCGTCTCGCGACCCTCAAGGCGACCGTCCCCGACATGTTCATCCTCTGCGAGAATCAGTACGACGACGTGAACGAAGCGGCGGACATGAAAGACGCCGCTGACGCCGGTGACACCTTCGCCACTCGCGGCGCTGACTGGAAGCTCATGTCGAAGGCCATCCACGACGGCCGTTATTCGGTCAAGGGGAAGAACCTCTACAACTGGGGCGGCAAGCAGAACCTCGATAACGCGAACGCGATCTTCAACCCATGCAAAGACATGGTCCCGAACCCGACGCAGATGAAGAAGATCGGCGACATGCGCTACAACTACATCTACTGGGTCGGCGAGAACCAGGCGGCCTCGCCGCTCGGCTACGGCCCCTCGGCCGGTGACCCGGAGACCGGGCAGCTCATCTGGGGCACGGCCTACATCTACGGCGCCCCGACGCTCACCTACGGTCAGGCGGCGATGGACCTCGTCGACCTCGTCAACGGGAACATCGACCCGAAGGACGTCGTGTCCGGCGACTACATCCGCAAGTGGATCCTCGAGAAGGGTGACGTGCTCCCCTCGGACAACTCAGCCACGCTCTTCGAGGGCGGGCTCCGCACCGAGGACGCCACACTCGCGGGCTTCAGCCATCCGCAGTTCGACGGGGCCGGGATCGTCCAGCCGGCCACTGACCCGTTCAGCAACCCGGACATCATGAAGTTCCTGAATGACAAGCAGATGCAGCGGGAGCTCTTCTCGACCCTCCCGACGGTGCAGAACGGTCACACCCAAAATCGCGCGGACGCCATTCGCGGGACGACCCTCGAAGACATGATGATCACCGAGGAAGTTCGCATGGGCCTCACGGGCCAGATGGACGTCGGCAACGAGTCCGCCGACCTGCATGCCAAGCTCAGCCCAGCCTCGTGGGCGACCGGCGGTCACGCCCACGACGTCATCAACGAAGGCCGAAACAAGGCTCTCGCACAGGTCCCCTGCAGCTTCGAGCGCAGCTTCATGGACGACTCGATCTACGGGATCTCGAAGGAGTTCTTCTGCAGCGACGCCGAGAAGGCCACCTACGCCTCGCTTAGCGACGCCGAGAAGGAGAGCGCCGCCAAGAAGTGTCTCACCGGCGACGACCTCCGTTGGGAGATCACGACCCGCATCGTCTCGGGCCTGACCGAGCACGAGGTCGGCCACACGGTCGGTCTTCGCCACAACTTCGCCGGCTCCGTCGACCTCTTCAACTTCCACGACGAGTACTTCAACATCAAGAAGCCCGAGCAGGTGTATTGCAAGACGGACGGCTTCTGCGATGACGACATGGGCGAGGCCTGCGCCTTCACGCAATGCAACGCCTCGACGTCCTGCCCCGCGGGCCTCTCCTGCAATGCCGGCAAGTGCATCGACGCCAGCGACGCCGAGACGGGTCTCTGCGCCGTCGGCGGCACTCCGGTCGAGCGCCTCGCTCCGCGTCCGAAGTGGAACGAAGAAGAGAAGCTGAACAAGATCTACGAGTACCAGTACAGCACCGTCATGGACTACGGCGGGATCTTCAACAGCGACGTGCA
>CANMLD010000057.1 GCA_947498315.1 Pseudomonadota bacterium | reverse complement strand
CCGCCTGGTCGACCCTCCAACCGCCTGAAGCAGACCCACACACAGGCCCAAGTCCGCTCGATCCAACCCCGGACGGCACCAAGCCGCTGCTCTCCCGACCCTCTTTCCCCATAGCCACCATTGAGACCGTGGTGCGCTTCGTTCAATCGAGGATTGGACCGGATCGCACGAACGCCGGTCGTGCGCGAAAGTTGTGAACAGCGACCCGGTCCAATCCTTCAGATTTGGGACACCGCCACCCGGTTGACGCACTCTCTTCGTAGGTGTTACCTTGGTGCTACTTGGAGGTCCCATGAACGCAACCAGCCTGAAGATTCCTCCTGAGCTCAAGAGTCGGGTTCAAAACGCTGCGCGCAACGCCAATCTCTCACCACACGCGTTCATGGTCGATGCGATCGCTCGGGAGACCGAGCGCGCCGAGCGCGGACAGCAGTTCGAACGGGACGCCGACGAAGCCGAGCGCCACGCGTCCGACACGAACCGAGTCTACGACGCGGCCGAGGCATTCGCCCATGTGCTGGCTGCGATCCGAGATGAGCCGACGGAGCGACCGAAGGCGCGTGCTTGGCATCCGTCCGCCTGACCGAAGCCGCATTCGCCGACCTCGAACGGATTGGGGCGTTCTGGGCCGAGCAGGATAGAGCGGCGGCGGAGGAAGTAGTTCTTGCGATCCAGGAGGCGGTCCTACTTCTCGCGCGCCATCCGTTCATTGGCCGCCGGCTCGAGTCCGGTAAACGAGAGCTCGTCGTTTCGCGTGGTGCACGAGGGTACGTGGCTCTTTACCGGCACGACCAAAGCAAAGACGCGGCACTGGTCCTGCGGATTAGCCATCAACGGGAGGCGGGGTACCCGGCCTGAGGTTCTGAACCTCCGCGACGTGCGCGGCGTCAATCCTCATCTCCACCAAGCAGCTGGCCCTCGACCGAGCCTTCGCCGCCCACCCCGAGCGGTTCACGAGCGGAAGCCCGCTCGCGCCCCCGCTTCCCGAAGCCGTCTGCATCAACCCCGACCGCGGCGTCGAGCTTGAAGCGGACGATCAGTAAATAAATCGTACGGCGGCCTCATCCGTCTTGACACCTTCCGCGTCAGCCGCTCGAAGGACAGGTCGCCCATACGCGCTCGCACCAGCCCGAGTGCTCGCCTCCGCGACCGAACTACGTCATGACCCATGCGTCCTCCAGACCGGGGTGGCAGGTCCGGCCGATGGAGGCCAACCACATGGCCGCGAAATAGAACCGACACGACAACCTGACGTTCGAATGGGACGCGACGCTCACGCAGCTCGATCGCAAGCGCCTCCTCGTATACCGCATCGATGAAGCAGGGGCCGAGGCTTCGATGCACTTCGATCGCGGCGCCAATGACAGGTCCCGTGAGCTGTTCCAGTTCGAGTGACATCTTCTCACGCCTGGATTCCTCCCTTCATGGGTTCCTGAGATGGGTCCGGCTGGGCTGGTCGGTGTTGCCGGGCCGTCTCGTTCGCGTCCCAAACGTTGGCGACTCGCGCCGTCCTCGCGGCGACCCGAGAGGAGCTCAGCGAGACCTGGATGGCCCGTGCAGCCACTTGCGCGGCGCTTTCGGGGGCGCTCGCGACGAACGACGGCGCACACGCCTGGGTGACATCGATGCTCGCCGACCCGATGCCGACGGTGAAGACGGCGGCAGCGGCACCTACCTCCACGCGTGCGGCTGCGCGGATGATGATGAGCCTCACCTCCCAACGATGACTCGCGCCGCCTCAGTATCGCAAACCGCGCCACGGCTGCAGATCGTCGCGCCGGCCCAATCGTCACCCATGGCATCAGCGTCATAGACATCGACCCGGAAATCGCCATCGCCAGCAAGGACCCGGAAGGCGCAACGGTAGGTGTCTTCGCAGCGTGCGCTTCGGTAGCTCACGAAAGCCACCACCACGAAGGGATCCGGCGCCCCCGCACCAGGACCGTCCCAGTCCCTCCCGTCCGCCTTTCTCCCCCACTGATCCCATGAATGGACAGCTTTTCCCTTACACCTCCTTGTCACTCCCGCCTCGCCCGAGTAACTAACGAGGTGCCGTTGACGCGACAGATGCTGTCCATTCACCCCTTGGGTGGCCTGTCCCCGCATCATCGAACCCGTGATAGACTCTGCGCTCACAACGAGTGGCCAACCTGGACACCATGACCGAGCCCGCCACATCGCCCACACGAGCACCCGATTCAGTGGGTCGGACAAAACTCCGATTGGGGTCCGCCGGCAATTTTCGAGCATCGAGTTGCTCTCGCTCCTCGACGGGCGATGCAGCCCGCCTTCGTCACTCGAGTACGCGCCTAGCGGCGCCCAGTCGAAGCAAGAGGGCGGCTGCGTCGAAAATTGCACGGCGTAGGCTCAATCTCCATTTTGTCCGACCCACTCAGACGGCGGGAGCACTCGCGGTACCCATCGAAGAATACAACAAGGATGGAGCCGCGCTGGCGACGCCGAGCTTCGAGCTGCGCCCCTACGGCTCGCCTGGCCACACCCACGGGCCGGGTGGCCATAAACACTAAGGACCCGGCTAGTTACGCGTACCCAAGAGCCCGGCGGCGCCGACCGCGCCCGGGTTGCCATCTCGGTCCGCGACCGGGGCGTTGAGTGCCGAGCCGCCGTTGAAGCCGCCAGCCCCTGCCGCCCCGGCCGAGTAGCTGACCGCCGAGTCGCTGACGGCCGCGGGCGTCGCCGCGTAAATGCCGTAGCTCCAGCCGCCCGCGCCGCCGCCGCCGCCGCCGCCGTGGCCGCCGTGGCTGCCTTTGCCGCCCGTACCACCGGCGGGTGAGCCGCCTGCACTCCCGCCGCCCGGACCCCCATTGCCGCCGGGCTGGCCTGCGCCGCCGTTGCCGCCCTGACCACCCGGGCCACCGCTTCCCCTCGTGATGCTGCAGGACGTCACGGTGACGGTGCCTCCCCCCGTCGCGAACACGCCGAAGCTCGAGCCGCCGCCGCCCCCCGCGCCGCCCGCACCCGAGGCGGCTTTGCAACCACCCGCTCCGCCACCGCCGCCACCCGCGCCGTACGAGTCTGTCCCGTTGTCGCAGCCGCCGCTACCGCCTCCGCCGCCGCCGCCGCCGCCGTCCGCGCCGATGCTGCCGGCGACACCGGTCGGGACGTAGAAGTAGCCCGCGCTGAAGATGACCGTTGCCGTGCCGCCAGCGCCACCTGCGCCGTTGGTATGACCACCTGCGTTGCCGGTGCCGGGCGCGGTACAGCTCGACTGGCCGACGCCGCCCGGGCCGCCCGTAGCGCCCAGCGGCGCCGTGAGCCCGGTCGCGCCGAAGGAGCCGTTGGTAGCGTCACAGTTGGAGCAGATGCCCGCGAAGTTGCAGGATGTATCCATGGTCCCGCCGTTTCCGCCCGCGCCGCCGCTCGTGCCCGAGCACCCGCTATTAGCGCCACCGGCACCGCCGTAGCCGCGGCTCGAGATATCGCAAGTGTCGTTATATTGAGCCCCGCCGGTGCCGGCGCTTCCGGTCGCAGCTTGCGCCTGATTCGCGTCGGTCCCGTTGGCCCCCGCCGGACCCGCCGCCCCGTTGCCTTGGGTGAGGCTACATCGGACGACGCTTATCGAAGCGTTGCTCGAGTAGACGACGTAGCTGGACCTGCCGCGACTCAAGTCCGCGCCCGAGGCGTTGCTCCCTCTGAGCACCAGGTTCTCGAGCTTGGCCCCGGTGACAGAGGTCGCGCTGGCGGTGATGGACTGGGAGCCCACCAGCCCTCCTTGAACGATCACGGCGTAACCGGAGGTCGCGTAGCTGGCCCGGACCCAGCTGGTGTTATACCCGCCGTAGATGCGCTTGTTCGTCCTGAGCACCAAGGACTCGGAGTACGCGCTCGCGCTCGCCTGAACGTAGACGTCGGTGCCGCCCCCGCTCACGGCTACATCGAGGCCGCGCGAGATCGTGAAGCAGGGCGACGCCTTGGTGCAAGAGTTCAGATCGTTGCCGCCCTTGGCGACGAAGACCTGCCCGGCGACGGTCCCGTCGATGCCGTCGCAGTTCTCGTCGAGGTAGAGCGCGTCGGGCTCTTCGTAGAGGTTGTAGGTGGCAGGATAGTTCGCGGACAACACGCCAGCGGTGCACTTCTGCCGGCTCGACGCGCAAGCGCCGAGCTGGTTTGTGTTCAGCGGCAGGTCCGCGACGGCGATGTTGTCACCCGTGCCGTCGCAGTTGTTGTCGAGGTTGTCACACTTCGTCTCGGTGGCCTGGTATTGAGCCGACGTCGCGAGGTATTGGGCCGCGCCGCAGCTCTGCCACGCTCCACTGACGCAGAGGACAGACTGCTTCTTGGAACCGGCACAGACGCCAGCTTGGCTCTCGCAGTTGGGCAGGCTCAAGGTGGCATCTGCGGCGTCGGAGCTGCCATCACAGTCGTTATCCTTGTTATCGCAGATCTCCGTCACTGCGAGGGTCTCCGTCGGGCAGGTGATCCCCGTCTTGGCGGCGTTACAGGTGGTCGTGCCGAGAGCACAGACGCCCACGCCACAGCTCTTCCCGATGCCCGTCACGGTGGTGCCGTTTAGCAATGTGAGCGGGAAGTCCTCGTCGGTGCTGGCGTCGCAGTCGTTGTCTTTGGCGTCGCAGGCCGTCTCGACGCCGGCGCTGTAGGTCCCGGCGCTGACGGCCCCGTAGAGTGAAGCCGGACACGCCTGCCAAGCCCCGCCCACGCAGAGCCCTGCGGTCTTAGTCGCTCCGGTACACACCCCCGTGGTCTTCTCGCAAGGGACGAGGACCAGGGTGGGGTCGAGGGCATCCAACTTGCCGTCGCAGTCGTTGTCCTTGTTGTCGCAGGTCTCCGCGACCACGTTCACCTCGGTCGGGCAGATGATCCCCGTCTGAGCGACGTTGCACGCCGTGACGCCGCCTGTACAGACGCCGACGCCGCAGGCTTTTCCGGCGCCCGTGACCACACTGGTATCGGCCAGCGTCACGGAGAAGTCCTCGTCCGTGCTCCCGTCACAGTCGTTGTCCTTCACGTCGCAGGCGAGCTCGGTCGCGGCTTGGTATGCGGCGTTCTGTGCGACGTAGTTGGCCGTGCCACACGCTTGCCAGCCGCTCGCCCCCGCGCAGAGCGGTTTTGGCTTCTTCGAGCCAGCGCAGACGCCGGCTTGTTTCTCGCAGCTGGGGATCACGAGGTCGGTGTCAGCGGCGTCGATCTTGCCGTCGCAGTCGTTGTCGATCCCGTCGCACACCTCCGCGCTCGCGCTCCCGCCCGTGCTGCACTGGATTCCGGCCTTTGATGCGAGGCAGAGCGTCGTCCCGCTGGCGCAGACGCCTGTGCCACAGGCGGCTCCGACCCCCGAGGCGGTGACGTTGTCTGGTTGGACGAGCGTGAAGTCCTCGTCTTTGGTGCCGCTACAGTCTTCGTCGACCCCGTCGCAGGACGTCTCCTTGACCGGCTGATACGTCGCAGCCCACGCCTGATAGGTCGCGGTGACACACGCGCCCCAGACGCCGCCGACGCACAACGCGGCGGTTTTGGTCGACCCGAGACAGATCCCGGCCTGGTTTTCACAGCTCGGCTTTGCCAGCGTGGCATCCGCGGCGTCGGTGGTCCCGTCACAGTCATCATCGCTGGCATTGCAGATCTCGGTGACCGCCTTGTTGCCGGTGGAGCAAATCGTCCCGGTGCCGCCTGGGTTGCACTGGGTCAACCCGTTCGCGCACAGACCGACGCCGCACGCGGCCCCGACGCCCGCATGCGGGACTCCATCGGGGGTCGTCATGCTGAAGTCTTCGTCCTTGGTGCCGTTGCAGTCGTTGTCGAGGCCGTCGCAGCTCGTCTCCACGTTCTTCTGCCAAGACGTTCCATACTGGATAGCGTCGCACGGGAGCCACGCACTCGACGAACACAGGTACTTCGGCTTCTGGGACCCGGCGCATACGCCCGCGGTGAGCTCGCAGGCCACGAGGGTGAGGGCGTTGTCGGCCGCGTCCACCTGATTATTGCAGTTGTTGTCCTTGCCATCGCAGATCTCCGCCGTCACGTTCGTGGCTTCGGTCGGGCAGACGACGCCGGTCTTGGCGGCGTTACAGGCGGTGACGCCGCCCGTACATACGCCGAAGCCGCACGTTTTACCGATCCCGGTCACCACCGTCGAGCCGTCGAGGAGCGTGACGCTGAAGTCCTCGTCCGTCGCAGCGTCGCAGTCGTTGTCCTTGGCGTCACAGGCGGTCTCGGCCCCGGCCGAATAAGCCCCACCGCTGACAGTGGTATAGACCGACGTCGGGCACACCTGCCACCCCGACGCGCCACCGCACAACGCGGCGCTCTTCATGGCGCCCGTGCAGACGCCAGTCGCCTTTTCGCACGCCACCAGCGTGAGCGTGGGATCCGCACCATCGAGCTTGCCATCGCAGTCGTTGTCTTTGCCGTCACAAGTCTCCGTGACGGCGTTGGTCTCCGAAGCACACAGGATCCCAGTCTTCGCGGCGGTGCACACAGTGGCACCACCGGAACAGACGCCCGCCCCGCAGGTCTTGCCGGCGCCGGTCACCGTCGTGCCGTCGAGCAGCATGACGGCGAAGTCTTCGTCGGTTGAGCCGTCACAGTCGTTGTCGAGAGCGTCACACGCGAGCTCGGTGGCGGCCTGATAGCCGGTGTTGTTCGCCGTGTACTGCGCCGTGACGCAGGCTTGCCAGCCCGTGGTGCCGCCACAGAGCGTGGTCGCCTTCTTGGAGCCCGCGCAGACCCCCGACTGCTTCTCGCAGTTAGGGATCACGAGATCGGGGTCGGCAGCGTCCGTCTTGCTGTCGCAGTCGTTGTCGATGCCGTCGCACAACTCCGCCTGAGCGCTGCCGGAGCTCCCGCACGCGATCCCCGTCTTCGCCGCGTTACACGCCGTGGTCCCGTTGGCGCACGCGCCAACGCCACAGGCCGAGCCGGCCCCCGTCACGACCGAGCCGTCGGACTGAGTGAGCGTGAAGTCTTCGTCGGTCTTGGCGTCGCAGTCCTCGTTGACACCGTCGCACAGGGTCTCCTTGACCGCCTGATACGACGCGTTCCAGGCGGTATATGTGGCGGTGGTGCACGCGGCCCAGGTGCCGCCCGCACAGAGCGCTGCGGGTTTGCTGAGCCCCACGCAGATCCCCGTCTGCTTCTCGCAGCTCGGCTTCACCAGCGACGAGTCGGCCGCGTCGGTTTGACCGTCGCAGTCATCATCGGTGGCGTTGCACACTTCGGCGATGGCGTTGGTCGTAGTGGAACACAGCGTCCCCGTCCCGACGGCGTTGCACAGCGTCGAGCCGCTGGCGCAGAGCCCGGCTCCGCACGACGCTCCGACGCCGGTATGGGCGAGCCCATCGGCCGTCGTCATGGTGAAGTCTTCGTCCTTGGTGCCGTCGCAGTCATTGTCCAGCCCATCGCACTTGAGCTCGACGCCCTTTTGCCACGTCGCAGGGTATTGGGGCGTGTCGCAGACCTGCCACAGCCCATCGACGCAGAGGTTCTTCGGCTTCTTGGTCGCGGCGCAAACGCCCGCCTGGAGCTCACACGCGACGAGCGTTAGGGTGGCGTCGGCCACGTCGGTCGACCCGTCACAGTCGTCATCGATGTTGTTGCACACCTCGGCGATAGCCCCGGTCTCGCTCGAACACGTGATGCCAAGGCCATTGGCTAGGCAAGCGGTCGTTCCTCCCGCGCACTTTCCGGCTCCACAGCTCGTCCCGACGCCCGTCACCATGGTGCCGTTCAACAGGGTCGCTGAGAAGTCCTCGTCCGTATTACCGTCGCAGTCGTTGTCTTTGGCGTCGCAGGCGACCTCCTTGACCGCAGTGTAGCTGCCCCCGCTCAAGCTCCCGTAGAGCGAGTCGGGGCACGCGTTCCACACCCCAGCCACGCACAACGAGGCGGGTTTGCTTGATCCCTTGCAAACGCCGACGGTCTTTTCGCAAGCCACTAGGGCGAGCCCCGAGTCGGCGCTGTCGGTCTTGCCGTCGCAGTCGTTGTCCTTGCCGTCGCAGATCTCGCCAGTGACGTTCGATTCAGAGGCGCAGACGATCCCGGTCTTGCCCGGGTTGCAGACGGTCGCGCCGCCCGAGCAGAGGCCCGCGCCGCAGGTCTTCCCCGCACCCGTCACGACGCTTCCATCGAGGAGCGTGACGGCAAAGTCCTCATCGGTCACGCCATCACAGTTATTGTCTTTCCCGTCGCACGAGCTCTCTGTACCCGCTTGATAGGTGGCGGCCGCCGCGAGGTATTGGACGGTGCCGCACGCCTGCCAGCCCGCGGCGCCACCACAGAGGCCGACCGGCTTCTTGCTGCCGCTGCATACCCCGGCTTGTTTCTCGCAAGACGGGACCGTGAGGTCCGTGTCCTGTCCGTCGGTCAGGCCGTCGCAGTCGTCGTCGATCCCATCGCAGACCTCTTGGCTCGCCACGAGCGCGGTGCTACAGGAGATCCCCGTCTTCGCCGTGGTGCAGAGGGCGATCCCTCCCGCGCAGGCCCCAGTCCCGCAGCTCTTGCCGGCTCCGGTGATCACGGTCCCGTCGGCCTGCGTGACCGAAAAGTCCTCGTCGGTCCCGCCGTCGCAGTCATCGTCGACGCCGTCACAAGTGGCCTCGGCGCCTTGGGCATACGCGGAGTTCCACCCAAGGTAAGCGGGCTTGCCGCAGGCCGCCCAGGAGCCGGCCGCGCAGAGCGTCAATGGTTTGTTTGACCCGGCGCAGACCCCCGCTTGCTTCTCGCAAGGTGGGATCACCAGCGAGCTGTCCGTCGTATCGGTCTTGCCGTCACAGTCGTCGTCGGCACCGTTGCAGCTCTCGACGGTCGCCTTGTTGGCTGTCGAACAAACGACGCCGGAACCAGCGACGTTGCATTGCGTCACGCCTGCCGCACAGGCGCCCGAGCCGCAAGCAGCGCCGACGCCCGCCAGCGAGTCACCAGCCGGCGTCAGCGTCGTGAAGTCTTCGTCCGTGCTGCCGTCGCAGTCGTTGTCCTGCCCGTCACAAGAGAGCTCCTTCGACTTCTCCCAAGTGCCGCCATACTGCACCGTGTCGCACGGCTTCCAGGTCGCATCCACGCACAGGTATTTGGGTTTTTTGGCGCCCGCGCATACCCCGGCTTGCAAGTCGCAACTGACGAGCTGAAGGCCGGGGTCTGCCGCGTCCGTCTTGCCATCACAGTCGTCGTCATCGCCGTCGCAGACCTCCGCGGTCGAGAGCCCCTCGGAGTTACAGACGACCCCAAAACCATCGGCGCTACACTCGGTCACGCCGCCGCTGCACTGCCCGGTCCCGCAGAGCGCGCCGACGCCCGCGACCAGCGACCCGTCGAGGAGCGCCGCGGAGAAGTCTTCGTCGGTCGCGTCGTCGCAGTCGTTGTCGAGAGCGTCGCAGGTCTGCTCCGCGCCTGCTTGATAGGTGGATGCGTGGGTCTTGTACAGCGTGGTGGTACACGGCGCCCACACCCCGCCGGAACACATCGACGCCAGCTTCATCGTGCCCGAGCAGACGCCGGCCTGCTTTTCGCAGGCGACCTTCGTGAGGGTCGGGTCGGCGCTGTCGGTCTCACCGTCGCAGTCGTCGTCTTTGCCGTTGCAGACCTCGGCGTCGGCCTTCGCGGCCGTGGTGCAGATGATCGCGGCACCGCTCGGCGCACACGTAGTCACGCCGCCGTCGCAAGCGCCCGTGCCGCACGTCTTCCCCGGTCCGGAGGCGACGGTGCCGTCCGCCGAGGTCACCGAGAAGTCCTCGTCGATCCCCGCGTCGCAGTCGTTGTCGAGCCCGTCGCAGCTCGACTCCGAACCGGCCTCATAGCTTGTCGACCAAGCAGAGTAGACCGAGTCGGCGCACGCGTGGAACGAGCCAGCTACACACAGTTCGGCGGGCCTCGGAACACCGGCGCATACGCCGGCCTGCTTGCCACAGAGCGTGACCGCCATGTCGGGATCTTCCGCGTCAGTCAGCCCATCGCAGTCATCGTCTTTGCCGTTGCAAATCTCGGCCGTCGCCTGACCGGCCGTCGAACACGCGATCCCATCCTTGCCCGTCGAGCACAGAGTCACGCCGCCCGAACAGGCCCCTTCGCCACAGCTCTTGCCAATCCCGCTCACGGCCACACCGGCCGGCGAGGTCACGCTGAAGTCTTCGTCCGTTCCGCCGTCGCAGTCGTTGTCCTTGCCGTCGCAGGTCTCCTCCGAGCCTTCTTCGTAGTGAGGGGAGCGGATGAGATAAGCCGAGGTGTCGCAATTCGCGAAGACCCCATCGATGCACAGGTCCTGAGGGTGCATCGCGCCCAGGCATTCCCCGGTCTGGTTCTCGCACTCCGTCACGAGCAAGCTCGAATCGGAGGCGTCGGTTTGCCCGTCACAGTCGTCGTCGATCGAATCGCACGTCTCGGGCGCGGCCCCGGCTTCAGCCGAACAAAGGATGCTGGCCGCGTCCGGGCCACAGACGGTCTGGCTGCTCGCGCAGGCGCCGGACCCACAAGGTTTGCCGGCCCCTTTGACCGAGGTGCCGTCGATCTGTGTCACTTCGAAGTCCTCGTCGGTGCTGCCGTCACAGTCGTTGTCGACAGCGTCACAGGCGAGCTCGCTGCCTGCTTGGAACGTAGGATCCTGGTCGGCATAGACGCCATTGGTGCAGGTGCCCCAGACGCCGCCCACGCAGAGCGTCGCCGGCTTTTTGGCTCCCCCGCAGGCCCCGGATGCATTGTCGCACGGTGCCGCCACGAGGCTGGGATCCGAAGCGTCGGTGGCCCCGTCACAGTCGTTGTCCTCTCCGTCGCACACCTCCGCGGAGCTGTTCTGTTCGCTGAGGCAAACGATCCCTTGGGCATCGTCGCTGCAGCTGGACGTGCCTCCCGCGCAGGCGCCCGCGCCGCAGGCCGAGCCGGCGCCGGTCACGATCGTGCCGGACGCCGTAACCACGCTGAAGTCTTCGTCGCTTGCACCATCGCAATCGTTGTCTTTACCGTCGCAGGTGAGCTCAGTGCCAGGTTCGTATTCGGCCGCCTTGCCGGCTGTGTTGCCGGCGTATTCAGCGCCCGCACAGACGGCCCATGCGCCGTCCTTGCAGAGCGCCGCGGTCTTCATCGCCCCGGCGCACACGCCGTCGCCGAGCTCACAGTTGACGAGCACGAGAGCGCCGTCATCTGCGTCCGTCTTGCCGTCACAGTTGTCGTCTTTGCCGTTGCAGCTCTCGACGCCCGCGTTGACCGACGTAGAGCACACGAGTCCGCCGGGCGCTCCGGGCGAACAGGCCGTCGTGCCGCCCGTACAAGCGCCCGCGCCGCAGGCGCTCCCGGCGCCGCTGATCACCGTGCCGTCGGGCATCGTGGCGGTAAAGTCCTCGTCCGTCTGTCCGTCGCAGTCGTTGTCTATCCCGTCGCAGGCGCTCTCGATGGCGGCCTGATAACCGGCGTCGAGCGCCGCGTAGATCTCGGCCCCGCAGACGCCCCACGCGCCCCCGGCGCAGAGACCAGCGGGCTTCATCGCGCCCGCACAGGCTCCTCCGGTGAGCTCGCACGGGACCGGGGGGAGGCCGGCGTCGACCCCGTCGGTGTCGCCGTCGCAGTCATCATCGACGCCGTTACAGGTCTCCGAGCTGGACAGGGAGTCGTCGTTGCAAGTGAGCGCGTCGCCGCCAGGGGTACAGATCCTCGTGCCATCTGGACACTGGTCGGCGTCTTCGCCGTCGCAAGGATCCCCGGCCCCCGGGATCCCTTCGTCGGTCTTGCCGTCGCAGTTATCGTCTTTGCCATTGCATGACTCCGCGACCGGAGCCGCGGCGTTACACGGCGTCAGGCCCGCTTCGAGACAGGACCTTGTGCCGCCGCAGGTCCCGTAGCCATTGGTCGAGGCGCAGTCGGTAGAGGCCCCACTCGAGATAGCGAGTGGTGAACACGCACATTGGCCACTGATGGGCTGACAATAGGTACCGAGGTCGGAAGCAGGCGTATCTCCGCTACCCGGGAGCGCTGTTCCCGCCGCGGCGCACTTCGCGCCTTCCGGGCAGTCCGCGTCCTGTTCGCAAGGTGGAGCGCAATACGATCCGACGGCCACCCCCTGACTGATGCACTTCGTCTCTGACGCTCCCACCAGCGGATTTGCGCAGTCTTGCGGGCTCCGACAAGGCAGACAATAATCGAGGGACTTATAGACACAGAGGAAGACCGTGTCAGTGCCGAGGCTCACGTCGTCGCATGAATAACCCGCAGGGCACTCATCGACGCACTGCTCGGCGCACTCTTTACCCTGAGGTCCCGTGATGCAGTAGCCGCTCTGGCACTCGGCATTCCCCTCGCAAGGCGACTGCGCACATCCTGGGCACGGCGCTTCCGTGTCCTCGCCCGAGACGTCGGCGCCGGCGCCCGGGAGGTCCCCGCTTTGGCCGTCGATGCGCGTGAAGTCGCTGCCTGAGTTGGTGCTGTCCGAAGGTGCGGTGACGTCAGGAGCCGAGGCGACCACCGAAGCGGGTGCGACATCCGAGCAGCCCGCCAGAACCACGAGCGCGGCGCCAAAGGCAGCGATAGCGACCGACGGTCCGCCAGGGCTGGTAGGTGGGATCAGGGTGGTTCGTGTCATTCGGGCCTCCAGGCACTGCGCAGTTAACCACACTAGGTTGTCCGAAGTCCAGGTAGCGGCCTGCTCTACAAAACGCTAGATCCGCGCCCGTCAACTGCGCACCGAACGCGGCCATACCGCCGCGGGTGGTCAAGGGGATAGGCGGTCGGAAAGAGCCGTCTCCGCGATCGAGCCAGGTCCCGAGCCCGGGCCTCGACCCGAAGATCAGGTCGTAGAAGCCGTGATCGTTTACGTCGACCGCGCTCACTCCAGGCCTGCCGAGCCTCGTCGTCACTCCAGGCCCTGACACTCTCCCTGACGGCATGGTTACCGGTCCTCGGGCCGCGGTGGCTTTTACGAGCCTCCTCGCCGCGCTCGGAACCGGAGACGAGAAGTCCGTGCTTTGACTTTTACAAGCGTTACTGCCGGAAAGGGCTCGCGGGGGTGCGCCGTCTACCCCGGACCTAGTCGGTTCTGCCCCTGTATTGAAGCGAATCTTTCTTGAATCTCGCCCTGATGGGCTCTTAGACAGCCCGTAGTGGGCAACGTCCAAGCGTCACGGCGCCCCTGAGCGACTTAGTCGAACGGGCGCTGAACGATCGCGTCCCGACCGTGGTCCGAGCGGTTGCCGGAGCCCAGAACGCACTCGCCGTGCCCAGGCACTTCGTCATGCTCAGTCGCTTGGCCAGCTCGCCGGACCCCATTACTGAAAGCGTGGCTCGCCAACGGCTACATCACGCCGCCAGAGTCACCGCATCGAGCCAAAGCTGAAGACCGGATGAGGGCGCATGAGTGAGGGCGTCGGCGTCCGTGACGGCGAGCGTGCCATGGGCCGTTGGGACGAGCACCAGCGGTGCTGGTCCGAGTTGAATCACGGAGCCAGGTGTAAGCTCGGTCCCATTCGAACGAAGGTCCGCGAGGGTCAGGAGCGCCTGGCGCACCGTGCGGAGATGCTCTTTCGGCACGAGGCTGACTTCGAGCTCTGGGGTCCCGAACTTCGTCAATCCTCGCGTTCTCAGTAGAAGAGCCGACGACGTGCCACCTCCCGACGGGGCGACATCGGGCCGACTGGTCACGACCACGTGGTCGACGATGGAGAATCGTCGAGCCTTTAGGATTCGGCGTGCTTTCTCTGGCGTGAGGAAGCGCCCCGACACGGCGTCACGGATGACGCCGCCGACCTCTTTGGCGATGCTGGCTGCTGTCGTGAGGCCCTCCGCGATGTGGGTGGCGTCGAGCAAGCTTGCGCGCTCGATGATCACGCGATGAACATGGTCGGCGGCTCGCAGCAGTGACGCCGACTCCGCGCTGGGCGGCTCGGTGGAGTCCCGAAGGATCGCGTCAACGTCGAAGAGCCCGCGAGATATGGGATCGCTGGAGGCCCCCCCCCCCTTCGAGACCGGACGCCACGCGGCTTCATCGAGCCCGGCAATCGGTGGCACGTCGAAGTGTTCGCCTGACCGGCTGTAGATATCGAACACGACCCGGGGACGGTGCACGGTGGGCGATAGCGGGGCGACGGCGGGCGGTGGGGCCGGTTTCGGTCTGGCCTTTCGTGGAGCGGCTGAGCTCCCGCCCAGCATCGCCGTGCCAGCCGGGACGATGCCCTGCAGCTCCGGCCGGAAGAGCAAGTCGTCGAGCGCTGAGAGCGCGGTCGGCCGTTCGGGCCCGGGCGGTGCGGCAAACTTTGATGGTCCGAAGGTGGGCGAAGGAGACACTTTCGAGGCTGGGACGGCTGATGGCGCATCCCAGAGACCGTCCACCACGTGCTCCTTAGGAGCGCTGGCGTGCGCCAGAGAGGCCAAGGAAGGGCCTGACCTGCGGCTGGGCGCCGGAACGGCCAGCGCGACGGCAGGGGCGCGGAGCGACGCCGGTATGGGACGTTGACTGACGACGGCAACGCCCATCGTCCCAATACACCCGAAGACGGCGCCGCCGTACTCGAGCTTGACCCTGGAAGAAGGCGATTGCGTACGGAAGGTGAGACGCAGACGCTGGGGCCCTCGGCTCGCGGGAGCGCCGTCAGGTGCACGCAGCACCTCTACGGAGGTCAGTCGCACCACGGGGCCGAGGTCAAGGTATCCCGTTGCAACCGGCTCAGCGACTAGGGCGAGCTCGAGCGGGTTCCAATCGAGCTCCCCCGCCGGCCGCACTGTGAGCTCGGCTCGAAACTCGTAAGGAGAGTCGGCATCGACGCCGCCGGCATACTGAGTCTCCGCGAGGCTGAGTCGCTCGACCTCGTGAACGATGACCTCGGCATGTTCGAAAGCCTTCTGCCGAGCGACCGCGCCAGCGATGGCGAGCGCATCTGCACGTCTGCGACGTCGCCGTGTGAGCGTTACCGCCGCGCCGGCACCTGCGCCTCCGAGCATGGCCCCCACGATGATCCACTCGAACACGGCACCTCCCAACGGCCCGCTCGCTGCGGAGCGCACCAAATATTCGCCTTTGCCCATAGATGATGGTGGCACGATGACGAGAGTCAAGGCGCTGGGGACGAGGTACGTGAAGAACGGGACCGCGCTTGTGGGTGGGGGACCGAGCCCTCAGCCGCGGAGGCGCCGGACGAGCGCGTCGGCGAAGGAGCGCGTACCGAGGGTGCCGCCGAGGTCGCAAGTTCGCTCCCCACTCTCGATGGCGGCGTTGTAGGCGTCACGGATACGGCCGCCTGCCTCGACGAACTCCGGACGACCGAGCTTCTTGCCGATGTGGTTGAGCATCATGACGCCGCTCATGAGCATGGCGAGCGGGTTGGCCTTGTCCTGGCCGGCGATGTCGGGTGCGGTGCCGTGGACGGCTTCGAAGACGGCGGCGTTCAGTCCGATGTTGGCGCCGGGCGTGACGCCGAGGCCGCCGACGAGACCAGCGCAGAGGTCACTCATCAGGTCACCGTAGAGGTTCTCGCAGAGGATGATGTCGAAGCGAGATGGGTCCTGGACGATCTTCATGCAGCCGGCGTCGATGATGACCTCCTCGTACTCGATCTCCGGGAAGCCGGCGTGTTCTTCGCGCGCGCACCGGATGAAGAGGCCGTCCGTGAGCTTCATGATGTTGGCCTTGTGGAAGGCCGTGATCTTCTTGCGACCACGCTCTCGGGCGTACTCGAACGCGAAGCGTGCGATGCGGCGGCATGCCGTCTCGGTCGCCACTTTGAGCGACGTGACTACACCAGGCGCGATCGTATTTTCGATCCCGGAGTAGAGCCCTTCGGTGTTCTCGCGGACGATGACCACGTCCACGTTCTCGAAGCGGGTCTTCACGCCGGCGATGCTGCGCACGGGACGGATCGCGCCAAAGAGGTCGAGCTCCTTTCGGAGCGCGACGTTGACCGAGCTGAAGCCGCCGCCAATGGGGGTCGTACATGGACCCTTGAGAGCGACGCAGGCCTTCAGGATGGCATCTTTGGTCGACGCGGGGAGCAGCGACTTATCGCCGTGTTCGAGAGCAGCGAGGCCGGCGTGGTGGACCTGCCACTCAATGGGGAGACCGGTCGCGTCAATGACGATACGCGCAGCCTCAGCTACCTCGGGACCGATGCCATCACCGGGAATCAGAACTACGGGGACTTGCATGAAAGGGGCGCTCCTACGAGTAGCGAAGAGGGTGTCGGGGCTAACTCTCCTGCGCGGGCTCACAACGTCGGCGGGCGCAGATAATCACGGCTCGGAGCTACCGAAAGCGGGTCCCCATGTAAAGTTCCACGTCCTTGGTGGTAGACGCTTTTGGCTTGAGGATCAGCGGAAGCGGCTGGATGGGGCGCTCTTGCTCGTGACGTCCCACCGGCCTGCGGCCCACTTCCCCGTGGCCTGAATCTTCCGAAGCGCCGCCAGAAAGTCGGCGCCATCGCCATCACACGGCAGTGAGTGGGGCTCGGGGGTCGCGATGACGCGCCACCGTTCGAGGCCTACGGGCTCGACGATGATGTTGCTAGGGTCGATCTTGTGATTTCGGTGCTTCTCGACGGGGAGATTCATGAAAGGGACGAACACCGAGCCTTCGGGGCCAATCCAGAAGAGCGTCAAGTACGCGCTCTTGTTGGAACGGAAGAAGTAATAGATCGGGTCCATCACGTAGTAGATGCGCTTGTTGCCCCAGGTCTCAATATAGAATGATTCCGATGGGTTCTGAAGTGCGAGCAGCGCATTTCTGAAGCGTGGCGCGTCAGCGACGCCGCAGCGAATCTGAGTCAAGAGGTTGATCTGCTTGGTCGAGCCTTTGTCCTCGGATGACGTCTCGGCGCCACCCACGCCGTCGAGCGGTCGGCGACCAACTCGGTCATCCTCGATTCCAGAGCGGCGGGGGCCACCCTCATCATCGCCTCGACGCCCGACCTCATCGGCGTACCCGATGGAGGCGTTGAGCAGGACCGCGAGCGCGAGACCGCGCGACCATCTTGGGACGTTGGTCGATAGAGTGGATTTGGGGCTTCGGGCGCGATGCATCGACGGGGCTCACTCTGGGCGGGCGCGTAGCAAGTGGGGCGCGGTGACTGAAAGCGGCCTGAGGCGCGAGAGACGACCGCCCTCTACGGCGTAACCTTAGCCTATGCGCCTCAATTCCCGAAGCGTCGCGGTTTCAACGAGCATTCCTCGGCGATGGGCGCGTGGGGCTCGGTCGAGCTCCGGCACATGCAGCAAATCGCCTTTCGCCAGAGGCTCCCGTATAGTGCCGGCATGGAGGCCGAGGCCCAAAGGCCAATCGACGAAGTCGTCCGCCGCTACCTGACGGCGATTCAAGGCGTGAGCCGGGGCCTCCGGCGTCGCGAACGGGCCAATTGCCTCAGCTTGCTAGAGCACCTCGGCGGTCAAGGGGCCTTGATGCCGACGCAAGGGCTCATCCACGACTGGCTCTTTGACGCCCCCGTGGAGACGCGACGACGACGTCTGACGACCCTGCGTCGGCTATTAGCCCTGACGCCCGGAACCGATGCGGCTCAACTCGCTCGCTGGATCGATGATAACCGTCGCCAGCTCGGCGCCCCACCGCGGCACGAGAAGGTGATCCCAATCTTCCGCCACGACGTAGTGGCCAGAGAGAGCGCTCGGGAGCGGGCGAAGCAAGCTCAGAACCTCTACAACGAAGGCAACTTCGAGGCGTCGAGGGCGCTAGCGGAAGAAGCGCTCGAGAGCGATCCGGCGTCGATGCCCGCGCACGCCGTGGTAGGCATGCTTCACCTCGAGGACGGTCGTCCTTTCGCGGCGTTACAGCAGTTCCGTCAGGCGCTCGTCCTCGGAGGCGATCCGGCTGAACGCGACGGGATTGAGGGCATCCCCGAAGTGCTAGCCGGGCTCGGCCGCGCCCTCCTGCTCGTGGGCTGTGTCGACGAAGCCCGCGAGGTCTACACCCGGCTCGTACGGGCGGGACCGGAGTGGCGTCGGCACTGTGCGCCCTACCTCGGGCGCATCTCGTTGCTCCTCGACCAACCCGAAGCCGCGGCCGAGGCCTTCATCGATGGGAGCCCCCTCGATCAGTTCAATGTGATGCTCGCACGGCTGCGTACCGGTGACTCGATGAAGGCGTCGATCGCGTTCTACCGCGCCATCCTCGAGAACCCCTTCGTACCCCCGATATTGCTGAGGCAAGACGAACACCGTTTCATCGAGACACTCCCAGAAGAAGACGCGGAGCGGCGCCTCACCGAAGCGCGACGCTACACCACCGACCACGCCGAGTTCTGGGCCCGCTGGCCGGGCCTGCTGCGTAAGCTCCGCCGGTACTGGGACCTCCCGGTGACGCGCTCCTTCCTCATGCGCGCACTCCCGATGCAGCTACGCAGCCCCGCCGCAGCGCAACTGGCCGTGCTGGTGCATTCGGCGGCGACGAAGGCCACGGCTGAGCTCGCGCCGAAGGTGGATCCGGCCTGACCTGGAGCCGGACTCCTTCCGGCCGATGATCGCGTCAGAGCGTCGCGCCGCCCAGCTTGCCTAACCACGCCCCACAAGCCGCGAGCAAGTCCGCTTTGGAGATCGGCTTGGCTAGACTGCTATCAAGGTGACTCAAGGCAGAGCTGCCACCTTCAGCGCGGTTCCACCGGAGACGTTGCCCATCGCGTCCGTGGTGCAGAGGCGGTAACCAGCGACGGTTCCGCCAGTGAGGCCCGTGTGCAGGAAGGCCAGCTCGGCGCCGGTGTAGACGACCGTGCCGGCGGAACAGGTGGCCGGCGGCGTCGTCGCCGCATAGACCAGCTTGTAACTCGCGACGCCGGCGTGAACGTCGACCGACGGCTGCCACGCCAGCGAAGCCGCCTTACTGCCCGGGGTCGCCGTCATCTTCGCGTTTGTCGGGGGTGTCATGTCTACGGTGACCTTCGCTGTGGCAGGGCTCGAGACGTTGCCAAACTCGTCTTTGAACCAGACGGAGACCGCCCTAGGGCCACTGCCGTTCAAGAGGGTCCATGGCGAAGACGTCGCGAAGGCGACGTAGGACGTGCACACGGCCGTATTGGAGACGCACATCCACTTCACTGCGCTCGCGTCCGTGGCCGCCAGGCTCAGGGTGACGGCCGCCAGGCTCAGGGTGACGGCCGCCAGGCTCAGGGTGACGGTCGCCAGGCTCAGGGTGACGGCCGACGTGGCGATCATCCCCGCGCCGCCCGCGATCACGACCGACCCGTTCGGGCCGTCATACTCCGGCGCGGGCCGCCCCTTCACTGCGACACCCGTCGACATGTTGCCGACCGCGTCGATGGTACAGACGCGATAGCCATACTCGGTCCCGTCCTTCAGGCCTGTGTGGGTGGCCGACGATCCGCCGGTGTAGACGACCGAAAATCCAGACCATGACAGCGCGACCGCAGCGTCCTGCGCCGTCGCCGTGACCTTGCCATTGGTCGGCGCCGCGTTGTCGACCACGATGGCGTCGCTCACCACCGCGCTCACGTTCCCGGCGGCGTCTCGAAAGCGGGCAAACACCGACTTGGCGCCGTTGCCGCTCGCGAGTGTGAAGGGGCGGGTCGTCGCGTAGTCAGACCACGCCGTGCACGACGTCGCCGACGTCGAGGGGTGTGTTGAGGTCACGCCCACATCATCCGTCGCCGACAACGTTACGGGGACCGAGGACGTGGTGGTCGTCGCTGCGCCGTCAGCGATGATGACAGACCCCGAAGGCGCGTTGCTGTCACCGCCTTGAGACACCGTCACCGAGCGCCCCGCGACGGTGAGCGTCGCCGAGCGAGGTGCACCGGTATTGGCTGAGACCGACAGCGAGACGGTGCCATCGCCGGAACCGCTCGCGCCGGACGTGACCGTAATCCAGACCGCAGAGGCGCTCGCCGTCCAGGGGCACGCGCTCCCGGCCGAGACGGTGACCGTTCCAGTGCCTCCGGCCTCTGCGATCGCGACTATGGCGACGTCGACCGTCGCCACGCAGGCCGCCGTGGCAGCGCCGAGGTCGAGGCGAGGGAAGGAGAGGCCATTGCGGACGTCTTTGACCGACACGCCGGTGGTCACGAGGCGGGTCTTGAGCTGGAGCGGGTTTTCATCTGGAAAGGCGCCAGCAAGCACGGCGACGGCGCCTGCGACGTGTGGCGAGGCCTGCGAGGTGCCCGCCATCGTGTAGCCACCGGCCTGAATCATGCCGCCAGGAGCCAGGATCGACACGAACGACGCCGAGTTGGAGAAGCAGGTCACCTTGTCGGCCGCTGTGACGGCGTCGGTGCACACGCTGCTTTGGATCCCACCCACGTTGGCGTCGTAGACCGCCCCGACTGAGATGGCGTCGGGGGAACATGACGGGGTCCCGACTTTGTTCGTGTAGCCGTCGTTCCCGGTTGCGACGACCGGCACCACGCCGGCATCCCAGAGGGTCTTCATCCCCATCGCGAGCGGGTCGGAGCCGCACGTGGCGGTGAAGGCGCCCTAGCCGAGAGAAAAGTTGGCGGCGACGATGTTGTAGGTCGCCCTATTGGCCACGATCCAGTCGATGGCCGTGAGGATGGTCGACGAGCTGGCCTTTCCGTCGGCACCGAACACGTCGAGGGCGGCGAGTTGAGCGCCGGTCGCCACGCCGAGGGCGATCGCCGAGACGTTCGTGCCGTGGTTCGACGCGTCGTCGAGTTGGCCTTCGTTCGGTGCGAAGTCGAGCGCCGCGACGACGCGACACCCAGACGGCGTGCCGGGGGAGGTGCAGCTCCCGAACGCAGCGAGGTTGTAGCGGGCGCCCGTGTCGATGACCGCCACGGTGAGCGCCCTGTCGCCCAGCGGCGGCGACGGCGGGCTGTCCGATGAGCGAGAGGCTCTGCGACAGATAGGCCTTGTGGCGCGTGTCTTCCACGATGCGGCGAACGCCCGGGAGCCCGCGGAGGTGCTCGAGACCCTCACGGGAGTGCACCACCGCCGAGAGGACGGGGGTGGACTCGAAGCGGCGAAGGACTCGAAGCGGCGAAGGACTCGAAGCGGCGAAGGACGCGGCCCAGACGTTCCGGGAGCTCGCGTTCGACGTCGCTCGCAGCGACGCGTCTACCGTCCCGGTCGGTGTCGAGGATGACCAGGACATCGGTTGTGACGTCCTGATCGAGGCCGCTGAGCAGCTCGCTCGACAAGATGACGGTGGCGAGCGAGTCGTCGTTCACCTCGTCTGAAGCTGCTTCGGAGTTCGACTCGGCATCAGCCGGGCCGGTGGGCAGGTCGCCCGGCAGGGCGAGAGAGTCGGCGTTCAAAGGCCCCGACGCCTCGCAAGCGACCAGTAACGAGAGAATGGCGATGACGAGTCCGAAGCGCATGGGACTCCCTTCGGAACACGGGGCTACGCCGGTTAAGTGGGCTCCGGTCCTCGCTGGCGAAGCGCGCCATGCTGCGGCAGACTGATGGGTGATGGCGTCACGGCGCGGGATGCGAGCGCCGTGAGTCCAATAGGAAAGCGAACGGGGCGTCGAAGACCGATGAGGGTTGAGGAACGTGTAAGTTCGGGGCCGCTACTAGCCGATGAAGCGCGACTTGCTGGAGGCCTCCCCGTGTTTGCCCGCCTTTCTTCCGCCCCCGGGATGGCCCTTGTCCCCGCTGCCCTGCTCTTTGTCCTCGGCTGCGCCACGGCGCCGATGCCTGAGTCTACCTACGAGCTCGAGCCGCTCGTCCTCGAAGCGCAGGGCCAGAAGGTCGTCGAGGTGGACGCTCGCGAACGATTCCAAGTCGCGGCGGACGCTTACGCCCGCGGGCGCCACGGCGAGGCGCTTCGCCTCTTCGAAGACGTAGCGCGGCTCTTCCCAGAGTCGAAGTTCGCCCCTCACGCGCTCTACAACGCGGGGCTCGCGCTCGTGCAGCTTCAGCGCTTCGACGAGGCGCTCAGCGTGCTCGCCGACGCGCGTGAGCAGCTAGCCGACGACGAGGACCGCTTCGACGCCTTGTGCCAGATCGGTACTTGTTACGAAGGGCTCGGGCGCTGGCAGGACGTTAGAGGGGTCATGCGGCAGGTGCTCACACGAAAGAGCCTGAACGTCCGTGACCGCGTCGAAGCGCGCATCCGTCTTGGGTTGGCGTTTCACCGGATGGGTGATTGGGCGCAAGCGGAGCGGGAGCTCGACCTCGCCCTCGATGAACATCGCAAAAATCCCGGCGTCCCCTCGCTCAAAAGCAACCCCTGGGTTGCGCGGGCGCAGTTCGTGATCGGCGAGATGTACCGAGAGCTCTTTCGGTCCATCCAGTTCCGGCTCCCGGTCGAGTCGATGGAGCGTGACCTCAGCGACAAATCGAGCTTCTTTCTCAAGGCGCAGACCGCGTATCTACAGGCCATACGCCTGTCGACCAAACCATGGTCGGTGGGCGCCGGCTTTCGGCTGGGCGAGCTCTACGAAGCGATGGTCGAGGACATGATGAAAGCGGAGATCCCCGCCGACATGGACGAGACCGACCGGGGCATCTACTTCGACGAGCTCAAGAAGTACGTGAAGCCGATGGTCGAGAGGGCCGTCGACATCTACCAACGCGCGCTTCAGATGAACGACCGACTCGGCGGTACCGAGGAGTGGTCGAAGGCGTCGGAGGCAGGCCTAGACCGAATGCAGCGAATGCTCGAGAGCGAGCTCCGGGAGCGGTCCGGCGAGTGAGAACGGCGGTCAGCTCCAGCGCCGGCGGGTGCCGGCTTCGGCCGGAGCTAACGCAAGCTCTCAGCCTTCAGCACTCAGCCCCAGCGCCGGCGTCGCCGGCTTCAGCCGGAGCTGACGCCGGGCTATCAGCGGTCAGCGGTCAGCGGTCAGCCCGGCAAGGCCAGGGAAGCGCCGCGCCGTGCGAGACACGTCGGCCGGCTGGCTGGGCCGGAGCTGACCGCCGAACGCTGATCGCTGAGCGCTCAGAAGCAGCACTGAGCGCCGCGCCGGCACGCCGGCAGCAGCCCCGGACATCGAGCCAGTCACGAGCGTTCAGCCAGGCAACGTCCGTGGCTCTCCGCAGTGAGATGCCACGTCGGCCGGCCGGGGCCGGAGCTGACCGCCGACTGCTGAGCGCTGATAGCCCCGGGGCAGCTCTAAGCGACGCGCCGGCTCCGCCGGCAGCAGCCCTCGGAATCGAGTTGGTTATGAGCTGACGATGTGTGGTCGTTTCACCATCAACACGTCAAGCGAGCTCATCGCTCGCTTCTTCGAGCTCGCCGACCTCCCCGAGGCGCCCGCGCGGTGGAACGCCGCACCGGGACAGCCCACCCTCACCATCCTGCGTAAGGGTGGCCGCCGCGCCAGCGGAGTTCACGGCAACTGGGGCTGGAAGCTCCTCGACAAGCCGAGCGCCACCATCAACGCTCGCTTCGAGACCGCCGGCAAACTACGCACCTTCGCCTTCGAGCTCTCGAACCAGCGCTGCGTCGTGCCGGCAGATGGCTGGTACGAGTGGACCGGCTCCCCCAAAGCGCCGGTGCTCCTCAGGCCCGAGAGCGGCGAGCTCATGGGTCTCGCGGGGATCTGGCGCCCAACGGAACGTGGCGCCGAGGTCGTCATCTTGACTCAGGCGGCCCCGCCCGCCATGGCTTTCGTCCACGACCGCATGCCCGTCCTAGTCCCCCGAGAGAACGTCGCCGCGTGGCTCGCCCCGCAAGTGACACGGGAGAGTGCGGTTAGGGCGCTGGTCGAATCCCCGTACGACCGGGTCTTTGAGGCCATCCCAGTGAGCACGCGTTTGAATCGGGTGGTCCATGACGACCTGGCGTGTGTGGCGCCGGTGGGGCCGGTTCGGCGGCTCGTAACGCCGACGCTAGTTTGACTGTCGAGACTTTTCGCGCGCGTCCCAGAGGCTCCGCTTCTTCCTCGACAGCTTGCCAATTCTCTCCCAAAAACCCCTTTTTTCCTTCTCGCCCTTCACAATCGCGGCCATGATGCCGTCGATAGTGGCTTGCATCGTCTTGCCGCCGACGACATGGCCACCCGAGAGCGAGAGGCCCGCGGGGGTCTTCGTCGCCGCGAGCGAGGTGGACCCGATGAGCCTAGCGACCTGGGCTAGGAACGCCTGTCGCGATCCCGAATACTTTGCCTCCAACTTGGCGAGGTCGGCCTCGACCTTCGCGATTGATCTCTGGAACTTCTGCTCTGCCGGGTCCGAGCCCAGGTCGATGGCAGGCGCAGAGCGCGCACTCTCTTTGTAGCTATCAGCGAGCGCCAGCGCGATCTGGCCCATGTCCATGGCGCCGATGAGTACGACGCCGTCTTGGGCGAGCCACGTTGCCGCCGGGTTGCCCGCGAGCCACGTCCCAGCCTTGGCACTGGCGATACGGTCGGCGAGCGCCCCATCGCTACTGAGTGAGACTCGGCCGCTCTCGAGCCGGAGCCGTGCTTCACCGTAGAACAAGGGCAACGTCCATGCAGTGACATTGCCCTGA